>CALDFB010000342.1 GCA_937942365.1 uncultured Marinicella sp. | reverse complement strand
ATCACAGGTTTAGGCTTGAAAGAAGCCAAAGAATTGGTAGAAGGCGCACCAGCACCTATTAAAGAAGGTGTTGATAAAGCTGAAGCTGAAGACGTGAAAAAACAACTTGAAGAAGCGGGTGCATCTGTAGAGTTGAAATAATTACATAACGTAATTAATTAAATCTAAAGGCTGGCATTTTATGTCGGCCTTTAGTCGCTTAAAAAATCTAACATTAATTTTAATGTAATTTAAAAGCGTTAAATACATATTAAATCAGCAGAATATTTTATTATTTTGCGAGCATGGCGAAGGTGACAAAAGCAATGGGTTATACATTTACTGAGAAAAAAAGAATCAGAAAGGACTTTGGAAGTTCTTCTGCTGTACTGGATGTTCCTTACTTATTAGACACTCAAGTAAAATCGTTCAATGCCTTTTTAGGTGAGAATGATAAAGGTTTGAATGGTCTTAATGATGCATTGAATTCAATTTTCCCAATTGAAAGTTATTCTGGTTTTGCCAGATTAGAGTACGTGAGTGTGGGAGTTGAAGCCCCTGAGTTTGATGTGCTTGAATGTAAGTTGCGAGGCATGACGTTTGCCGCCTCTATCCGTGCCAAAATTCAATTGGTTATTTACGATAAAGAAAAAAGCACCAAGAAAAAGAAAAAAGTTAAATACATCAAAGAACAAAGTGTGTATTTAGGTGATTTGCCATTGATGACCCCAACTGGAACATTTGTTATCAATGGGACTGAGCGAGTGATTGTTAACCAGTTACATCGTTCACCAGGTGTGTTCTTTGATCATGATAAAGGTAAGACCCATTCTTCAGGTAAGATTCTTTATTCAGCTCGAGTGATTCCATACCGTGGTTCTTGGCTGGATATGGAATTTGATGCCAAAGACAGCGTCTACGTGAGAATTGATCGTCGCAGAAAGTTGCCTGCTTCAATCTTACTGAGGGCTTTGGACTTTAATAACGAAGAGATATTGGATATGTTCTTCGAGAAAATCAACATCACTTTGAATAAGACAGGCGCCAAGATGAAATTGGTTCCTGAACATATCAAAGGTGATACTTTTGGTTTTGATATCAAGGATGGAAAAACTGTCATTGTTGAGGCGGGTAAAAGAATTACTGCCAGGCATGAACGTAAGTTAAAGAAATCAAAGTTAACTGCATTGACTTTGGAAGACAGTTATTTAATTGACAAAATTTTAGCACATAACGTCATCGATAAAGAAACCGGTGAAATTTTATTGCCAGCCAATACTGCAGTCAGTGAAGAGGTGCTAGAAAAGTTACGTGATGCTGGTGTTAAATCATTTGATGTTTTGTTTGTCAATGATTTGGATCGTGGTGCATTCATGTCTAACACATTGAACATAGATCCAACTACGACCCCAGAAGAAGCGTTGATTGAAATATATCGCATGATGCGCCCCGGTGAGCCGCCTACTGAAGAAGCTTCCCGCAATTTGTTCGAAGGTTTATTCTTTGCCAAAGAACGTTATGACTTATCTGCTGTTGGACGCATGAAATTTAATATGCGTTTAGGTATAGATGAGATTGAGGGTGCGGGCACATTAAGCAAAGAAGACATTGTTGCTGTGATGAAAGAGTTGGTTAATATCAGAAATGGCATTGGTCAAGTTGATGACATTGATCATTTAGGTAACAGACGTGTCCGTTCAGTAGGCGAAATGGCTGAAAATGTATTTCGAGTTGGATTGGTCAGAGTGCAGCGTGCGGTTAAAGAGCGTTTGACTGTAGCAGAATCAGAGGGTTTGACGCCTCAGGATTTGATCAATGCCAAGCCTATTTCAGCGGCGATCAAAGAATTCTTTGGTTCAAACCAATTGTCTCAATTTATGGACCAGAACAACCCCTTGTCTGAGATCACACACAAACGTCGTGTATCAGCTTTGGGGCCAGGTGGGCTGACACGTGAACGTGCAGGTTTTGAAGTTCGTGACGTACATCCGACTCACTATGGTCGGTTGTGTCCAATTGAAACACCTGAGGGGCCAAACATTGGTTTGATTAATTCAATGGCGGTTTATTCAAGAACCAATGATTATGGTTTCTTAGAAACGCCTTATAGGAAAGTGAATAACGGCAAAGTAACTGATGAGATCGTTTACCTGTCTGCTATTCAAGATTCTGATAATCCGATAGCTCAAAACAGTGCAAACTTGGATAAAAATGGCCGCTTCACTGATGAGTTCATCATTTGTCGTCATAAAGGCGAGGTGGTTTTGAAGCAAGCGCAAGAAATTTCTTACATGGATGTGTCAGAAAAGCAAATTGTATCAGTTGCCGCCGCGTTGATTCCATTCCTTGAGCATGATGATGCGAACAGGGCTTTGATGGGATCAAATATGCAACGTCAAGCTGTACCAACATTGAAGGCCGATAAGCCGCTGGTTGGGACTGGTATGGAACGAATTGTTTCGCGTGATTCCGGTGTAACAGTTATGGCTAAGCGCGGAGGGGTGGTTGAAATATCTGATGCTGGTCGAATTGTGGTTCGAGTGGACCAATCTGAAATTGGTGAGAAAGATCCAGGTGTAGATATTTATAACTTAATTAAATACATGCGTTCAAATCAGAACACTTGTGTTAATCAACGCCCAATCGTAAAAGTAGGCGATGTGATTGCAGCTGGCGATGTGTTGGCTGATGGTCCATCTACTGACTTAGGTGAGTTAGCTCTAGGCCAAAACATGTTGGTGGCGTTTATGCCTTGGAATGGATATAACTTTGAGGATTCAATCTTGATCTCAGAGCGTGTGGTCAAAGAAGATCGTTTAACCACCATCCACATTGAAGAATTAACTTGTATCGCACGCGATACCAAATTGGGTTCTGAAGAGATCACAGCCGATATTCCGAATATCAGTGAAGGCACATTAACCAAGCTGGATGATTCTGGTATTGTGTATGTGGGTGCTGAAGTGGGTCCTGGTGATATTTTGGTTGGCAAGGTGACGCCCAAAGGTGAAACTCAATTAACACCTGAGGAAAAACTTTTACGTGCTATCTTTGGTGAAAAAGCCCTGGATGTTAAAGATTCATCATTGCGGGTTAAATCTGGAACCAGTGGTACAGTTATCGATGTACAGGTTTATACACGTGAAGGGATTGAAAAAGGTTCGCGTGCAGAACGGATCGAGCAAGAAGAAATTGAAAAAGTACGCAGTGATCTGAATGATCAGTTCCGCATCATGCGCGCTGTGATTCATCAACGTATTCAAGAGTTATTGGTTGGCGCTAAAGTCACAAAAGCACCCGGTTTGAAAAAAGGTGAAGTGATTGATGCATCATACTTTGAAACTTTAGAGCTTGATCAATGGTTTGACATCAAGCCACAAGACAATGCTTTGGCAGAACAGATGGATGCTTTGGCAGAGCAAATCACTGAACAAAGAGAAATTTTCGACAAGCGTTTTGAAGAGAAGAAAGCCAAAATATCTAAAGGCGATGATTTAGCCCCAGGTGTTTTGAAAATGGTTAAAGTTTATTTGGCTGTTAAACGCCGCATTCAACCTGGTGACAAAATGGCTGGTCGTCATGGTAACAAAGGTGTGATCTCTATGATTGTACCTGAGGAAGATATGCCGTTTGATGAAAATGGTCGACCGGTTGATATTTGTTTGAATCCTCTGGGTGTACCATCAAGGATGAACATTGGTCAAATTTTGGAAGTTCATTTAGGCATGGCTGCACGTGGTTTGGGTTATAAAATTGAACAAATGCTTGAAGAAAAAGCCACCATCGCCAAGATGAAAGATTTCTTAAGTGAAATTTATAACATCGATGATGCCGGTAAAGTGAGCTTTTCCGGTTTCAGTAAAGATGAGGTGATGGAACTGGCTCATAACCTCAAAGGTGGTGTACCGATGGCAACCCCAGTCTTTGATGGTGCCAAAGAAGAACACATCAGAAAGCTATTCACTTTGGCAGGTTTGGATGAGGATGGACAAAC
>CALDFB010000341.1 GCA_937942365.1 uncultured Marinicella sp. | reverse complement strand
AATTTTTGAACATTCAATCACATTGATTTTCAAAAATTTTTGAGTGCCTTTAAGGCTGCCGTAGATTAAAGCAATTTTATTTCCATATTTCAAGATTTAAATGAATGTATTGTATTTATTATTACATTATTTAGATATTTTCATATACTTTGGCATTATTAATTCATTTTTAAATGTATACGCTTAATGATATAAAACTGATTATTCAATGAGCATTGATTAAATCTAACAATGTAGAAGCATTAACTATCATTATGATTCAGCCTCTTCTAAAATATGACATTTAATCAAGTTAAACCCAATGTCTAATATCAAAGACCGATTCAGAGGATTTTTACCCGTTGTTGTAGACGTCGAAACAGGAGGGTTTAACAACCAAACCGATGCCTTATTAGAAATTGCAGCCGTAATCATTGAGATGGATGAAGACGGTACATTAAAAACGGGTGAAACCGTTAATGCTTATGTAACCCCTTTTGAAGGTGCCAACATAGAGCAAGCTGCATTAGACGTTACAGGTATAGATTTAAATCATCCTTTGCGGATTTCTATGGAAGAAAACGCAGCTTTGGGTAAAATTTTCACGCCCATTCGTAAAGCCATTAAAGCGGCCAACTGTACTCGGGCTATCTTAGTCGGCCACAATGCACACTTTGATTTAGGTTTTGTCCATGCTGCAGCGACGCGTGCTGGCATCAAACGCAATCCATTCCACCCGTTCAGTTGTCTGGATACGGCTACTTTATCTGCCCTGGCCTATGGACAGACTGTATTGGCAAGAGGTATTGATGCTGCGGGAATCGAATGGGAAACAGATCAAGCACACTCTGCTTTGTATGATACCGAGAAGACTGCTGAATTGTTTTGCACCATCTTTAATCAAGCCTTAATAACTGGCATGTATAACCCTCAAATGTAAGCCAGTTACATACCTAAGCTCACTGAATCAAACTATAAATGATGAATCTTATCAAATCCCTGTTCATAACTTTTTCTCCATTAATTTTGATCACATCTGCTTTTAACGGTATTGTATTGAGCTTGAATGCTTACCCTTTATTAGGATTAGGAATGGCTTTATCGGCCTTTCCCTTATTGTTCTTTTTATCTTATATTTTATTGTTCAAATCCATAGCCAGAACCAACAAGCACCTCTGGCCTATACAAACCACTGCTTTCATTGGTTTACTTATAAGTTTACTCAACCACCAAAGCCAGTTTTTAATTTTTACCGCCTTGCCTCTTCTAAGCTACTTAATCACCTTACTTTACATTTATTGGTATTCAAATAACCAACGTTCGGCGAGTCATATACTGGCAAACGGTCAACCATTACCAAAGTTTCAGGCCATCGACACTGAAGGGAATCAGGTGACGACTGCTGATCTGATTAAACATCCCGCTTTGTTGATGTTCACACGTGGCAACTGGTGCCCTTTGTGCATGGCACAAATTAATGAAATAGCTTCGACTTATCAACAAATAGCAGAACTGGGAGTCCGAGTGTTTATCATTGCCTCTCAACCCGAAAAACACACACAGTCACTGGCTAAACGGTTTGATGTTCCTTTAGAGTTTTTGATCGATAAAGACCAACAAATGGGCAAACAATTTGGAATCGTTCATCACCATGGTCTACCGTTCGGATTTCAAGCGTTTGGCTATGAAGATGATCAATACTACCCCACCATCATAGCCACTGAGAAGGGCGGCAAAATCATTTATTCTGATCAAACTTCAAATTATCGAGTTCGACCAGAACCTGAAAGCTTGATGGCGTTATTTCAGCAATGATTATTTATGCATAGAATTCACCTCATTCCCAAGCTCCAACATGGGAGCGAGGTAAATTATTTTGCAATATACTTAACCAGGCTCTAGAAACTGGTAAGTATACACCTAAGTCCAGTTAACAAGTCAATCAAAACTATTTTTGTAAATCAAATCACTGACAGTGGCACCAAATTCAAATGCACCCATATCTCTGGGCCCATCAGCCAATAAACCACGCTGATCAACAGCGGTAGTATTGTTGTCACCTTGATCGATGGCCTCTGAATTAAAAGTCAAAGCATGAGTCAACACAGTTACCATTGATATTGGGTTCAGCACAATCATTGTCTGCCAAAGGACTGACTGTGCTGGCAGTCAAAGTCATGATCAATAGTATCAAATTAATTTAAATAATTTGCTTTTTTACTTTAGAAAGTTATCTTGGACGGTTTTGGCTATTAATTGTTGGCCTGTAGAACCCGATTTGTAAATTATTTGAGCGCGTTCCAAGGCAGCTTGCAAGAGGGTTTGCGATAATGCCATCATTTGGCACTTTTGGGCCAGTTGACCCAGCCAGAGTTCGTTGTACATGCGGCGCCAGCTTTTGGGTGAAGTTTGATCAACTTCTGTTTTCAGTTCCGTTAATACGGGTTCAACTGATTGGCAGGTTACATTGTCAGGGTTTTGGCCAATTTGATTAGCAACTTGGACAATTTTCGCACCCAGAATACTTCTGTTTTTTGATTCATACACAGGAATCACCTGTTGGATTAATGCTTCTGATTCAACGTGCTCGCCAGTCAGTGCCAATACCCGGGCTAAATTAAATTGGGTGCTGGCCACCCTAAATGGATCATCACTGAAGTGGCGTTTGCGCAGCGCCAGTGATTCTCGAAATAAGTTAATGGCTTGATCATATTCTCTTAAGTCCGCATATAAATAGGCCAAATTATTGGTGCTTAACATGTAGCCATAACTGTCTGTGCCTGTTAGGTCACGGTTAATTCGCATGGCTTTGGTATAAAAATTCTTGGCTTGGTCAAATTCACCCGTATCGTGATACAAAATGGCCATTTCACCATACAATCGAGACATGAATGGGTGATTAGGTTCGTACAATTTTTGCCCGATGGCATCGGCTTGACTAAAAGTAATCGCTGCATTTTCAATGTGTTGTAGCCTTAACTCTCTGGTTGCTTTATTAATCAATCGATTGAAATATTTGGGGTGATTTTTGCCATGGTCTAGTTCAGCATGATGCAGTGCTTGATTGATGTATTCGAGTGATTGCTCATCATTTTCACTGGTGATGGATAATTCGTTATAGATTCGCCCCAATAATTCATGATCCCCCACTTGTGCTTGTTGTAAGACTTGTAATGATTGTTTTAAGCGCTGATACGCTTGTTCTTTTTGCCCCACCCTGCCTTGCCAGGTGGCCATCTGGGAATGGTGCCAGGCTAATTTAACTGGATCATCCAGTTCTTGACTCAAACTATCAGCCAATTCAGCATACTTTTTCGCACCGTCTGGATCATTGTCCAGGATCGAGATGACAGCCATTTGACCAAGCGTGAAAACTTGACCTTTTATGTCATTATTTTCCTCATAAATTGGTAATGATTTTTGATAGTACTCAATGGCTTTTTTACTGTCGCCCAGATGATGGTGAATGCTGGATAGTGTGTTGATTAATTCTGCTTTGAGAATGGGCTGGTTTTCCATACCATATTCAAGCTGGCGTTCAGAGTTGGCCAATACGTCCTGTAAACTGATGTCTTCACCTTGGTTTGCAAGCGGTGATGCTGACTCAAGAATATTGACCAAAAAGTCTTTGGTGCTGTTAGCAATAGTGGCTTGTTTTTGGGCCTCTTCCCTGGCTGTTATTTCAGCATCTCTTTGGGCACTGATTTTTCGTTGGCTGTCATACAATACTATGGGCAATAAAACCATGAAAAACAACACAGCCAAAGATAACATGCTGGCCAGAGGGTTTCTGCCAATCAGCTTTTTAAATTGATACCAATGGCTGTCCCCAGTAGCGACTAAAGGCTTGCCATCTAAAAAATGCCTCACATCATCCGCCAGAGCTGCCACCGACGCATACCTGCGATGCGGTTCTTTGCGCAGTGCCATCATGATTAAATTATCCAAATCTCCTTGTAAGTGACGTTTACTGTAATGCCTATTCAGTTCAGGCAACAAAGTCACTTCACTGGGAAGAGTGGGTATTTTTTCAGTAATTTCATGAATGAGTTCGCTCGGCACTTCAGTTTGTACCGCTTGTGCCCGTTGACCAGTCAACAATTCATACAACAACAAGCCCAAGATATAAACATCGGTGGCTGTTGATATTGGTCCGCCTGATACCTGCTCTGGACTTGAGTATGCCAAAGTCATGATGGGCACTGTTTGGGTATTCACTTGCTCATCATCCATGGCTTTCGCAATACCAAAGTCCAGCAGTTTTACCACACCTTCAGCGGTGACGATGATGTTACTGGGTTTGATATCACGATGTACCACCAAGTGCGAATGGGCATAACTGATGGCATCACAAATTTGTAGAAATACCTTCAGGTAATCGCGCAATTTAAACTGTTGTTGCTGACAATATTCAAGCAACGGCAAGCCTTCAACCAACTCTAAAATCATATAAGGTCTGGGGCTTTTGGAATCACTAAGTAGTTCACCGCCGCCGATGAGTTGTGCAATGTTGTTGTGTTTTAACTGTGCCAATAATTCACGTTCGTTCCTAAACCGTGACAATTCTTTTTCATCGTGCACAGGCTTCAAAAATTTAATTGCTACATGATGTTCAAAATCACCAACTATTCGATTCGCTAACCAAACCTCTCCTTGACCACCTTGACCGATTGATTCGATTAATTGATAATTCTCAATTACCATGCCTGGTTCTATCGACTTAATTTCCAAGCCCACATGCACCGAATCTAATATCGTTCCCGTGATAGCCACCTGCTCAACATCAATCTTAAGCATGCGTTTGACCTTGGCTTTGATATCATCAGCATATTCACTTTCATCAATCATCCGTTCACGATCATCGGCTGGAGATTGCATCGCTAAATCAAAAAGCTCTTTGATGTCTGAATTCAAAACCGTTTATCCTATCAGCTAACTTTCATTGAGATAATCGCCAATAAAAGCTTTGGCAAAATGCACTTCTCTGGCAAGCGTTGATTGAGAAATATTCATCAATAGGGCAATTTTTTCACGACCAATACCTATAAAGTAATACAGCTCAATGATTTTTGCACAGCGTTCACTCACAGATTCCAGTTCATCTATGGCCGCACTGACACCAGTAAAATCAAACAACTGTTGTCCCGCCACATTGAGGCTTTCAGTGAAATAAACTTGGTTGACTTGACCACCATGTTTGACCGAACGTTTACGACGTCCATAATCCACCAGTAAGCGACGCATCTGCCGTGCTAGGATAAACAGGTAGGCTTTTTCTTCGGTTAGGTCTAATTGGGTATCAGATAATTTGAGGTAGGCTTCATGCACTAAATCTGTCGGTGAGAGGGTATGGCCTTGCTGCTCCTGCCGCATCAAATTATTGGCAATGGCTTTTAACTTTTGGTAGATGCTTTCATCTAATTGATTTTCATCGACTGATGATTCTTGAGTCATTATGAATGTTTGTTAATGTGTTCTTTATACATTCATAATAACTCATGATGACTAAAAAACGAAGTGAAAACACCTATCCAAAGTGACTTACATTTTTTGTCACCATTTCAGTCTACTTGAAAAGTCTAATCCTCCAGAGCCAGCCGTTTGGTGAATTTGATCCAATTGGGTTGCCATGACTCCAAGTGGTGTGGCACTTTGTGACTCAGCAGCCAGTTCTTGAGACAAATCGTTTTAGAACGCAGACACTGCTGAGCCGAAGTTATTTTTAAGACTATGAGAGACCTTTGCTTGATTCGTGTATAAAGTTAAACCACCAGTAGGGCCTTTATGGCAAGTCTAAAAATCAGTAAAACCATCTTTAAATATCAAATCGCTGACAGTTGCTCCAAATTCAAAAGCACCCACGTCTCTAGGCCCATTCGCCAATAGACCTCTTTGATCAATTGAAGTGGCATAATTATCAGCAGCGTCAATTGCTTCGCTATCAAACATCAATGCATGTGATGGAATACAACTGTCATCAGCCAGAGGCGTTGCACAACCATTATCTGTCAGTATACCTAAAGAACCAGTCGTTATTGAATTGGGGGTAATTAAATTTCCACAATCATTTGATGATTGATTTGAAAGATTATCGCTCCCATTGATAGAACCAGCTGCAATACGACAATCAGCAAAAGTATCAGCGGTATTATTATAAAACAAACTGTTTCTGAAATTGTTTATCACCCCTCGATTGAACAGACCACCTCCTTCAAAAACTGCATTATTATTGGCAAATGTATTATTAAAAAATTCAGTTAATGTATTATTGAAATTATAAAACCCGCCTCCAAAATTAGCGGTATTATTTGAAAATGTTGTGTTTTTGATTGACCCTATTGATGAATCACCCTGGGCAAATAGCCCCCCACCATCAAAAGCAGCCATGTTATCAGAAAAAGTTGAATTAGCTATTGTAGTGATGACATTCCTGTTATCTACACCAGCACCAAAGCCCGATTCATTAAGTGTGAAAAGACTGTTAATAATTTCATCGATTGTACCCTGATTAAAGATACCGCCACCACTTGAG
The DNA here is from genome assembly GCA_937942365.1 of uncultured Marinicella sp. Taxonomy (GTDB): domain Bacteria; phylum Pseudomonadota; class Gammaproteobacteria; order Xanthomonadales; family Marinicellaceae; genus Marinicella. The sequence goes on along the minus strand of CALDFB010000341.1, from coordinate 1,939 downwards.
CTTGAATGGTTGTTAATGAATATACTACCAAAAATTTTATTTATACCAGCAATGTCATTAAAAATGGCACCACCAGCGATACCGGAATTAGAATCAAAAGTGGTGTTTTCAATCATGCCAACCAACCCATAATTGTGAATCCCACCTCCGAAAAAGGCTTCATTAGAAATGAAACTGCTGTTTTTTAACACAAGTTTACCCGATGATATATTTAATATCGCACCGCCTTGAGCTTCGAATGCCGCTCCATCAGCACAACCATTTTGTAATGTCATATTTTTAAGCGTTAAATCACTGGCATCAGTCATTAGAATTAACCTGAATTCACTGCTGTCATTATTATTATCGATGTTGCATGTCAAATTTTCATCCCTTTCTAATTTGTAACCCATACCATCTATAATGATTGGAGATGTGATAACTTGTAAGCCTGTTTTACCAAATGTTGGGTAGTTTTCATAAAAGGCATTGATAGTAATGTCAGCGGTAAATTCAATGATATCAACGCCATTACCTGCTTGGCATGAGTCCACGGCTGTGTCTGTATTAGCAGATTCTATGGCTTCATTGAGTGTACATACGCCATCTTCTTGCACAGACCCGTCTGTCCCGTCGACTGTGATGGTTGTTGCAAACACATTGCTGTTAATTAACACAGTTGTTATTAGGGTTAACACCAACTGCCACTTTCTTGTTCTACTCAGAATTTCGAATTTCATAGTTCTTCTCCACTAAAAATATAGACAATCAAAATATGTTCTAGCCTATAAAGCGTAATCCATACGAAAATATATCAAAATAATTTAACTTTTTATTTTTATGATTTTATGTAATTGATATTAAAAGAATTATTAGAGTGTATATTGAGTGATAAAATATGCCAATTTTGACTTGATAGCCAACTGCATTCCATTGAAATATATCCAATGTACGCCAAAAATAGAGATTCAGCACAACTTATTAATGACATCGACTCCGCTCAGTGAACATAACCGCTGACTGAGCAGAGCTGAAGTGATTTGAAATAACTTTGCTTAACAACCCTACTAGTTATTCAAACCTATCTTCAAAAATTATATCAGGATTAATTCCGTCGAATTCAAAAGCACCAATATCACGCGTGTTTGTTACCCCAAACCCCCTTTGGTCAGTCACGGTTCCCGTGACAGCCACATCAACAGCTACGCTACCAACCCCTATCGCATGAGTCAGCACACAACTGCCATCGGCCAGCGGTGTCAAACAGCCATTATTAGCTAAGACTGTATCGAGGTTTATGTTTGCAGTGTCCGAATTAATACCACAACCACTGCCACCGATGTCAGACATGTTGTTCTCAAAAGTACCTGAGTTAGTTGAACAATTATTTGAGGTTCCATTGATATTATTGCCAACAAACAATGAGTTATTTAAGTTTGAATTGATGGCTCCTGAAAACCAGACAGCACCACCTGCGTTCAAAGCAGTATTTTGATAAAAGGTATTAAGAGATGCGGTCGAAAGTGTACTTTGAAAAACCACAATCGCGCGACCTGAACCAGAAAGCTTGATCAAGTTATTTCAACAATGATTATTTATGCATAAAATTCACCTCGTTCCGGCGTGGTAACCAGGCCAACACTTCATCTATATATAATCAATATACAATCTTCATGTTTTAATTTTCCGTGATTGTTAGCATCGAGTTTTCTTCATAGACTTAAGTGCACCATGCAAAAAACTCCAACAATAAAATACCTTTTCACTGTTTTTACTTTTTTTATCGTACAAGTAGGTTTAGCTCATGATGGATATCACAATCAAGAAGATTTAATGCTGAGCAAACTTGGTAATTTGGGAGTAGTAAATTTTAAAGTGTCTTGTAACTCAGAAGCCCAAGCAGCAATGAATATTGGCGTCGCTTTATTCCACCATATGATGTATGCACAGGCTGAAAAAC
>CALDFB010000340.1 GCA_937942365.1 uncultured Marinicella sp. | reverse complement strand
GATTCAAATGGCTTTGTTTCAATGACAATCCAGCAGCCATCGCATGACCACCAAATTTTTTTATCAATGCAGGGTTTGCCGCATCAATATCAACTAAAACATCTCTGATATTCACTCCATCAATACTGCGAGCTGATCCCTTAAGCCATTCAGATTCAGGGTTTTCTTTGGCAAAAGCAATCACTGGGCGATGGGTAAATTCTTTGACCTTAGAGGCCAATAAACCGACCACTCCTTGGTGCCAGTTTTTATGAAACAAACAAATGGCACCAGGGAAATCTTTCTTTTGTTTAAGCTCATTAACCACAGAATCTGCAAAAATCTGCATGTCAGCCTGTATTTCTTTGCGTTGTTGGTTAATTTTCTGCAGTTGCCCAGCCAACAACTTGGCTTCTCTGGGGTCATCAGTTAAAAGCAAATTGATTCCTATGCTCATGTCTTCTAACCTACCAGCGGCATTCAAACGAGGCGCTATGTAAAATGCCAAACTTGTAGAATCGGCTGTTTTTTGATCAACACCTGCAACTTCAAACAAAGCACTGATACCAATGGCACATTTTCTAAACTTGATCTGATTGAGCCCAGAATCGACTAAAATTCGATTATTGTCATCAAGTGGTACCAGGTCAGCCACAGTTCCAAGTGCCACCAAATCAAGTAATTTGACAAAATTTGGTACAGCTAACTGCTTACTCTCGAACCAGTTTTCTTGCTGTAGCTGACTGCGAACTGCCGATATCAGATAAAATGCCACCCCCACTCCAGCCAGTGCTTTGCTAGGAAATTGATCACCTTCACAATTAGGGTTAACAATGGCATCTGCTTCGGGCAACTGCTCAGGCGGCAAATGATGATCGGTTATGACAACCTGCATCTCTAAGGACTTGGCTTTTGCAACCCCGTCGACGGAAGAAATCCCATTATCAACAGTGATGATCAAGTCCGCCTTTAGCTTGACCAGTTCATCAACCAATTCTGTCGTCAGTCCATAACCATAGTCAAACCTGTTGGGAACCAAAAAACTGACATGCTCTGAACCCATTTGACGCAAGGCCCTTATCACCAATGCACTTGAGGTCGCGCCATCTGCATCAAAGTCACCGACTATGATGATATGCAAACGTTTTTTTATCGCCTCAATGATAATTTGTGCAGCTTCGACCAGGCCGTCAAAGCCAATGGGGTGATGAAGGTTTTTTAATTTGTAATCAACCTCACTATAAGTGGTGATACCTCGAGCCAAATAAAGACGCTGCACCAGAGGATGCAGGTGTGTGCCTCCTGGTAAATCCTCTTGGGCGATTGATCGGCGAACCAGCTTGGCTTGAGCCATTCGATTAACTATCAGCCATCAAATATACTGAATAGATTCTATGAAATACACGATATCACCTGCGGGTGCCCTGACTTCAATTTCATCGTCTTCACTTTTCCCAATCAATGCGCGTGCAATGGGCGAACTGATTGAAATTTTGCCTGCATCTATGTCAGCCTCAGCGTCACCGACGATTTGATAGGTAACATGATCACCACTTTCTTCTTCTTCAAGCACAACTGTGGCACCAAAAACCACTTTATCGCCAACATTTAATTTGGTCACATCAATAACCTGTGAATTACTGATGATGCCCTCCAGTTCTGCAATCCGGCCTTCAGTAAAAGACTGTTGTTCTCTGGCAGCGTGGTATTCAGCATTTTCTTTTAAATCACCATGAGCTCGCGCTTCGGCTACTGCATCAATAATTTTAGGTCGCTCTTCAGTTTTCAGCCGTTTCAACTCAGCTTTGAGTAAATCGGCACCTTTTTGTGTAATGGGTTCTCTGTTCATTTATTTATACCTTATAAATTAACTGTCTATTCATGTAATTCTTTCAATGAATATATTTCTTGTTGATTTAAATAATCATAGGCCGCAATTGTAGCAGCTGCACCAGCTATTGTTGTGGTGTAATTAATACTTTGCTTCAAAGCTTCTTTCCGGATTGAAGCAGAATCAGCAATTGCCTGTGCACCCTCAGTCGTGTTGACAATGAAATCAATTTCCTTACTTTTTATTTTATCCACAATGTGCGGTCTCCCTTCAATTACTTTGTTTACACTTTCACAAAACAATCCAGCTTTTCGCAATAAATCACAGGTACCATGTGTAGCCACCAATTCAAAATTCATTTTCCGCAACTTTTTCGCCAAGGGAATTAACTTTTCTTTATCAGCCTCACGCACACTGACAAATGCCTTACCCTGTCTAGGCATATAAACACCGGCTGCCATTTTTGCTGCAGCCACAGCAGCACCAAAAGACTTGCCTATCCCCATCACTTCACCAGTAGAACGCATTTCAGGTCCTAAAATGGGGTCAACACCAGGAAATTTCACAAATGGGAAAACCGGTTCTTTGATAGAAAAGTGATTCAACGCTAAACGAGCTTGCACACCTTGCTCTGGTAAGCTGATACCAGCCATACACAAAGCGGCTATTTTCGCCAATGGTAAACCTGACGCTTTAGATACAAAAGGTACAGTTCTTGAAGCCCTTGGGTTGACTTCTAAAATATAAATATCATCACCCTGTATAGCGAATTGTGTATTCATTAATCCAACCACGTTCAATTCTTTGGCCATCAATTTACACTGTCGGGCAAGTTCAGTTTGAATCTCACTGGATAATGTAAATGGGGGTATACAACATGCAGAATCACCCGAGTGAACCCCAGCTTGTTCAATGTGTTCCATGATGCCACCTACCATGAAATTTTCGCCATCACAAATGATGTCTACATCAACCTCTATGGCATGATCCAAAAATCGATCTAATAAAACTGGTGAATCGTTTGAAACTTGTACGGCTTCTCTCATATAGCGCTTGAGTTCAGCTTGAGAATGAACCACTTCCATAGCGCGTCCACCCAAGACATAAGAAGGCCTTACCACCAAAGGAAAGCCAATTTGATCGGCTACTTCTACGGCCTGATGTTCCGAAGTCACAGTGCCATTGGGTGGTTGGCGCAGTTGCAACTTGTCCAGCATGGATTTAAACTGCTCTCGATCTTCCGCTTTATTGATACATTCTGGTGAGGAACCTATGATAGGCACACCAGCATTTTGTAACGCTTCAGCCAAATTTAAGGGTGTTTGGCCACCGTATTGAACAATGACACCTTGTGGTTGCTCAATGGCAACAATCTCTAACACGTCTTCCAAAGTTAATGACTCAAAATACAAACGGTCTGAAGTGTCATAATCTGTAGAAACTGTTTCTGGGTTGCAATTAACCATTATGGTTTCGAAGCCTGCCTCCCTGAGCGCCAAAGAAGCATGGACACAACAGTAGTCAAACTCAATGCCTTGACCAATTCGATTGGGGCCACCACCCAGAATCATGATTTTTTTCTGGTCAGTAGGATTGGCCTCACAGTGTGTTTCATATGTGGAATAAAAGTAAGCTGTTGGCGCATCAAATTCCGCTGCACATGAATCAACACGTTTAAAGACTGGTTTAACATTCAAGGCATGTCTTGTTTCACGAATGTCTTGTTCGGTGGAACCCACCAATTCTGCTAATCTGACATCAGAAAAACCTTCTCTTTTTAATTGAAGCATTTGTGCAACCGTGATGTCTTCTAAATGCATACCAGACAATGATGATTCAATCGCTACCAGCCTTTCTATTTGAGCTAAAAACCAAGGATCTATTTTTGATATTTCATATACTTTCTCGGCACTCAAACCTTGCCGAAATCCATCAGCAACATAAAATATTCTTTCAGAAGAAGGTTCGCGAATTTCTTTCACCAAATCAAAACCATTAGCCATTTCTTCTGAAGTAACCATTGGATCTAAGCCAGACTTACCTGTTTCCAAGCCTCGCAATGCTTTTTGGAAAGACTCATTAAAAGTACGACCAATAGCCATCACCTCACCCACCGATTTCATTTGAGTGCTTAATCGATCCAGGCTGTTATTGAATTTTTCAAAGGCAAAACGCGGAATTTTTGTGACCACATAATCAATGGTTGGCTCAAAAGATGCTGGTGTAGCTCCGCCTGTTATTTCATTTTGTAACTCGTCCAAAGTATAACCAATAGCTAATTTTGCAGCCACTTTTGCTATAGGAAATCCTGTCGCTTTAGATGCCAATGCAGATGACCTAGAGACACGAGGATTCATTTCAATCACGATCATTCGCCCATCTACAGGGTTGATCGAAAACTGAACATTTGATCCACCTGTTTCCACACCAATTTTGCGTAATACTGCCAATGATGCATCTCGCATCACTTGATACTCTTTGTCTGTGAGCGTTTGTGCTGGTGCGACAGTGATTGAGTCACCTGTGTGTACACCCATTGGATCCAAATTTTCAATCGAGCAAATAATGATGCAGTTATCAGCTTTATCTCGCACCACCTCCATTTCATATTCTTTCCAACCCAGCAAGGACTCTTCTAACAAAACTTCAGTAGTCGGCGAAAGCTTTAACCCTTCTGCTGTGATTGCTTCAAATTCTTCAAGGTTATATGCAATACCGCCTCCGGTACCACCTAACGTAAAAGAAGGTCTGATAATAACCGGATAGCCGATGTGTTTTTGCGCCACCCTAGCTTCATCCATGTCATGCACAATATAAGACTGTGCACACTCAAGACCAATGTCTTCCATAGCAACCCTGAATTGCTCTCGATCTTCAGCCATGTCAATGGCTTTTCTAGAAGCACCAATCATCTCAACACCATACTGAGCTAATACACCTTGACTGACTAAGTCCAAAGAACAATTCAATGCGGTCTGTCCACCCATGGTGGGTAACAACGCATCTGGTTTTTCTATTTCAATGATTTTAGCAACCGTTTGCCAGTTAATCGGCTGGATATAAATACTGTCTGCCGTTTCTGGGTCTGTCATGATGGTGGCAGGATTTG
>CALDFB010000339.1 GCA_937942365.1 uncultured Marinicella sp. | reverse complement strand
TCTTTCTGGATTTCTTCTATCTGTTGATGGGAATCGGTGAATATATCAGACACTGTCAAATTTATTGGTTTTATTTAAGCGTTCAAAATACTTTGAAAACTTATTAATAATCTTGTCTTTTTCGGTTGAGTTCTCACTGCTCATGGATGCAATTTTTTGCATGCACTCAATTGTAAATTTAATTTGATTTTGCGAAAAATCTCTTACTGAAAGTTCAAGTACTTTTGATAAATTTGAAACAAAATCGATTTCATCTTTAAGAAAAAAAGCACTTGAGGTAAATAGCCCAGAAGCTTCTTGTTTACCATGTCCAAAATCTTTTTCAAAAATTTCTAGAATTATATTTTTTTCTTCAATTGAAATAAGGCCATCTGCTTTTGCCACCGCAACGATTAATAAAGCTGCCACTTTTTGCGGGTCATCAATGGTAAACATGGGTTTAGTGTGGTATCTGTTTAACCATTTGTGCTTTCTGTACCAAGCAAAAGGGTTAAAACTGTCTAGCGTAATTCCAGCAGCTCCTAATCGATTAAGCAGAATTAATATGGTGATGATGGCACCAGCCAGTGCGATAATGATATGCATAGTATTTCCTTATTTATGATTAGATCAATATTAAATGAATTTAAATTGAAATTATATGTTTTTTTATATTTTTACAGCTTTGATCGAATATACCAAGGGAACATGTTGTCCTTTGTGTTCTAAGTAAAATTTCCCAGTTTGTTTTTCTTGCATGCCTGCAAAACAGTTATAAGGGCTGTGGTCGAATTCTTTGACTGTTTGAATTTGCAGTCCAGCCTCAATCAAAGCAGAAATTACGTCAGCTAAGGTGTGGGTCCAAACAGCAAATTCATGTTTTGAGCCGTCACAATTTTCTGTATAAGTGCCTTCAGGTTCAACATCTGGTTTTGATTGATGGAAGTAACTGTAGCCACTGATTAAATCAATGATCGGGTGAAATTCGGCCATATAAAAATAGCCACCATTATTTAATTTATCCGCAACGGTATTCGCCCATTTTTTGATATCAGGCATCCAACAAATGGCACCATAAGAAGTATAAACAATGTCATATTGTTGTGATGATTGTTCAGCGAATGAATAAACATCTGCAGCTATAAAATCAGCTTTTAGTTTGGTTTGGTTTTTTAACTTGTTGGCTTTTTCAATGGCTAGATCTGAAATATCTACACCAGTTACCAGTGCACCTAATCGCGCCCAGGATAAAGTGTCAAGGCCAAAATGACATTGTAAATGTAATAATGACTTTCCTTTTACATCAGTTAATCCGGACAATTCAATGTCATTGAGTGAGGATCGGCCAGCTAAAAAGCCCGGGACATCGTAGAATTTTGAATTGAAATGTGTCTCAACCCGTTGGTTCCAAGAATGTTTGTTGATCAGAATATGATCCATAATTAATGGTTGAAGTCAGTTGTTTATTTTGATGCTTTTTTGGTATTGAGTTTACCGTTGATGTCATTCAAAGCATCATTTAATTTCTTGACTAAAAAATCTTTTTTCTCTGGATCAACATACTTTGATTCGAAAGCATTTTGTGCTTTAACAATGATGTCATCAAATTTTTCACCTTCATATTCAAGTGGACCCAGCTGATCTTTTTCAGCATCATCAAATAAACCGATCCATTTTTCAGATAAGCGACCATAACTGAGTATACGGTAAGTGTATCGACCTGGTCTTTCACGGTGCACAATCAAGCCAAATATAGTGGCAAACAAACAGATCGGCATCAAAGCCAAATCTCTGATACCATCAACGATGAGTTTGAGTTGTAGAACAATGGTGTCTCTGACCAATTCTGTTCTGGGGTTTGGTTGCTCTTTTTCCACTTCTTTTTCAGCCATACCTGTTCTTGTTTAATATTGTTATTTAATAATTATAAGATGGATTAATAACTTATAGAATAGGTCTTTGGTCATTTTAAAATTTTTTTGGGACTTATGTTTTGATGCTTGTTATTGGATAGAATCAATGAAAATATCAACCACGGCTTCAAAAAAATTCTTATCAGCTTCAGAGAATCGATTTTTGATTGGGCTATCAACATCCAATACGCCATTGATTGTGTCGGTATAAAATGGCACTACGATTTCAGACATCGATGCCGCATCACAGGCTATATGACCGTCGAATGCATGCACATCATCAACCACTTCAGTTTCTTGGTTAGCAAAAGCGGTGCCGCATACGCCATGTCCGATTTTTAAACGGGTACATGCCGGTTGACCATGAAAAGGGCCGAGTACCAATTCATCACCTTGTTGGTAATAATAGCCGAGCCAATTCACTTGTTCTAAATTGTGATACAAGAATGAAGACAGGTTAGCAGCAGTGGCTTGTAAATCTTTTTCAGTGGATAACAAAGCTTTTAGCTGTTTTAAAAGTAATGAATAGTTCGCTGCAGTCATGATTAAAGATTTTTATTAAAATATAGAAGTGAGGTTGGTTGGGGCAAATTCAAGCGATTAGATGACTTGGGTAATTGAATATCGTGTAAATTTTTGTATCAGATTGGTGGTTGTTACCCGTGGTACATTTAGGGCCTTTAAAACCTTAATAGGGTTAAAATTTCTTTCACTTATGGATCTTTGTTAATAAACTGAGGTTTAACCACAGTATCCAGGTGCGTGATTGATCAGCCTATAAATTTACTCAACAAGCAGATAGTTCGAAAGCCTGGATTCCAGATACTCGCCTACCGGCTCGGCTGGAATGACAAAGTTTGATAATTTTATTAATATCAAATACTCCAAATGCACCACGGGTTGGTTGTTTGTAAATTGAAACTTATATCAAATTAAAGTTTTTGGGTGACAAATCTTTGTCAGTCGGGTATTAAATAATGTTCAGCATCAGTATTTAGTGATCTGTTACCTAAAATCTTCCCAAAACTTCCCTATTAATGTTCCTGTTTTTGGTGTTGTTTTGTTAATATTTAAACTCTTAAACAAAGTGTGTGATATATGATAATTAAAAAATGTTTATTGGTTTCAACAGCTGTTTTCAGCGCTTCTTTGAATGCACATAATTTTGTGACTTCAGATACTTGGTGTGATGAACCAGCTACGTATGTAGGAAGGGTTAACACGGCTGATACAACAACACCCGTTCCAATAGGTTCAGTTACTATATCGGCTTCGGAATTAGAAGCCAGTTTGAGTGATCATGTTTTGTGTCCAATCTTGCCTGTGAATGCTTCACAGTTTCCTCCTAATTCAAGTCACAGAGAAGTGGTTGAATTTATTACGCCAGCACTTTTAGGAAACAGAGAACATTTCCCTACTGATGGAACTGGTAATGTGCTTGCTTTTGAGGATCCAGATTATCAAAGTAGCCTGGAATATCAGCACACAGTAGCTTATGCTTACTGTGCTTGTGCATCATTGAACGGTGATGATGCGATTGATCCATCCATCATTCGACCTAAAATTTTCTCTGAATCTGTGAGCAGGGAAAATCATCACCAATCATTTTCTTACGCCGAAGAAGGTGTCAGTTTCTCTTGCCAAGTTTGTGTTCCAAGTAATGGTGTTATTTTAAATGGTGGACAATAGTTGTTTGTACTTGGACATTCTAGTGCATGGATAAGAAGTAATCTAAGGACTGGTTGAGCTTTCTTTGCATTTTCAGGGATAGCTTGCATTCGAACCATATAATTAGCGGTTTTTTCCATTTGGTTAGACCGCTTTTATACAAGAATTGAAATTAAGGTACTGGCTATGGTTCTTATTCTGAGTCTGTGGTTTTCAATTGAAACTTTGTGATGTAATCTTGGGCTTCCGCCCAATTCGATACAATTGCTTATAGACTGATGAAGCATCATTGATTATTCGGGTGAGATAACAGTTTCTTCTTTAAGATATGAATCATTATTAATGAGCTGAGGCTTTTAAACGCTCAGTTCATAATGGAACCTGATTAAACTGACCAATTACACACCCAGATTCCAGCCACTGACCTACTGGCTCGGCCATAACGACGTAGCTTGATGATTTTATTAATAACAAATACGCCAAATGCGCCACGGGTTTCTTTAAGAAAAATGTACTGGATGAGACCTCTGCATAGGTCATAATCTAAGGCATAGATAAAAAGTGGTCTAATAATTGGTTCAGTTTTTCACGAAGGTCCATAGACAAGTCGCATTCAGATAATATATAGTGAGCGGTTTTAACCACTTGGCGAGACCGCGGATTTTTTGGCAGGTGTTTGATATCAAGGTACCTATCCATGGCTCTGGTTCTGAGTCTGCCGTCATCGATAGAAATTTTCCAGTAACCTGTGGCTTCAGCCAGTTCAATTCGATTGCTTTTGGTGTGGGTGTTCCAAATTTGTATGCATCCTTGCATCAAGCTGACCAGGGCCATTCTTTTTGCACTGTCATCACCGCTGGATAAATTTTGCAAAAATAATCCGCTGTTGAACTCACCTTTGATGACATTCATATGTTCATCACTGAAGTGCTTATTGTTGCCAAGATTGTTGATCATGTTTTGCACGGCACTTTGTTGCACAAGCAACTGACTGATTTGTTGGTTTGCCTGACCAGATTCTTGATCAGTGATAGAGAAGACAGCATAGTCATCCAACAGATTAATGGTATGAACCCTGATGTTAAGTTTCAAAGTTGTGGTACCTATTTTTACTTCAAATGCTTCGATTAATCCAGGATTTGGCATGTCGTTGCTGTTCATGGACATTTGACTGACTTCATTAAAGAAATCAGGCAGCAAGGTTTCAAGTTTCTTCCCCACTTGCAGTTCATTATCTATATTGAATACAGTTTCAAATTGTTTATTATGGAAAGCCACCATCCAACCTGAATCAACACACAGGATGGCATCTGAAGTGTCTTTGAACAATGCACTCAATTGGTCTTTAGAGCCTTCTAGTTTTAAAAGCTGTTCTCGGTGATTGTTAATTTCTTTGATCAACTCATTTTTTTCTTTGGCTCTTTTGAGCCATGATCTTCGAATGAATAATGCAGCGATCAGGAATAATAAAATGCCTGAAAAAATGATCCAGTATTGGCGATTGATCTGTATTTCTTTCAGCTGGTTATCCTTCTCTAATAACTGTAATTTATGTTGATTTTCATCAACTTCAATTTGGTGTAATATGGTTCTGATGTCTTGATCATATTTACTTGCCAGTAATTTTTCGCGGAGATTGTTGTGAGTTTTAAGGTCGTTGATTGCACTAGGGTATTCCAGTAATCTTTCT
>CALDFB010000338.1 GCA_937942365.1 uncultured Marinicella sp. | reverse complement strand
CATCGACACCATACCGACCTCTGGTTCCGGTTTAATCCATATAGCCACCAATAAAACCTATAATGAAAATTTAATCATTAATGACATCAGTGTAGCCTTAATCGGCGGTTATTCAGATTGTACAGCCGCAGGCTCTCCATTAATCCAACCCAGCAGTAGCCCATCATTGGTCAATGGCAGTAATTCAAGAACCCCATCTTTAAGAATATCAGGAGATTCACAGCGTCATTCAATCGAATTGAAAAACCTGTCTTTAACCAATGGCAGTTCAAGTGGTTCATTATTTGGGGCTGGCATATCAACTCTTAATGCAAATGTCCAAATACTGTTAGATCATACAGATATCTATAACAATTCAGGTTCAGGTCTCGCAATCCTTGGATTTATTAACGGTACCTCAAATACAGATGTCATTATGCAAAACTCAGTCATTTATTCCAATACAGCCAGCCTTTCAAGTGGTGGTGGAATTTATTGTACAGGCAGTGATGCATCTATAGTTATGGGAGCAAACAGTGGTTTGGCATTTAATCAAGTGACTGGCAATAATGGCAGAGGTGGTGGTGCACTTATCAGTGGCGGCTGTTCTTTTTCAATGTATTCAGCAGAAATGATAGCCAACACCGCTAATAATGGCGGTGGTGGGCTCTTTGCAAGCAATGGTGCAATAATCAATTTAATTGGGAGAAAAGTTTGTGATGGAGATAATTGCTTAGGAGATAACATCCGCCCAGTTAGATTCAATGCCAATCGAGGAGATTCTGATTCATCAGGCCAAGGAGATGGAGGGGCCATTCAAATAACTGGCACAAATACACGGGCAGACCTGTCGCAAGTTTGGATTGACGACAACACTGCATTTCATGGTGGCGGCATCAGTGTTCATGACACAGCCCAATTGTATATACAAAGGTTTTCTCGAAACTGTTGGAACAGTCATATTAATGATAAATGTAATTTATTTGAAGCTAATCTGACCAGTGCTTCCAATGGGCGTGGGGGAGCCATTTACAATGACGACGGTCTGGTTTTACTTAATCAGACTTATTTTGAAGATAACCGAGCAGATATTGGAACCGCTGTTTATTCCACAGGGCAATCCGCTGTAGGGGTCATTGATGGCAGTATTTTTAATCACAATGGCAATGGTGGCTTCGCCTATCGAGACCTCTATGTGATAGGAGCTGGTGGTGGGGCCGAATACCTCATTATTCACAGTACAATTGCTGATAATCATGCCACAGGTTCGGTATTAGGGGTTGGATTAGGTAGCGACTTGACCATGAAAAATTCCATTGTCCATGACATTGAAACAGGCAATGTGCTCAACGGTAACAACCCGGGTTCCACAGAATTTGAATGTGTACTGGCACACGAAAATGAATCTACTGATGGATTTGGGATGTTTGTTGGTGATCCAGAGTTCATCAATCGTGATACGGGTAATTATCACATCAATGCATCAACCTCACCTGCTGTTGATTTGTGTTCAGCGTCTTCGGGTGCCAGAGACATTGATACAGAAATTCGTGGCTGGGATGACCCATCAGTTGTTAACCAAGACAATGTGATCGATAATATGTACGATGCCGGTGCTGATGAAACCTATGACAACGATATTATTTTCAGAGATTCATTTCAATTCATCAATGGTCCATTGTAAAGTTAACTGAAAACAAAGGAGGCTAGTTTGGTTTCACCCTTACAAATCTCCCTTTAGCCGCAGTTGATAAGCAACCTTGTATGTAATCAACACAGAGTCATTATGAATGATTGTAGTGGTCAAGTAATTTAGCCCACGGTTTTAGATTTTGACCAGTACTTTCGTTCTGACAAATTAGATGTCAAAACAAGAAGTCTGATGTTGTTCGTCATTAAATAAAACATCAAAACTAAAATCTTATCTATTACACAACATCAGTCTGGCCAATAAACAACAAATATAAATGTGTGTTTACGAACATATTTTTAACACTTATTTAACCACAGTATATATACCATAGTTATTGCGGCACATGCCGCAATAACTTAAATTTATCTAGGAGTTAACATGAAATTACATTTAAAAAAATTAACACTGTTATCAGTGTTATTCAGCTCAGCTGCTTTCTCATTCCATAGCCAAAGCTACGTTTGCAAATCAGCTTCTGGTTACGCATTATTTGGTGGTAATTCACCTATTTCGCAAATACCTGCGGTCAGATCTCTATGTCATAGTATTGGCGGAACACTTTCTCTGGGTTCACCCAATAACGGACCAACCAATTAACCCTACATAAAAATTTTACAACCTAACACAAACCGTTCAATGGTTATGTACTAAACATTGAACGGTATGGTACTCTTCAAAATATCAAGTACAAACTTGAATTTCATTCTGTCGTATTGTCACTAAAAATGAGACTCAGTTCTCACTAAACCTTGGTTTCAGAGTATTTCAGACTTATTTCAGGGTTTTCAGAATCTAAAAAGCTTTAATTTCCCTACTTTATTTAATTACGGGGAAAACCGATGAAACTTTATAAAAATCCGATGTTAGCTTTATTGGGCATGGCAACCATTACTTTTCAAGCAAATGCATTTGTTACGGTAGGCATAGACAACAACTGCGACTTTGATAATTTACAAGATGCGTATTTAGATGCCGATGTTAACATCAGAGCGACCAATGAAGTCAGTTATACGGACTCTTTTGAAATCAATAAGCCTAAAATCATTACCGGGGGTTATGAAACTTGTCTTGATGCTGAAAATAACGAGCTGAGTGATGTGAAATCTAAATGGAATGGACAAAACAATGGCACGACAGTACGTATTAATGGCATGCAAGCATTTCCCTCAATAATAGTGATCAATAACTTTGAAATATTGAATGGTGAAAACATCGCATTTGCTGGCGCTGGAGGTATTTCAATCAGAGGCAATTCTAATGTGTTACTGGCTAATGTGGATGTATATAACAATGAAGGCAATGAAGGTGGAGGCATTCGAGTCAGAGGAAGTGATGCTCGCTTAACCATCACAGACACACGAATTTTTGACAACCAAGCATCAGGCTATGGTGCTGGTGTTTATTGTGAAAGTGATGCGGTATTTAACATGTTAGGAGACTCAGCCATACATAACAATGTAGCCACTTTCAATGGCGGAGGAATATTTGGCAACAACGATTGCCAATTAGATATCAGGAGTGGAGATACAGAAACAGGCATTGACACCAATTTAGGCGTCTATGAAAACACAGCTGTTTCAGGGGGCGGCATATACCTTAAAGGCGGCGCAGATATGTTACTAACTGGTAATGATGAACATCCAGCAGGAGTGGTTTTCAATCTATCTACTGCTGATATTGATGCCGGTGGCGGCGGCATCTATTTGACTGGTCAAGGCACCACCTTGAATGCCACGAATGCAAAAATTGAATTTAATGTAGCCAATACTTTAGGTGGTGGAATTGTGGTTGAAGATTTCGCACAGTTCAATATGCAAAGAAATTCATCAAACTGTTGGAACAATGATCGATGTTCAAGTATAAGCCATAATTTCATTGTTACTGAAGCTGGTGAAGGGGCTGCAGGGTATATCAATACGTCAGCAGTCGCTGATATCGGCCAAAGTTTTTTCAACGGTAACCAAGCCAACTTTGGTACCTTATTTGCAATCTCTGAAGGTGGGAATTTAAGATTAGAAAGTAATTTGATGGTTAATAACGGCCCCATCAATGATGAGATCTCAGAAGACTTATTCAGTTTATTCAGCGAGAATGAATTAGGTGGTGAAATTGAGTTAATTTATAACACAATCACAGCAAACAATTCCAGATCAGTGTTCTATCTCGATAGCAGTGAAAGCGCTGTTGGCATCAATATTTTCAACTCCATCATTTGGCAAGCTGGTGATATGTATGTCATAGAGGGGCCCAACCCGATATCTCAAGTGAGCTGCAGTGTAGTCAAAGAGTCACAAAGTCTGGTAGGCAATATTGGATTTTTATCAGCACAAAATCCTCGGTTCAGAAACGCAGCGGTGAATGACTTTTACTTGTTAGGAGATTCAAGTGCAGTTGATATGTGCGATGAAACAGTTTTTGATAGTCGATATGATGACTTAAATGCCCAAGTCAGGGGTGTGGATACATTAAACGTGGTGGATAATTTTGGACCTTATGATGCAGGTGCTTATGAGTATCTTGGCCAAAATAATGACATCATATTTCACAGTGATTTCGATTAATTATACCAGACAGACTAAGTGACACCATCACCCTTGTGGTGGTGTCTATTTATTCAGCCAATTCGTCACCCTTCTGAATAAACCGCTTTCATTCAGGTAATAAACTCAACCACAATACTCCTGGGAATCAAGCCGTTATTCGATGGAATGTAAGCTTTCATTCAAACCATCAACATGCTCAGTGACTTTGGTTTTCAAATCTTTATATATATTTTGATTCACTTGGCTTTCAGTTGCCAATTTTGTCATCTTCATCTGAATGGATTGAATTTCGGCTTTTATCTGCTCAGCAACTTCACCATCTTCTTCAATCAGTAATGTAAGCTTCAATAACAGTATATTCTCGAACAACCATTCTGCCTTAATTTCATTCTTCGCTTTTGCGTACCATTCATCAAATAATGACTGTCTCTCAATATGATGGTATGTAAATGCCAGTACCAAAGCTGCCATGGCTTTAGGGCGTGCATTACTCGACTCATCTGAGGCTACTTTCAATGCAGGCTCAATCGATTGAAGGTGGTTATCATTAAAATAATGAGCCAATGCCAAATAGGCAATGGTTTGATTTTGTCTGTATTTGAAGTTGTTTTTTTCAGAAAGTTGATAAGCCAACATCAAATCTTTCTCAGCTTTTTTCCATTGGTTTTGGTGCGCCGCATTCATGCCTGTATAAAGATTTAATATCGCCAGACCATTTTTCACTTTCAAGGCTTGGGCATATCGTCCGGTTATTTCAAGCAACTCTTCAGCTTGCTGATATTGAAAAGTCTGGACCATCAGAAAATTGAGGCTCATTAATTTCGGACCCATATTGCGAAAATCACCACTGGTTAATTGATATTTCAAAGCCTGCTCGATCATAGAAATGGCTTGTGATGATTTTGATTGTTGTTGATAAAGTTGACTCAGAAAGCTGTATGAATTAGCTATGTGTTGTCCATTACCTATAGACAGATTCAATGCCAATCCCTGTTCTGCTAACTTCAAAGCTTGGTCATTTTCATTGATGATCAGATAAGTTGCAGCTAAATTATTAATGGCGATCATTTCACCTGTCTTATCACCTATGCTTTTAGCTTTGGCAATGATGTTTTGATAGGTGTTAATAGACAGTTCAATGTCACCTGCTTTTTTTTGTAAGTATGCCAATTCCATTTGCGCATCAATGATTGATGTGGCTGCTTCAGCCTGCGTAAAATATTTAATTGACTGCTCAATGTGATCCATTTGTTTCAATCTATTTTCATTGAAATCATAATATTTAGCCAGGTTGAGGTGGTTTTTACCCATCATCTCAAAGTCATTGAGTTCTGTATTTAACTTCAAGGCCTTATTTAAAGAATCAAAGCTGTTCTGCATTTTTTGCAATTGATTTTCAGCCACCCCTTTCTGACTGTATAAATAAGCCAAATCACTTTTAGAATAAATTTGATCCTTGGTGCTTAATATTTGTTCTATATTAAGCAACCCTTCTTTCCAATCCTGTAACATTAAATTATGAATGGACTTTCGTTCTTCAGCATCCAGTTGATCTGGTTTGGGTTCTTGCATTGAGAAAAACCATAACCCACTCAAGAGAATGATCAAAGCCAATGGCCATACATAGATCTTATAAGATTTCTCTGGGCTCATTTTGGCTTTTACGGCCATGGGTGCATTCTCTATCGGGTATTTAAATCGATACCCTTTACCATAGACATTTTCAATGCTGTCTTCAGGTAAACCTGCTTTGATCAAAATTTGGCGGACCAACTGAATTTGTTTAAATAATGAATCATCACTGACAACAATCCCTTGCCAAACTTTTTTTATCAAAGCATTTTTTTCAACCACTTGGTTATCACTTTCCAATAAAAACCTCAAGGCATCATAGGTTTTTTGATTCACCTGAATGTTTTCAGAATTGATGATTAACTGGTTATCGAGCAAAGAGATCTCGGTTTTATTAATCTTAAAATGCATCTTTATCACATACTTTTAATGGTTAACGCCGCAATGACTTTACCATAGTACCTCCAGTAAATCCTTATTGCACTTTCCAAAAAACCATAACCCACACAAACCTTTTTCGTATAAAAACTTAATTTTTTAGGCAAACAAGCTACTAACACCTAGTAATCATGTTAGTTTCAAAATAAACCCATATTATTAACTTATGAGTTCATGACAGCGCATATTTTTCATAGATTTATTGAAGTTTATATGTAAGTGAAGTTTAAAGAGAGCTCTGAAAAATAAAAAAAAGAGCACCCACTGGATGCCCTTAATCGTAAAGTTAATGTTAAATATTACGGTGCTTCACAGCCGGTAATTCTAACATTATCAATTGCCCAGCCTTCAGCTCTACCAACCGATGAATCAGATGTCATTCTGAAACGGTATTGAACGTCACTACCCGCATTATTATCAGCATTAACGTTATATACCGTTGCGGCTAAAGGATCTCCACACCAAGCATCAGTGCCAGCAGGCAATGGATGATCAAAACCACCATTGGTAGTTCGCGTATATTGGTCATTGATGATATCAGCATTAGTGACTTGTACAAATGCGCCACCGTCTACAGAAACTTCTAAAGTTGCTGAATCATAACACTCACCGGCTCCAGCGTTTTCCTCAATAGTTTGGGTATTCCAAAAACGCAGAGTCAATGGTCCTTGACCAGTTGGCAGTGCCATCACTGGTGATACCACCGATGTGTCATTTACTACTGTGAGGTCATCAGCTTGAAATGCAGTTGAACCGCCCTCTCCAACAGGTTGTAATGACCAATTTTCATCCCCTGTTGCTACATCAACTGTCCAACCTTGAGCATCAGGTCCACCAGTATTTGCTGGAGTATCTTCAAATCCATGGCCAAAAATGATGTCTTGGGAATCAAATGTATAGTTGAAAATGTCAGTTTGAGCTTGACCAATAGGACAATCGCCTGGTGCAACTGTGGTGGTGAAACTAAATACACTACTAACAATATCACCACAAGGACTTAGAGCTGTCACCCGCCAGAAGTGTTCGGTGCTGGTTTGTAAGTCATTACTTGCAGAAAATGAATTAACATCAACTGTTTCAGCTATCACAATGTCAGTAAATTGGTCATCAGTTGCGACCTCAATTAAAAAGCCGCTTACACTGGGATCATCCATCCAACTAAAGTCAGGTTGTTGAGGTATATTTGTTGACACATCAGCAGGAGCAATTAAACCAGCCGTATTAGGTATGGTGTCAAAAACATCTAATCCCAATGTTCTGGTTTTTACTCCTGTTGTGGATGTGGCTTCAACATCAAAATTATAACTTCCTACTGCCACGTTTTCAGTATTGGAAACAGTCAATGTGGCTGTATTACCTGGAGTGACAGGATTGGTATCATATGAATCTATCGCATTAGTTGGTAGACCTATGGTTGATAAAGTCACTGGATCTGAGAAGCTCAAAATAGAACCAATGTCAATGTTATAGACGGCATCATCAAGTGCACATACTGAAATAGATGATGGTTGAGCATCCAAGGTGAAATCAGCTTGCAAAGCACAATTTGAACATATCAAAGCAAAATCCTGATCCGTATCATCACCTATTAACGGCACACCATCCCCAGCAATGTTAGTTGCTTTGACGGTTATTGTCGCGGAGCCTCCAGGTGCGTTAACAAATACATTTTCCATATTATTGAGTACATCTGCAGTACCACCAGTTATCGATGAACCTGCATTGAAACTGTTACCTAAATAAGTATCACTGCCATTAACCACTTCAAGATCAAGATTATTAACCAAAGCAGGATTGGCACCAATTGCACCAGGCGCATCCGACCAAACCAAAGTTACCTTTAATGGTTTACTGACATCTACCACACCTACAGTGATCTCCCAAGTTTCATTGGTATTATCCAAAACAGTTTCTTGATCAAAAAATTCAAACGGTGTATCTGCTTCGAACAGGTTCTGTAAGTTTATACGCCCCCAACCTTCATCAAAATTAGGAATAGGAGCTGCACCGGTAATGTCTTGAGCGGTATTTATCAGCAATGCTTTACCCATGGCTGCTGAAGGGTTAGCACCTGCGTTATTTTGACGCCACCATTGTGTGATTAAAGCCAATGAACCTGAGGCATGTGGTGCCGCCATACTGGTTCCGGTACAAAACGAATATAAGTTATTGGTACCACCAATGGCAGTGCCACATGAACCACCATCATCGTTTCTTGTTGAACCGACATTTTCTCCAGGTGCCGCAATAGTCGGCACAAAACGTCCATCAACTGCAGGCCCTCGACTGGAGGAATTATACATGGCATCCACATTACCCGATACTCGCCAAGTTTGGGTTCCGGCAGTAACAATCACATTTTTAGCTTCTTTTGGAGCTGTCAAGGTACTGACTCCTGGGCCTGAATTGCCAGCTGAAAAAACCCACATGTACTCTTCTGCAATGCCAGCAGTATCGAAATTTCCATCTCTAACAGTAAAGTCGATGGTTCTCTCAGTCGCCTGATAGCCATGTGCAGTTCCTTCACCCGAGGTCCAACTGTTATTCGATCCAACAGCACCTCCGATTACACCTTGTTTGGATAATTCTTGCCAACCACCAGCTGGAGGCCATGAGTCTTGCGTTCCGCAAATTGGGTTTTGGGCAAAAATTGAAAAGGCAGGTGCCACTCCTAAACCATACAAATAACCTTCACCATCTATAAAACCAGCACTGGCATCAGCACCTGCTATTCCAGCCACATGGGTACCATGTCCACCAGTGGCTGGATCATCACCTGGATCAGGAAAAACACATCCAGGATAATTATGACCTCCTACAATTCGAGCATTTAAATCACTGTGAGTATAATCAACACCAGAATCGGTAATTGACCAAATGACCCCCGAACCATCTAAACCTATGGTTGTTAACCAATTATCATATCCCAGTAAGGGTTGATTAGAACCATCAAAGTTGGCAGCAACAACTTGAGAAGAGCTTTCGTCATCAAAAATTGGTTCAGCACCAATAAAACCAACCCAGACCACTTCTGCAACTGCTGTTAACTTAGAGACATCTTTATCATCAATCCTAATGATCGCATCATATAATTTTTTATCTGGTTGAGATGGAAAGTAGTTCAGCACCTCAGCACCAAGACTTTTAAAAGTCTCCACTATTTCTTCTGGCGAGCCTGAGTTATAGAAATGTACATCGACATTCGATAACAGTCCATTACGTCCTTTCAAATTGGCGCTTTTTTTGTACGCTTGAGCAAAGCCGCCAGACCATCGCACAAAGTCCATGTTCTCAAAAACTGACAACTGATTGGTTTTACCCCATACCAGATAGGTGTTATCTGGATAATATTGTAATAATTTGATGTTACTATTTTTGAGTTGATCCAACCAAACTTGTTTAACTTGGCCATTAAACTGAACCATCATCAACCCTTCACCTTGTTGGTTTTCTAATGGGGTTTCATCTGGACTTGGTACGCTGACCAATGGATCAAAATTAAAGTCCAAAAATTTAATCTGAGTTGCTTGAATAGAAAAACTACATATTAATGAAAGTATGACAAACGTAATAATGGGTTGTTTCATTTAGAGACCATCGAATAATAACAGCCCAAGATTCTATGACTTATCAGTCAGCAAAAGCAAGCAAAAAATTGTACATGCTAAATTACAGTCACAAAACGCTCCTTTTCTTGTATATGTATCAGTTACTTTTGATTGTTTAAATCAACAAACTTGAATAGTAACACCAGTTAAATAAAGCCCAGGTCTATTCAGGTTTAAAACTTGTCAATTCATATGTCCATGGTGCTTTGATGAGTTCAACCTTAACTATTTTGGGTTGATTAATATCGATCCAATAGTTCAAAGAAGGAGCACCACCAGAATATTCAATTTTATACGCATCAAAAGTACCAGCTGGAACGGTTACCTGTTCTTTTCCATGGTTTGTTATTTTTATTAAACGCTGATTGCCATCTTGGCCATCAAACCAATTCAACAAAATAGATTCATGTTCTGATACTGGCATTAAATGTGCCAACATGTTTACACTGGTGCGTTCCAAAGTTTGTGAACGTATACGCTTTTTTAATTCAATACTGCCTTGAGCTTTGAATCGTTCACGTGTTGCTTTGCTGTGACCTGTGACGACATCATCTTGCCACTTAAAAGCGATATCAATTGGACCCTCTTTTGAACCCATAGTCGTTAATTCAATGGGCATTAATGTTTCATGATCAACACTTATTTGGGAGTCCATCTTGATACCCATGGATTCAACATGACGCTGCTCTCTCAATATGTATTGTCCTTCCTTGGTTGTATAAATATATTTCGACTCACCTATTACATCTCCTTGGTATAAATAGTTAAATACCAGTTCACCCTTAAAAAAATGATCATGCATGGGTTTGAACTCGGTCAATTTATTTGTGGCGACGCTCGGCTGACTTTTGAACTCATTTAAACTGACTTCATCATGACTGATGATAACTTGAAACACATGATCAAAATCACTTTCATCTAAGTTCTTCACTGCTTGGTTCGATAATAAATAAGTCAACATTGGAGTGGTATTACTGTGCCCTACCACCAAAGTATTACCAGGTTCTTGTTTAAGCTGCCTGGCAAAAACTTCCAGTTCTCTTGGGTCATATGATTTGACTGCTATACCTAAAAACTCTGCCAAGGGTTTGGCCGTTAATTGTGTTCGTTGATAATCAGTGGAATAAATATGCTGAATACCTGCTTGAGATAACATATCTGCAATGTTCTGCGCACGTAACTGACCTTGAGTTGTTAAAGCGGGGTTTTTACTGCCATCCTCTATTTTCTCAGCATGGCGCATCAAATATATATTCTTACTGTGCAGAACAGCGCTGAACATCATCAATACGACCAAATTTAAAACTTTATACATACACATGCCAAAATAAAATAACCGTAGATTCTAGCAGTACAAATATATAAATGAAACCCGTGGTGCATTTAGGGCCTTAAAACTTTAATAGGTTTAAAATTTCATTTATTTATGGAACATTGTCAATAAACTGAGATTTTTAAGCGCTCAGTTCATAATGAAATCTGATTAAATTGATCAATTACGCCCCTGAATTCCAGCGCTCGCCTTCAGGCTCGGCTGAAACGACATAATTTGATGATTTTATTAATAATGTACCACGGGTAAATGTAACATTAACATGTTGAAAATAATAAATGATGCCATGACTCATTTTGTAAACTCAAACAACTGGCTTTGCATGAAAAGGTATAGTTTTTATCAGGAATTAAAGACTGTTTACAAGCGTGATGTTGCATATAAAAAGACCGACTATAGATTTTAAATATCAGACCAGTAAATTCAAATAAACTTTATGTAAGTAAAAACACAATTTTTCTTTGTTAACTTTCTGTGATCTTTGTTAACTTTTTGTGAAATTTGATTGTTACCTAGCTGATAAAACGTTATCATCTGTTAAGTTAGTGTAGAAAGTAATGAATTTTTCGTATTCCACCCTGTTGATGAAGGCGATTGGGCACGATTAATTGGATCAACAAATATCCCACACTGGCACTATTACTATAAAGTCTAAAAATAAGAGGAAATGTTATGACAACTAAAATGAACAAAATAGTTCAGTCTAAGGGCTGGCTGTTTTTCTTGATATTTATGTTGAGCTTTACCAGTCCAACATTATTTGCTCAAGATGATGCTGATGATGAAGATGTGACCACAGAAACGACAGATGATGAGGACACCGTTGAATTGGCACCAGTAGTAACCACTGGTACCCGACTGTTGAAAAGCACATATGAAAGCATCTCTCCGATGCAAGTAATCACCGCTCGAGAGTCTAGGGAAGTGGGGCAAATTGATGCCGCAGACATCATTCAAAACTCAACCGCATCAGCAGGTCAACAAATTGATTTAACTTTTTCTGGGTTCGTATTAGATAATGGCCCCGGTGCCAGAACCGCTAGCTTCAGGGGACTAGGCGCCAACCGAACTTTGTTGATGGTTAATGGTAGACGACTGGGTGGATCAGGGGTGGAAGGCGCTCCCGCTTCTCCTGATTTAAACATGATTCCAGGCAGCTTAGTTCAACAGTATGATTTACTGTTGGATGGTTCATCTTCGATATATGGTTCTGACGCAGTTGCTGGTGTGCTTAACACGGTTCTGCGTAAAGATTTTAATGGCTGGGAAATTGACTTCAATACCACTGTACCTGAACAATCAGGTGGTGTAGAAAATAGGCTCAGTTTAGCCTGGGGTAAAAACTTTGACCGCGGTTTTATTGGCTTTGGTGCTGAAGTTTATGACTTGGAAGCTGTCAGATACAATGAACGTGATTGGACCAACAAATGTCCAGAGCATTACGAAGTTACTGAAAGCGGTGAAATAAGACAAAATGACCTTCGAAATGAAGTACTCAATCAACGTTTCAACGGTAATTGTTACGCCCAAGGTTTAGTTGGTCGATTCATTGCTCCTAATGTAGGAAGTATCTATTATACGCCCGGAAGCACCAACGGAGGTTGGCCTAATTTTACAGAAAGTACTTTCTTTGGTTCTATCGACTCAGACGGTGATGGCGTTGCTGACATCAACTTCACTGATTACTCTCTATACGATTTCCAAACGGACGCCACATTGTTCTTGGAATTAAAAACTCAAAACCTGATGACTTATGGTGAATATACATTTGAAGGTGATATGAACATCACTCCATTTTATGAAGCAAGTTACAGTCGACGTGATACCTTTCAGGATTCAGGTCAGCCTCAGTTCTTTCCATTTGTTCCAGCCGACAACCCATTTAACCTTTGTAATCCAAATGGTCTAAATGGCATTGATTGTGGTTTAGCATTTGATGAATTACTGGCCAATCCCGCTGTTATCAACAACATCGGGTGTACACCAGGTGATGAAGGTTGTGTTCAATTCTTAGGACCCATAGGACCACAAAGAACACGTCCTGTTATCGCCATTGATGGTGATCGTGACCAAACCAGTGCTACAGTTGAGCAAACCAGACTGGTATTTGGTATTCGTGGTGACTTACCACAAATTGATTTTGGCTCATTTAATAGCTGGGCATTTGAAACTTATATTTCTCACCAAGAGTCCGATGGAACATCTTCAAGACGCGGAATCAGAAACGATCACCTCAATTACTCTTTAAACACCTCCAGAGTTGACCCAACTACCGGTGAGGTGGTTTGTGGTAACAACGATGGTTGTGTACCCATCAATCTATTTGCACCCAATTTGTATTCACCTATTGTCAGCGATTTAACGCCAGCTGAACGTGCATATTTATTTGATTCACGTGATTTCAGAACCAAAGTAGAACAAACCATTTGGTCAGCTTTTGCTTCAGGTTATGTGGCTGACTTACCTGCAGGTCCAGCTACCGCGGGTTTAGGTTTTGAAATTCGCCGTGATGAAATTCAATCCATTCCTGATGATGTGGCTCGAGACGGTTTGTTCTTCGGCTTCTTTGCTGATGGTGGAGCCAGTGGTTCTAAATTCACCCGTGAAGCTTTTGCTGAAGTTCAAGTACCTCTAATTGCCAATAAACCGGGTATTGAATCACTGGATTTGAATATTTCAGGCCGTTATACCAAAGATGAATTCTTCCCAAGTGCCAATACCTATTCAGCTAAATTGGGCTATCGTCCAATTCCCTCTCTCTTATTAAGAGCCACTAAAGGTACATCTTACCGCGCGCCTAATTTGAGAGAAAATTTCCTCAGAGATCAAACAGGTTTTACCAATGTATTTGACCCATGTTTCATTCCTGACGACGCCTATGATCCAATCAATGAGGTTTACTTACCTGATCAAGATACACGTTCTCAAGAAGTATTACAAAACTGTATTAACCAAGGTGCCGATCCAACGACACTTTATAACAACGGTTTCAATACTTTCAGCACTGAAGTTTCCACAGGAGGAGTTCAAGATGTGAATGAAGAAGAGTCTGATTCTTTGACTTATGGATTTTCTTGGGATGTACCGTTCTTCGACTCTGCTGAACTTACCCTTGGTGCCACCTATTATAAAATAGAAATCAATAACACCATTATTGAGCCCAATGCACAATTTATTGTCAATGACTGCTATAACGATGAAGAATTCGATAGCCCTTTCTGTAGTCGTATTACTCGTGATGCAGATGGTGTGTTTGATATCATCGATTCAGGATTTATTAATCGTGACAACCAAACCGTGAGAGGCGTTGATGTTAACGTTACCTATGACAATGAATTTAATATGTTTGATCGAAATGTGAGAATTGGTGCTGATTTAGTCATGACTCACATCAGAGAAAGCTCAGATTTATTCACGGGCGACAATGGTGCAATAACGTTTGATGAAGATCGTGGACAGTTTGGCTTTCCAGATTGGTCAGGGACTCTGAACCTGAGAGCAGGCGTGGGTGATTTTATTTTTGCATGGCAAACCAGATACATAGGCTCTGCTGGAGTTGATGCAGATGTAGAAAACCCATTTGGTAGCTTTAACAACCCTGATCCAGATCTTGATAACACGTTCACATGTGCCGGTCCTGAAGCAGGTGATGAAAATTGTCGTTTCGTATATGACACCGGGTCTTATTTCAACCACACAGTTTCAGTGAATTGGGAAAAAGATGCTTGGACTTTACGTTTTGGTGTAGTTAATGTTTTCAATGAAGAGCCTCCTCAGATTGATGCATTCGCTCCAGTAACTACAGCGGTGAACTCACCCCAAGGTTTTGGTTATGATTTGAATGGCAGACGTTATTTCTTTAATGTTGGTTATAAATTCTGATCAGATGATCATCTTTTCAATGAAAGCCTCTTACTTTTAAGGGGCTTTTTTAATCCAGCAAACAAATCAATTTAAAAATGTGAGTAATCAACAGCCCAAGCAACTCCAATTATCATATAATGTATTGAGTAACAATCAATAGCTATCGGGAGATTCGCATGCATAAATTTTTACATGGTTTATTTTTCATCACATTAACCTATACCCTTACAGCAAAAGCAGAAAAGCAAAACCAACCCTATCCGCTTGAGTATTTTGCCCTGAGAGATGTCATCAGCCAAGTCAATTTATCTCCAGAGGGTGGCCGATTAGCGCTGATGAAAATTCCCAGTAAAGAGGGTAACCCGATATTAGAAGTATTCCAGTCCGATGATTTGACCCAGCAACCCTTCAGAGTCAATGCTAACCCCATGGAAATAGTTGGTTATTCGTGGATCAGTGAAGATGACATCCTATTGAGCTTAAGGCAGCAAGTACGGGATAAAATCGATGGTTTTAACCGTGGTGTTTATGAAGGCAAGTTAGCTAAGTTCAACTTGAAAACAAAAAAAATCAAAGAATTCAGAGAAGTCAATGCCAGGGTTGTCAATTTGCTTCCGGAAGAGCCCAATAAAGTCATTTTGGCTTTCAATGCCAAGAGTGGCGGATCAAAAGAAGCCAGGCTGAGATTCAGACCCAGCCACTATTATGAGTTTGATCTTAAAAAAGGTACCAAGAAATTATTGATTCAAGGCAGTATAGCTTTAGCTAACATTGTTTTTGATGGCAAAGGAAACCCTCGGGTGGGTTTTGGTTTTGATGATAAATCCAGAGAATCAGTTTACTATTACCGCAAAGCCAACAGCGATGACTGGCAAGAAATATATCGTTTGAGTGAAAACAGCTTTGAATCATTCAACATTGCCGGTTTGGATGATGTCAAAGCCGATACCTTACTGGTAACTGCACATAACGGCAAAGACAAAACAGGCCTGTGGGAATTTAATACCCAAACTAAATCATTTGGCGATTTAATTTATCAACGCAATGATGTAGATGTATCAGGCCTCAGAAGACACAGTAATCGCTGGGAAAAACCAGACAAAACTGCAGCAGTTAGGTATTTCTTAGACAAAGACCATTACGAGTACTTTGATGCTGAAGAAGCGGCTCTGTATAATCAATTAGATGTCAGCATACCTTCTGCTCATTCAATTCTAATATCTAGCCGTGCCAAAGGCAACAAAGGTATGGTGGTTTACAATGTCGGTCCGCAAGACCCAGGCAGCTATTATCTGGTTCGAAATAATACTGTTCAGAAAATTGGCAGCAAACAACCTTCATTTAAACATGAGGACTTGGCCGAAGTCCAATACATCAAATACCCATCAAGAGATGGTAAAATCATACCTGCCTTTCTCACCAAACCCAAGGGTGAAGCTCCATTTCCAACCATAGTTATGCCACATGGCGGACCATTTGTAGGCGAAACAGTCGGTTATGATGAGTGGGGTCAAATGCTCGCTAATCAAGGTTACTTAGTTATTCAGCCACAATACCGTGGCTCACGAGGATATGGGCTAGACTTCTACAAATCCGCATTTATCAATGGTGGTGAAGGCGGCAAAGCCATGCAAGATGACAAGGATGATGGTGTTAAATATTTAATTGAAAAAAAACTGGCAGACCCTGATCGAGTTGCCATGTTTGGTTGGTCATATGGTGGCTATGCAGCTTTGATTGCCGCTTCTCGCCAACCACAAATGTATCAATGTGTCATTGCTGGGGCAGCCGTGGTAGACAACCAATTACAAGTTAACTACTACCGTGATAGATTACGTGGGGCCAGTAAGATTGAACAAGAAGGCATGTGGGTAGATAGCATATCACCTATTAATGAGGTTGCAAAAGTCAATGTCCCTATTTTATTGATTCACGGCAGTGTTGACCAACGAGTACCACCGGAACATGCCAAGCGCTACCTCAAAGAATTGGATAAACACAACAAACCCTACAAGTATGTTGAGCTGACTGGCGCTGACCATTTTTCCAACACCTTGTTTTACAATCATCAAATCGAATTGTATCAGTCCATGACTGATTACCTGAAAAATGACTGTGGGCCAGGTGGGATCTAACTGAACCTTTAGTTTTTTGTCAGCACTTGCTGAATTGATCCTTTGGTGAGTGCTTCTTCTAACAATGAATAGGAAGGTCTGATTTTATGTTGTGCTGATAATTTTAAATTCACCTCTTGACCCGATTGTTTGTAGTGCACATACAGTTGGGCTTTTCCTTTGCCATGCTTAGCCAATAATTGGTTGATCTCACCTGATAAATCATCGCTGTTCTCAGTACTCACAAAGCAAATCCGGTCACAGTACAAAGCCACCGCTTCTTCTATGCTGTATAAGTTACTGACTGCAGTGACAAATACCTCATTATCTGGGCCACCATCTTTGCCTTTGAATGTTTTTAAGCCCGCATTACCCTCAACAAAAACCATGGCATTGGCCTCTAACATCGTCTGGTATTCATAATAAAACTGTTCGCTCAAGCTGAACTCAAAAAAACCAGATTGATCAACTATTCGAACTTTCATTTTACCTTTAAAGCCTGGTCTGACACCTGTTACCAGACCCATCACTCGATAATCTGTTGGTTTAGCATTTTTAATTTGCATGTCTTGAAACTTCGACAATTCAAACGTGGTCACATGTGAAAGCCATTCACTGGCATGTTGCAATGGGTGATCTGTAAGGAATGTCCCTGTCACAGTTTTTTCAGCCAACAAACGCGTTAACTTGTCATCTTCATGCACTTGCGGTAATTCAATGGATTGGTAAGATGAGTTACCAGCTGCATTACCAAATAAATCAAACTGTCCTGAATCACGGTCTTTGCTCATTTGATCTGCTGCTTTTACCACTTGCTCCATACCCTCTAGCAGCTGTCTTCTGTTATCATGTAATTGATCAAAGGCACCAGCTCTGATTAAAGCTTCTAAGGTTCTTTTATTAACTTTTCTTAAATTAACACGGGTGCACAAGTCTTGGAATGACTCAAATTTTCCACCTTTATCACGAGCCTCAACAATTTCATCTATGGCACCCTCACCCACCCCTTTAATAGCTCCCATACCATAAATGATGGCACCTTGTTGGGCCTTAAATTTATACACTGAATCATTCACATCAGGTGCTTTGACTTTGATTTTGAAGCCACGAATGTCAAATAACTGGTTAACAACTTTTTCTGTGTTGTCCATATCTGCAGACAACACAGCCGCCATAAAATGTACTGGATAATGTGCCTTCAGATAGGCGGTTTGATAAGAAACCAATGCATATGCAGCAGAATGCGATTTATTAAAACCATAACCGGCAAAAGTTTCTATTTGAGAGAATATCTCTGCAGCTAATTTGCCATCAACTTCACGTTCAACCGCGCCATCAATGAAGATTTGCTTTTGCTGAGCCATCACTTCATGGATTTTTTTACCCATCGCTTTACGCAATATATCAGCGCCACCCAAGGTGTATCCTGAAAGCACTTGCGCAATTTGCATCACTTGCTCTTGATACAATATCACGCCATACGTAGGTTTTAGAATATCCGTTAAAGAATCATGTAAATAATTTGGGGTCTCCAACCCATGCTTACACTTTACATAGGTGTCTACCATCCCTGAATCCAGCGGGCCAGGTCGGTACAGTGCCACCAGCGCAATGATGTCTTCAAAACTATCAGGACGAAGGCGACCAATCAATCCTTGCATGCCTGAAGACTCTAACTGAAATACAGAAGTCGTTTTTGCTGAACGTAACAAAGCAAATGTTTTTTTGTCATCCAGTGGAATGGTATCAATATCCAATAACTGCTGAGTTTCTTTTTCAATGGATTGTATAGCCCAGTCAATAATGGTCAGTGTTCTCAAGCCCAAGAAATCAAATTTAACCAGGCCAATTGATTCTACATCGTCTTTATCAAACTGCGAAACCACCGACTGTGAGCTTTCTTCCACATACACAGGACAGAAATCACTGATTGCGCTGGGGGCAATAACCACACCACCTGCATGTTTACCGACATTTCTTTTTAAGCCCTCTAACTTCAATGATAAATCGATCACTTCTTGAGCCTCGTCATCTTCGTCATAAAGACTGGATAACTCTGGGGCTTTTTTTAATGACTCTGTCAAAGTTATACCCAAGTCATTAGGAATCAGTTTAGCTATACCGTCAACCACTGGGTAAGGATAACCCAGAACTCTACCAGCATCTCTGATCACGGCTTTGGCGGTCATCGAACCATAAGTGATGATTTGGCTGACTTTTTCTTTACCGTATTTATCAGCCACATAAGCAATCACTTCATCACGACGATCCATACAAAAATCCACATCAAAATCTGGCATGGAAATTCTTTCTGGGTTCAAGAAACGTTCAAACAGTAATTCATATTTTAATGGATCAAGATTGGTGATTTTCATCACAAATGCCACCAACGAACCTGCGCCTGAACCCCTGCCTGGACCTACAGGAATCTGATTATCTTTAGACCACCTGATAAAATCTGAAACGATCAGAAAGTATCCTGGGAACCCCATGTCCAAAATAACTTTAATCTCATGTTCTAAACGATCATAGTAATCTTGCTCTGTGTAGTCGGGATCTGGTCCAAATGATTGCAAAAATTGTTTCAGGTTATCTTCACAAAGTTGTTTAAAATAAGTGTTGATGGTTAACCCTTCAGGGATAGGAAATTCAGGTAAATAATAATCTTTAAAATTAAAATCTAGGTTACAGCGTTGTGCAACCGCATAACTATTTTCTATCAATGCTGGAAACTGGACAAAAAGCTCAACAATCTCCTCGGTAGATTTAACATATTGTTCATGGGTGTAATCTTTAGGGCGCTTTGGATCAGCCAGCACATTACCTCGATTAATACAAATTCTGGCTTCATGGGCATTAAAATCATCTTCATCTAAAAACCGACAACGACCTGAAG
>CALDFB010000337.1 GCA_937942365.1 uncultured Marinicella sp. | reverse complement strand
ACGAAATGATGTAGGGTGTACCCCTTGTGGGTACCCGTGATGTATTTAACTTTCAAACACCCATACTTTTAACAATGAGAACTCTGCATAAAGTATGGGTCTTTGGAAAAAGCCAAACGCAGGGCTTTTACATGGTACCTGACTTAAGCACAGGTCTCATCTTTTTATTCTTGTAACAATCTTGACTTGATCAGATTTTCACAGTGATAACTATAAAATGTCCATTTTCAATCTCAGCATATCCATGAAAAAAGTCATCAGTTTAATTGTCGTCATAGTTATCTCAGTATTTGCTTTTCAATCATGTCGCCAAGGACCGCCT
The DNA here is from genome assembly GCA_937942365.1 of uncultured Marinicella sp. Taxonomy (GTDB): domain Bacteria; phylum Pseudomonadota; class Gammaproteobacteria; order Xanthomonadales; family Marinicellaceae; genus Marinicella. The sequence goes on along the minus strand of CALDFB010000337.1, from coordinate 2,605 downwards.
ATCAGAATGGCAGAAAGTGTGAATTTAGATCTGTTTATGGGTGATTGGTATGTGGTTGCTAATATACCCACTTTTATCGAAAAAGGTGCACACAATGCCATTGAGTCCTACCAGTTCAAAGAACCTAATGTGATTGACACCACCTTTTCATTCAACAAAGACAGTTTTACTGGCACCAAAAAAGAATATAAGCCCACAGGCTTTGTTACAGATAATCCATCCAATGCTGAATGGAAAATGCAATTTTTATGGCCTTTCAAATCTGAATACATCATTGTCTATGTTGATCCAGCCTATGAATACACCATCATTGGCAGAACCAAAAGAGATTATCTGTGGATCATGTCCAGAAAATCTCAAATCGACGCGAGAGAATTAGAACAACTGATCCAAATTGCAGTCGATGAAGGATATGACAGAAGCCTCATACAAATGATACCACATGGCTGAATCACAACAATATAATTAAATGTATGACAAGAATTCTCAGGATCATTCACCAATGAACCATGTCGCGTTCAAAAATCAATGATAATCTGTTACAAATTGTTAACATTAGTATGTTTTTGACCCTGTTAGACTACGCAGGCTTTACAAATTAGTTTTTTGTGATATAAATCACACATTATTCAATCAAAGTGTGTGTGAAAATTTATGTGTAAACTCAAACTAATGACTTTAGCGGCCATTATCTCTATATTGTTGATCTTTTTTACTGAATCGGCAAATGCAGTAGGCCAAAACATTACCATCTGTAGTATTGATACCAACGGTAGAGGTTCAGACAGAACCCTCAATGGCACGGGTGGTGTCGATTTAAGGGCAAAACTCTTAAACGCATCAAACTTCAGTCCTGCTATGGGTATTGAACCCATTACATTCTCTATTGTTGATGGTTTTGGAGCCCGTGATTCAATCACGGTTGCCAGCCTACAGTCAAATGGCTGTGAAGTGTTCTTCAAAGGCTTTGTTCCTGATAGTGATATTTCACAAGCGGAAAGAACCGCCATGCAAGATTGGGTTGAAAACAATGGTGGCACATTGTTGTCATTTGCCGAAACCAGTCAAAGTAATGCTTTTGCCTTTAAGTTTGGACACAGCACATCAATATCAACCGCAACCACTTGGACAGCCAATGCAGCTGGTCTGGTTCACCCTATTTTCAACGGCCCTTTTGGCACTGCATCATTACTGACCACGGCTAACCTTAAAACCTTTTTCAACAATACAACCGGCGCCAACATTTTGGCTACTGATACGGATGACACCAGTGAAGCGACGGTCTTAGATCGGGCGGCTGGTAATGGTCATGCTGTTTTCCTGGGTGATGTTGATGTAATTACCACCAATATTTCATCAGGTGATGGTAACAACACCGACCAAGATCATTTCACTTTGAATTTATTCGCTTATGTGGCGTTAACTTATAACCAAAATAATTACACCCCTTCAGAGCCCAACATAACATCTCCTGCAGATGGCTCTGACAGTAATGATGCCACACCAACGGTCTCTGGCACAGCAGACCCAGGAGCCACTGTTACTGTTACAGGCCCAAATGGAGAAACTTGTACCACTGTAGCAGATGTAACTACTGGTGCTTGGTCATGTGAACTAACCCCTGCATTGGCTGATGGAGATAACACCATTACAGCCACAGCAAGCTTTGCTGGTAATGACTCGACAGTTAACAGCATTAACTTAAACGTAGACACAACTACTCCAACAGCACCTACCATCGATCCTATTAATGAAAATACCAACCCAATTACAGGTACAGCCGAACCGGGCACCACCATTAACTTAACTGGTGTGGTTTGTGATAATGCCCCTGTCATCGCTGATGCCTCAGGTAACTGGTCTTGTGATGTCACCAGCTCAGCGCCTTTAGCACCCGGTGATGTCATTGGTGCTACAGCCACTGATGATGCTGGTAACGAATCATTACCAGCCAGTACAACTGTTGGTGACTCTGCCACTGAATCAACCAGCCCTACAGTGAATCCAGTAGCAGCTGGTGCCACTGAAATCACTGGCTCTGCTGAACCAGGTGCCACCATCGATATAGATGGTATCACTTGTAGCAATGCGCCAGTGGTTGCTGATGCCAGCGGTAACTGGGTTTGTGAGTCTCCTGCACCTGTGCCTTCTGCTGGTGATGTGATCAGTGTAACGGCCTCTGAAGATGGCTTGTTACCTAGTCCACCAACAACAACCACAGTTTTTGATCCCAATGTTACAGCGCCACCAGCGCCTCAAGTTGATCCAACTAACGGCGATGCGGTTACAGGTACCACCATTCCTAACGGCGAGGTAACCATCCTAGATGATATGGGTAATGTACTTTGTATGACCACGGCTGATGCCACAGGTAACTTCAGTTGTTCACCACTTGATCCAGCACCAGAAGATGGCGACGAGATCAATGTAGTGGTGGCTGATGGTGATGGCAACTCATCACTACCGACTCAAATAATTGTCGATGCCACAGCACCAACAGCACCTACCATCGATCCTATTAATGAAAATACCAACCCAATTACAGGTACAGCCGAACCGGGCACCACCATTAACTTAACTGGTGTGGTTTGTGATAATGCCCCTG
>CALDFB010000336.1 GCA_937942365.1 uncultured Marinicella sp. | reverse complement strand
TTCACTGGTATCATCACCCACCATGGTGGTACAGTCACAGAAATCAAATTTTTCCATGACAATGAAATTGAAACCATCGCATTGACACGAAGCTAACGCTTACTGCTTATTTATAACTATGACATTATTCAAAGTACTTTCCTATGGAAAAGGCTTTAAAGCCCAAGCTATCTGGGCCAGCATCTGTTCTGTTGTCAATAAATTATTTGATATTGCACCAGAAATATTAATTGGTATAGCGATTGATGTAGTGATTAATCAAGAAGCCTCATTTGTCGCCAAGTTAGGTGTGGTTGACCCCAAACAACAGCTTTATGTTTTGGGCATTTTGACCTTTCTGATTTGGGCTGGTGAATCTATTTTTCAATATTTATACCTGCGCAACTGGCGTGAATTAGCGCAAAAAATTCAACACAAATTCCGAGTTGACTGTTATGGCCATATTCAGCGCATGGACATGCATTTTTTTGAGCACCAATCCAGCGGACGTTTAACTTCGATTTTAAATGATGACGTCAATCAGCTTGAACGATTCCTCAACATAGGCGCCAATGACATCTTACAAGTCACCACCTCAGTGGTTGCTGTAGGAGCCGTGTTCTTCTTAATTTCCACCAAGCTGGCTTTATTGGCTTTTTCACCCATTCCAGTAATCATCATGGGTGCTTTTTATTTTCAAAGGAAAGCCGAACCCAGATACACTCAAGTCCGCGAAAAAGCCGGAGAAATTGCTGCCGCCATCAACACCAACATTGCTGGTGTGGCCACCATCAAAAGTTTTACCAAAGAAAATCACGAGCAACAACGCATTGCGGCCATCAGTGATAGCTATGTCAAAGCCAATGAATCTGCCATAAAAGTCAGCTCAGCTTTTACTCCAGTCATCAGAATGGCTATTCTGACCGGCTTTCTGGCCACCTTTATCGTGGGTGGATTGGATACTTTAAACGGTGATCTGGCAGTCGGCGCTTATGGTGTACTGGTTTTCTTAACACAACGCTTGCTGTGGCCATTTCGGGACTTAGCCAACACGATGGACCTCTATGAACGTGGGATGGCCTCAGCGAGGCGTATCTTGGGCTTGTTGGATGAACCTATTCATATCAAAGACCATGAACAAGCCAAGTATGTTGATTTAACTGGCAACATATTAATTGAAAAACTAACATTCAAGTACCCATCACAAAAAGCTGCAGCATTATCAAACATCAACTTGAACATTCAGGCTGGCGAAACACATGCCTTCGTGGGTCAAACCGGCTCGGGTAAAAGCACAGTGATTAAATTATTGATGCGTTATTACCATGCACAACAAGGGGAAATCACCTTAGATAACCACTCAATAGAAAACATCCACATTCAATCATTACGTTCACAAATTGGGTTGGTTTCTCAGGCTACTTTTCTATTCAACGACAGCGTTTTGGCAAATATTAAATATGGAAATGATCAAGCCAGTGAACCTGAAATTATCGCAGCAGCTAAGTTAGCTGAAGCGCATGAGTTTATTGAACAATTAGAGCATGGCTACCACACAAATGTGGGTGAACAAGCCAGTAAACTGTCTGGAGGACAAGTCCAGCGAATTGCTCTGGCGCGGGCATTATTAAAAAACCCACCGATCTTAATCTTAGATGAAGCAACCTCTGCAGTTGATAATGAAACTGAAGCAGCCATTCAAAAATCTTTGAAAAAAATAGCCATTGATCGGACGGTTATTATCATTGCCCATCGCTTATCTACCGTCGTGAACGCCCATAAAATACATGTGATTGAAAGTGGGGAAATTCTTGAGTCTGGGTCACACAATGATCTGCTTAAACTTAATGGTCGCTACCATAAATTATGGCACATACAAACCGGCGGCATGTAATCACCAGTCTCTGTCAGCTAAATCTTTTAAGGTAACAGTACCATCACCGTCTACATCTGCATGTTTGCCGTCCAGGGTTCCCAAGTAATCTATCTCATGTTGTTCAGCGCCGATTTTCTTTGCTACCCTGGTCTGATATTGGATCGCAAGCCGTTCTGCCTTGAAATCAGCCCAATATCGATCAGGTGTTCTTTGACTGCCTTTAGGTTTAAATTTTTTGTATAAATATAAATGGTAGGCATCATTCGCAATTGAACTGGCACACCATGTCAGCGAATAGTAGGCTGTTTTATCACTCATATAGTAAGTGGGTGGATTACCCCATGCAACCATACCACTCCTTCTGTTCTGAGCAATGATACCTATGTACTTTTGTGAAAATTTATATGCTTCAGGATACTTTTTTGCCAACAAATCTAAACAACCAGAAACATGCTGCACAAATGCGGCGTTACCATTGACAAGAATCTTATGTCGACTACTTGCCACCCCTAATTTTAATAACAAGCCAAAAGTGAGCAACAACATGAAAATTCTGTGTTTTGGTAATTTATATAGGTATTAATTCATGGCATTACTATAACAAATAGATCTAAGTTCTATCACATTAATTCAGAAAATTTGCATACAACAATAAAGTAGCTAAAGCCAAGAAAATCAGCACTGTAATGTAGTCCATACCTAACTTAAATTGACGGTTATTCATGAAATTTTGTGCGCTCCTAGCGGTTAAATAAGCCAAGCTACCAAAGACTACAATGGTTACCACAATAAACATCAATCCCAATACTGCTATACGCCAATGATACCCAGGTTGTTCTAGTAGCGCGAATTGTGGAAATAATGCCAAAAAAAATAACAACACTTTTGGGTTGGAAATATTCATGATCACTCCACGCCAATAATAGGAGTCTTTTACCTGTGATGTATCGGACTGGTCGATTTTTTCATTCCTGTGGAGCCAAGTCAGCCAAGCCAAATACAATAAATAAGCAGCCCCAAATACAGCAATCGCTTTCATAGCCAATGCACTGGCTGTAATAATCGCTGATAAACCCAAGATAATCAGAGTGGTGTGAAAGATGACACCACTGGCTAAGCCCAATGTCAGTTGTAGTGATTTTCTGAACCCTTCCCTAGCAGCAATTGCAATCACTAACAAAACATCAGGACCGGGTGTTAAGGCCAATAAAACTGATGTGATTAAAAAACTTAAGTATGAAGTCACAAGATTTGGGTATCAACAATCAACTTAAAAGAAATTGGATTGTATATGAATTCAGACATGAACCCAAAATAATCCAGTTATATCAATTCTAAAAGTTATCGAATTGGGTGCTCAGTGGGCACTTAATTCCTGTTGCTGGATGACCGAATATATACAGTCATGATTGATTACTTTGAATAAAGGGTCAATTTGAACAAATTTATAGACTAAAAGTCTCAACTTCGTGAACGTGATCACCAAGTAGCTCCCACAAGGCCACTTGTTTCTCTTCAGGAATAGAAATGTAGTGCAAGGCTATTTCGTCATCACTGATGCGAATCACTTTAGAAGAAACATGCAGGTTAAAGGTTTCATTAACCACAATTTCAAGAATACAAACAGAATCCAAGTCCAAGTCGCTGATACATTCATCTTCGATGGGTTCAAGCAAGATACCCGAAGCGGATATATTTTTAACATTACTGACACAGGAGTTTCCTCTGTGTAACAACAGACAGGAGGCGTCTACTACTTTTCTGGCGTTTCTTACGCCTTGTTTTTCAATCATTTTTTTATTACTCGGGCTTCATGTACGGAAATAATAATACATCGCGAATAGAAGCTGAGTCTGTGAACAACATCACCAATCGATCAATCCCAATACCTTCTCCGGCTGCCGGTGGCATACCGTATTCTAAGGCTCGTATGTAATCAGCATCATAATGCATGGCTTCATCATCTCCTGCTTCCAAATTCGCCACCTGTTGTTTAAATCGATCAGCTTGATCTTCGGGGTCATTAAGTTCCGAAAAACCATTCGCAATCTCATTCCCACAAATAAATAATTCAAACCGATCTGTGATCTCTGGATTTTCATCATTTCTTCGTGACAAAGGTGATATCTCTATGGGATATTCTGTCACAAAAGTAGGTTGAATAAGGTTAGCTTCCACATACAAATCGAATAATTCAGCCAATAATTCACCTTTTTTCCAATTTTTATTGTAAGAAACACCCTTTTCATCACAGTATTTGTGCATAAGTGACAAATTATTACAGTCATTCAGCGTTAATCCATCGCTGTATTCCACCACAAGCGATGTCATTGACTGACGCTTGAAGGGCTGACCAAAATCGAGTAACTGCCCTTGATAAGAAAATTCATGGCTGCCTTTCACCGTATCAGCCAACGATTTAAACAAGGTTTCAGTGATGTCCATCAAATCATTATAATCTGCATAAGCCCAGTAAAATTCCATCATGGTAAACTCGGGGTTATGCTTGGTTGAAACGCCTTCGTTCCTGAAGTTTCGATTGATTTCAAACACTTTCTCAAAACCACCCACAGTGAGCCTTTTCAAAAATAATTCTGGTGCCACTCTTAAATAAAGCTCTAAATCCAATGCATTGTGATGTGTTGTAAATGGTTTAGCAGTGGCGCCACCCGGAATCATATGCATCATCGGTGTTTCTACCTCTAAAAACTCACGGTCTTCCATGAATCGCCTGATGTGAGAAACCATCTTTGATCGTACTTTAAAAACATCAGCAGAGTCTTCATTAACTATTAAATCCACATAGCGTTGTCGATAGCGAGTTTCTTGATCTGACAGTCCATGAAATTTTTCTGGCAGTGGTCGCAATGACTTGGTGACTAATTTGAGTTCTTTGACTTTGACTGAAAGCTCATTGGTTTTGGTTTTGAATAATTCACCTTTGCCATAAACAATATCACCCATATCCCAGGTCTTAAAGTCTGCAAAAACTTCCTCACCAACTGCATTAAGTTGAACAAATAACTGAATATCGCCCGAAACATCTTTTAATGCTGCGAACCCGCCTTTTCCAAATAAGCGTTGACTCATCATGCGGCCAACCACTGCCACTTCAATTTTTTGCGGGTCTAGCGTTTCTTTATCTAAATGGTCGTACTTTTCATGCAATTGGGCACCCAAATGTGTTCGCCTGAACTGATTTGGATATGCATTGCGCTCAGCACGAATGGCCGTTAGTTTGCCACGTCTCTCGGCGATCAGTTTATTGTCTTCAGTCATGATTATATTTTTATTTTTTTACAATTGACCATCGTTTAATGCGACGATTCAAATGAGTTAGTGTTTATAAACCTTGTTTTAAGCTGGCTTCGATAAATTTATCTAAGTTACCATCTAAAACAGATTGGGTATTGGTGTTCTCTACACCCGTTCTTAAATCTTTTATTCTGGATTGGTCTAATACATATGATCGTATCTGACTGCCCCAACCAATATCAGATTTGGTCTCTTCTAAAGATTGAGATTCCTCGTTACGTTTTTGCATTTCCAATTCATAAAGCTTGGCTTTCAACTGTTGCATAGCAGTGGCTTTATTTTGGTGTTGTGAACGTCCATTTTGGCACTGTACCACTGTATTGGTTGGCACGTGTGTTATGCGGACGGCAGATTCAGTTTTATTGACATGTTGTCCACCCGCACCCGATGATCGATAAACATCAATTCTTAAATCTGAAGGGTCTATTTCCACTTCATAACTGTCATCTATTTCTGGTGAAACAAACAAAGCGGCGAAACTGGTATGACGTTTATTACTGGAATCAAAAGGAGATTTACGCACCAAGCGATGTACCCCAATTTCTGTTCTGAGCCAACCATAAGCATATTCACCATCAACCTTGATGGTGGCGGACTTTATACCGGCCACATCGCCAGCTGAAACTTCAATCAATTCAGCTTTCCAGCCACGAGACTCTACCCAGCGCAAATACATTCGCAGCAGCATCTCAGCCCAATCTTGAGCTTCTGTCCCGCCGGAACCTGCTTGAATGTCTACAAAGGCGTTATTGGCATCCATTTGGCCTGAAAACATTTTTTGAAACTCAAGCTTCTCTATCTTTCCTTCTAATTCTGAAATCATCACCATGACCTCATTCAAAGAATCTTGGTCTTCTTCTTCATCAGCCATTTGCAGGAATTCATTGGCATCAACTATGCCAGACTTGAGGGTATCGATGGTTGATACAATGTGATCTAAGGAAGCGCGTTCCTTACTGAGTGCTTGGGCTTTCTCCTGATCATTCCAAACATCAGGGTCTTCCATTTCTAAATTGACTTCTTCTAAGCGTTCTTTTTTGTTTTCGTAGTCAAAGATACCTCCACAGCGCATCAGTACGCTGTTGGAAGTCATCTAATTGAGCCACTTGTGGAGCTATTTCCATAGTTAAGGCAATCCTAATTAATTAATAATTTTGAGTTTAACATATTCGGCTTCACCCACAGTAGAGCTTCCAAGGCAGGCTTGGCTTCATCTTTACCCTTCTTTGGTGATCTTTTGTTTTAACTCCCATCTTTCTTGGGCATCAATACACAAGGTGGCAATCGGCCTGGCGATTAATCTAGGTAAACCGATTTCTTCATCAGTTTCTTCACAATAACCATAATCACCTGTTTTAAAACGATCCAGGGCTTTGTTGATTTTTTTCAATAACTTGCGGTATCGATCACGGGTTCTGAGTTCAAAAGTATTTTCAGTCTCACGTGAAGCTCTTTCGGCTTCATCACTGATGTCTCTGGCTTCAGATTTCAGATTGGCGATGGTTTCATTAGATTCAATCAACAAATCCTCTTTCCATTGTTCAATTCTGCGTTGGAAATATTCCAATTGTTTGTCCGACATATATTCTTCTTTGTCATTAGGCACATAGCCATCAGGCAATTCCATTTTTGGAACATAGTCTGCGGGCAAATCATTGATACTTCTTTCTGCCATTTTTATCTCCTTTAGTGCTTCGCGATTATTTCACGCGTGCTAAAATATGGACTGACATAAGTTTTTTCAATGGTTGTATTTTACAACCGATAGAAACAACTTAAAAATTAGGCGAACTTTATACCTGAAAAGCCCCCAATGAGCAACTATTTTTCATGATAAGAAGCATATTCATTTCAATTTTGCGAGGCTATCAATATTTAATCAGCCCTTTGCTGGGTAACCGTTGTCGATTTCACCCAACTTGTTCAGAATATATGATCGAAGCTGTACAAAGTTTTGGTGTTTTTAAAGGATTTTATTTAGGTTTAAAACGCCTGGGTCGATGCCAACCTATGAGCGAAGGTGGCTTTGACCCTGTACCTAAGAATGCATCAAAAACAGCAGTTGAAAAAGACAGAGCTGAAGGCAATGAATAACCACTAGAAACCAACAACAAAGTTGGCTTCTAGTGCGTCAAATTTTAATCTTTGGGTGTATTTAACCCTCACGTCTTTTTTCAACGGTTTTTCTGACTGAACGAGTAATGCGGTCAGCTGCACCATCTATAGCCACATTGATATTTTCAGCATGGTAAGAAACTGCTATAGGCTTCAGCCCTCTGATTCTTGCTTCCATGGTACATTTCAAATCATCATCCCCACCTTTGTGACTGTTTTCATCAGATATGAAGACTTCGACACGAGTGACTTGATCTTTAAAACTGTTCAATGAGTCGTTGAGAAGGTTTTCCACGTGCTGTCTCAATAAATCACTACCTTTAACGTGGTGGTCTGTATTGACTTGTATCTGCATGACTTACTCCATAAATTTATTGTTGTTTTAAATACTCAGAAACCTCAATAATTCGTGAACTATGAAAAGGTTTCCTGCAATTACAACCTGTGGACAATTGATTATTTTTCAATCTAAAACGACATTTTTTGATAACAGATTCTGGTCACAACACCTTTAATAAATGAAAAATTAACTTAACGTCCTAATATTTACTCATATGTCATTGAGAACAAGCATTAAACCTGAAAAATCACTTGCCATAAATAAAAAATCTTATATACTTTATCGCCTGTGCCGGGGTGGCGGAATTGGTAGACGCGCCGGATTCAAAATCCGGTTTCTTCGGAAGTGCGAGTTCGATTCTCGCCCTCGGCACCAGTTAAGATATTCACAACACTTCATTAAGCTTCATTTCCCCACCAAATCCAAGCATAACTTAACTTCATAGGTTCATAGGGCTTCACTAAAGTTCTTGACAGCGCATTACATTTGACAGTAAGTTTGACAGTAACATGAATTTTACTGTTGGCACTAGCAACAGAGTTACTGTCATTTTATGAAATTAAACATCAGCACCATTAAGAACATTAAGCCATCAGATAAGCCCAAAAGGCTATCAGATGGTAAAGGCTTGTACTTATTGGTCAACCCAAACGGCGCAAAGTGGTGGCGTTTAGATTATCGGATAAATGGAAAGCGAAAAACCCTATCAATGGGCGTTTTTCCTGATGTGGGCTTGGCGGATGCCAGAACAAAAGCACACGAAGCAAAAGCATTGATAGCCAAAGGTATTGATCCATCAATCGAAAGGCAAGAAGCCAAAGCCCATGAAAAAGGCAGTAACAATTTTGCAACCATCGCGAAAGAATGGATTGATACACGAGCCACCGAATGGACAGAGCGACACGTTAAAGACGTCAAAACCTCTTTAGAGAAAAATATTTACCCTCATCTCGGTCATGTATCCATCAATGAAATAACACCGATGCAGTTACTCGATGTATTGAAGCGTATTGAAAGTCGCGGTTCATTAGAAATGCTTAAAAAGATAAGGCAGAGATGCAATGCCATCTTTGTTCATGCGAAATTCAAGGGCTTGATTGAAAGCAACCCAGCCGAGGGTATATCTCAGGTATTAAAGAAACATCAGTCAAAAAACTATGTGAGTATTAAACTCAAGGAATTACCTGAACTGGTTAAGGCAATTAATACCTACCCACTTGAGCCAACTACTAAGGCTGGACTGTTGATAGCCCTATACACATTTCAACGAACTAACGAAATTAGATTTGCCCGGTGGGATGAAATAGATTTTGATGCAGAGCTATGGTCAATACCAACCGAACGTATGAAAATGCGCCGTGAACATTTGGTACCACTTTCAAAACAAGCATTACAGATTTTTAAAGACCTACAGCCCTTGACGGCGCAATATCCATTTGTGTTTGCATCAGCACACAAACCGATGAGTCAACCCATGAGCGAAAATGCCATGCTTTATGCACTTTACCGCATGGGCTTTCATGGTCGAATGACAGTACATGGATTTCGCCACCTCGCATCTACGGCATTGAATGAAATGGGCTTTGATGGCCGCTGGATTGAGAAACAATTAAGCCATGAAGATAAAAACTCAGTGCGTGGTACTTACAACAAAGCTCTGTTTATTCCTGAGCGTATCAACATGATGCAAGAATGGGCTGACTTTGTGGATCAATCGGATGGTACAAATATTGTGCCTATAGGACACAAGAAAGCTAATTAACGAGCAAAACAGCCATGCCATAGATAGGCCAATCGAAAAGCGGACACTTTCACCGCCCTGGCATGGTTTTATTTGAAAGCAATCACTGGAAAGAGTGTTGAAAAATTACAAATTTACATTTGGAAAAAACCGGGAGTTACATGAATCACAATACAACGGCATTTGCCTTGAGTCACTTCTTTACGACGCGGTGCAAGGAATAAATTTATCAATAATTGAAATATTTGATTTTTACTTTAGATTTGAAAAAAAGAGCATCCAACAAGAACCAGAAGTTTTCAAACCTATTCAAGAGTTTATGTTCGCAAAATTGAAAAACCTTTTGTATCAAGAAATCGAACCGCACGAAATTCTCAACCCACTTGGAGGTAAGACTCACAAAAAGTTTTATCCTTCCAAACTAAATAGAGATAGAAGGTCTGAATTATCACATATAAACTCATTACGTCAATGGGGACAGCTCAGTCATAATGAAGCTTTTAATCATTATTACGCAGCCAATGACAACTCACCCAGTGTAAAGACTTTAGAAGCAGACATGCTCTTTATAAAAACAAGAAAAAAAAGGTTAAAGAAAGTCGAGGAACTATTGAAAAAATTTTATATGGAAGTGAAGGATCCAGAAGAACTACCTTCTAACGATAAATTTATCGACCTAAAACAAAAACACGAAGAATTAAAAAAAGTTTTCAATCAATTACAAGATATTTATAAAGACCCTCGAAGCCTTTCCTAGCTTTTAAATTTTATAATTAGGAAGCATTTACTGAACAATACACTGTTAGGCACAATTGAAACCACTTGAATACAAAGAGGTTCTAAATGCCAAAAATCAACAACACAGACAGAGCATATTCAACCAAAGATATCTGCTCTTTACTTTCAATTCATAAGTCAACAGTGCGCCGTTGGGTACTTGATGGCACATTACCACAACCAATCAAGATTGGCCGCTCTACTCGATTTTTAAAATCAGAGATTGACCAAATCATCAATCAAAAGAAATCAGAACGGAATGAGGTGGCAGCATGAATTTGACACCCAGAGAAACACGCTTAATCAATCACTTATTGATCCGGCCACACTCAAGAAAAGAGTTAGGTGACAAAGTGGGATCACTTAACGTTTGTGACGTTAAATACCGCCTTGTTAAGAAAGGCTTGGATATTCGATGCAAACGAATTGAAATGTTAGACCGTGATGGTAAGAAAACTAAACCCGGTGTTTACTACCTACCAGATGACCAGTTGGAGAAGGCCAGAAAGTTAGTTGGGGCTGCTACAACAACCCCAACCGATGTTAATCAGAATAACTTAGCAAAGCAAACTGATGACGAAGATTCTAACACAAACCACTGACAAGTAATTAACACACGGTGTCGGTGGTCGGATTTCAACGGCTGCGCCAATACCGAAGTTGGTTACAGTGGGATGCGCACATAGCCAAAGGGCAGTTCGAAAGACCGAAGCCTGTGCGCTGGAAGCTTGCCCAAGCTTTCATAAGTAGCGGTCAAACTTGATGCAATGGGTTACACGGCCACATATTGCCAATGTGTATAATATCAAGTGCCTGATACGATGGACTGGCTCCGATGGGCTTGACATTAATGTTGAAGGTATAGAGCAACACCTGAGATGATTTGATTCAGTCACAGGATGTTCGTTCTATGCCTAAAACTCAAGACTTCACCAATAGGCTTAACAGAAACATAGACACTACATAGGTCAAACAAATGATTAAAAAAAAGAGTGAAAGAACTCAAAACAAGATAACATGACGGCCAACCAGATACCTAATATGATACGTTGATGAAACATTGTTTACTCGGCGCAATTGATGAAAACCTAGCTGACTTCTTCAATGTCGCTAAATCAAAAATCAATCAATGTTCCGACTTTCTTCAGTCCATAAAGGGGTCGGACAAAAAAGCTCGAATTTTCTTACACTATAAAAAAAAGCATACTGCAGCTGAGTGGTATTATTTGTTTCTTTAAGCGGAGAAACACTAATGAAACACATAATCACTTCTATCGCACTTGCTGCAATTGGGTTTGGCGGCATTTATTTAGGCAATTATTTCGGGGATTTTCTAAATTCAGAATTTAAGTCGGCTGTTTTGTTTATCTCTTTTATTTTGGTAATTATGGGGATTGGAATATTTCTAGCATCAGTCTTTAAAAGTATCGATTCATATCTAAAACGATTTGAATTTTATACCCACATACCAATTCAGAGATTTAACGACAAAGCAAAAGAGGCGATGGCAAAAAGCCTAATTGACACAGGGTCAGCTATTGCAAAAGGGATATTCATTACATTGTTCGTATTACCACTATCATTCATGATTAAAAATGCTTTCGAGGGCAAATCCAACCAAGGCTATGGTGATGCTTTACTGATCCTTCCTGATAGCTTCCCTATAATATTGGGCATCGGGTTCGCAGTAGGCATTTCTTTTAGGAATTCTGGGTTAAATTTATTGCATGAAGTTGGAATGAAAGACTCAGAGGAAAACAACAATACAAATTCAACTTAGGAAGCCGTCTGTTCACCAATTTATAGACCAATACGCGCGCGTGGGTGACTTTTGCGACCAGTACTGGCGTATATGACCAACATTAAGGCTTAATCAGCAAACTCCATCAGTTACGCATTTCTGCCGCTTTGAACGCCTTTAAATAAGACAACCTGTGTCAAAAAAGGCTAAATTCAAAACGTAGGTGTACCAACGGCTAAAGATTTTTTCGAAGTCACTAAGCGCGTACGCGCGAGGCAAACCACGTAATTTTCAATTTGACAATAGCTGCGCCGTATGCGAATTTATCATCTTTTGATGTAGGATCACAACATGAGTATTGAAGACAAGGAAGCAGAGAATGATAAAAACTGGTGGCAAAGATTAGAAACAGCCACTAAATTTGGCGTTCTTGTCACCGCAATAGTTTTTATTGCAATAGGAATATACGCTTACAACTTTCCTGGCGCATTTAAAAATATTATTGGTGATGCAAACGAAATGGGTGACTTTCTCGCAGGTACCGCAGGTACACTGGCATTAGTTTGGTTAATTGTTGGATATTTTCTGCAAAGCAAAGAATTAAATGAAAACACCAAAGCCCTTGAACGTCAAGCTGATGAAACCAGAAAAATGTTTGAGTTCCACGAGTCAAGATACCAAGATGAAATAAGAAGAAAAGCCGAAGAAGTCAAGCCTATCTTCAAACGTGCATTTGATAGCCTTGATACAGCTTTAATAAATCATCAAAATATTTTTGAAATAGACATTAAAAATATTGGAATCAAAATTCCACATATTAGTGGGAGATTAATTTGTGGCAATTTCACACTTGTAAGAAGCTCTACTCCATTTGGAGAAGATGAGAGGCTTGATTTTAAGTTTCAGGTCACATCAGAAATAGAAGACTGGCCAATTCAAATTCATATCTTCTACAAAGATAAGTTTGGTAATTATTTTGTTGAAATGTTCTTTTTATACGAAAATGGTGATTTCGTTCCTCACGGTGAAAGGGAGTCAATAACTAAGGAGGCTTTTAGCAACCAGTTTCCAGATACATATCCTTTGCAAAATTGGTGACAAAAACTAACTCTACTTCACAATCGATACACACATTACCCATACTGTCTTCAATCTTGAACAGTTAGATGAATCCAATTTTATGCAGGAATGCAGCAATGATAACGCCCAATATCAAAACTCCAATAAACCACAGAACTACTTGATAGGGTTTTGGGTTTTTGAAGTGGTCGATCCACTTTCCATCAGGGTTGTTGAATCCACCTGGCGAGTCATCTTCAATGGCTGGAAGAATTGCTATCAATACCATAAAAGCAATAAACACCAGAGTCATCAGAACTATTACCCATATACTCATTTTGAGATTGCCTTATCCAAAGTATCACGAACCCACGCTGACAACTTCTGACCACTGGCTTCAGCTGCTTGTTTGTACTTTGTGATTTGCTCTTTGGTTACTCGGATATGAGGCAATCGTTGGTCAGCAGGGTCTTTAATTGTACTTCCTGAAGGTCTACCACGTTTTCTTTTTTCTTTTTTCATAAACAGAAGTATAGCATATTTATTTGGGTGAACAATTAAATGTTGACAGTAATGTTTAATTGGTGGTACAATTAAATCAAGTTAAGGGAAAGCAGCAACTTCCCCCTAACTCTAAACACAACTAACTAAACTGGAGTTAATCATGTCTAAAAGCATAATATCACAATTCAATATTACCAACTTTCAAAACCTTGTTTCTGATGGTTCAATTTTCTCAGTCGAGTTCATCAAAAGAACTGATGGCAACTTACGCAAAATGATTTGCAGACTGGGTGTTAAAAAACACCTGAAAGGCGGCACCAAGAAATACAACGCCAAAGCCAAGAATCTTTTGACCGTGTTCGACATGGAAAAGAAAGGCTATCGATCCATACCAGTGGATGCAATCCAATCAGTCAGCGTTAACGGCCAGTCATTCGCATTTGTTTAACTACATGCGCCGTTATGGGGGTGTAGTCAAAATCTGCGCCCTACTACATCAACCGATAAAAATTAAAAACCAAGGTATAAATATGAAGCAAGAAATCAGCACATACAATTTCATCACCCTTTTGGGTCAGTGTATTGACCACAGTGGCAATATCTACCCACGGCGCGTAAAACCAGAGGTGATAGACCAACTGGCCAACTGTGCCAAATCTACGCTTGAAGAAACAATTAATTCAGTCGGCGCATTGGGTGATTTAATCTTTTGGTCACAACAGCAACAAGAGCCGCCTGAATTTAACGCCCATACAGGCGTTTTACTTCAAACCCTTAGTGATTTAATGCGCCAGGCAAAAGATGCGCAAGAAGTGGCTGAATTAACCCAGAATAAGCATGTACAACATGAAGATGGAACAATGAGTATCAAATATCATTGAAAACAACCACCAGCCACGGATGGCTACTTAACCTCACCACCTAACCTTGTAATAGTGAACAGCTTCTCACCATTTCTATTCGGCTTCCAGTTTAGAAAACCCAACTCAACAAGTTTAATAAAGTCATGGCTGCGGAATTTTTTATTTAATATCTCAGATTAAAATGATATGGTAAAAATTATTGTTATTTGAGAAAGGAATATGTCACTAAAAGATGAGCTAGTCAAAGTTGTAATAGATAAAACCCTTTTGCTGATAGTAAGTTTTGTGGTGATATTTGTTGGTCACTCCAAGCTGGAAGAATACAGATCAAAACAATCATTTGTAAACAAAATTAATGAAATAAAGGTAATTAAGATTGCAGAAATTTGGGAAGCTGCAGCCGAATATGAAGTTGCATTAGAGAAAGCAGAAAGTGCATTGAACTTTTATCTTGGGAAAAATAATGGAAAATATAAAGAAAGCTTTCATGTTCTTCCTTATGAATCAAAAAAAACTATGGAAGTGTTTGAATATGCGGAACAAAAGAGAGAAATGCTGTCAGTCACCATAAGAAAATATAGGTTTTATCTTGATAAAGAAATTTCAGATGAAATGGGTCATTACACCTTATTAAGCTCATCGATATTGAATGAACTACTTATTTTTGATAAGAGAAAAGAAGATAATCCTGACTATAAAATAAGAGAATCATTGAAGAAACTAGAACACTATAAAAAAAACATCAACTCAATAACAAAATATTTGATTACAGAATATCAGCTCAAAATTTAATTTAGAATTTCTTTCATATGAAAGTTATTTCAGTCGCAAAGAAAAAAGACAGTAACTTTAACAGTAACATTTTTATGACTTTTTATTTTGCTATTTACATCAGCACCTTATAAGACAGTATGATTCTCGCCCTCGCACCATTAATTACCTTCTTAAAAATTTCATCAGCCTCATTTTTATCAACATAATTCGTTATGTAAGTGTGACCTTTTTAATAAATCACCAACAAACCATCTAAATAACAAATTAATCTTTGTCTCTTGATTGTAAGTTATTGTAAAGTCTGACAAGAAAAAATACTTTTCTGTAAAACTTTATAATTTTTTTAAATCCATAAATATGAATTCATTTAAGCATCTAGTTAGATTGGTTTTGTTGTTTTGTTTCACAGCTGTACTCGCCAATTCTGGTGTTTCTCTGCCATCTAAAACAGAGTCGATCTGTATCAATGCTCTCAGAACTGGGGATATGGATTTGGCAGTAAATTTATGTCAAAAGCAACTCACTAAAACACAAGATGAAAATGATTTAAAAAGTACATTATCTCTTCATATAGCTTTGATGGATGCTTATTATCAAAGTGAAAACAATGACGCCTTTAATTATCATTCAAAACAAGCAGCAAACCATCCACTGTTCCAGGCATCTTTACCAAAGCAACACAAATGGTTGCGTCTGAATGCGATCAACCTTCACCTGAAAGGAAAACTTCAACAAGCCAATGAGTTATTTTCAAAAGCCTTAAAAATTGCGATTGAAATTAATGATGAATCTCAAATTGGGCACAGTAACAATGACTTAGGCTTTTCATGGGCAGAACAAAATAATTACAAAACTGCTTTAACACATTACAAAACCAGCTTGAAAATATTTAATCAATTGAACGACCTTTACCATTCTGGACTTTCTCTTCACAACATTGGCCGAGTTCAATTCGAACTAGAGAAATATGATGATGCAATTAAATTCTATAACGATGCCATGGCAGAATATGAAAAACAAATAAAGGAAAATGATTATGATTCTCGAATACACCACAATATTACAAACCTGTATGAAAGCTTAGAAGAGGTTTATCAAGTAACCAACAACTTTTCAGAAGCTAAACGCTATAAAAGCTTAATAAAAGACCCTCCTTTTAAGTCAAAAAACAATCATGACAGGATCCATCAACTTGAACAAAGTGCAAAACAAATGATGGACACAGAAGATTATAATAATGCATTGGTTCAATTAACTGAAGCATCAAAACTGTATAAAATTCAAGACACAAAAACGCCCACTTCTCTTCACTATTCTCTGGCTAAAACATATCAGGGTTTAGGTCACAATGAACTGGCAATTTATTATGCAGAGAAGGGCATAAAAAACAACAATATCAATGGCCCCTATGACATTGCAACCAGTCAAAATTTACAACTATTAAGTCGACTACATGAAAAATCCAACCCAAAGTTGTCGTTGCATTTTGAACGCAAGTTTAATCAGTCTAGAGAGCAATTTCTTAAAATAAAATACGATGGAGATTTAAATACCATATTACACGAAATCGAAATCGAAAAAGAACGCAACAAACTGGTAACCAGCCAACTACAAAACACTCAACAAGAAGTTAAAATTCAAAAGTTGAATAATAAATATCTGATTTCTTTATTGATTTTGATTTGTTTGACAGTTGCAATTATTTATCTATACATCAAGAAAAAACGTCAACAGAGTGAATTATTTGCGACCATTAATTACCATAAAAACCAATTAGCTGTTTTGTCGCTGGCCACACAACCTCAAGAAACGCCTCATGAAGACACCCAACAAATTAAAATTCAACAAGAAACAGTCAATGAAAAACTGGTCGACATGATGCATGAGGCAACAAACTTATGGTTAGAACATACTGGAGAGAACCTGATTGAGTTATCAGATCGCAGTAAAATTTGGACCATCACCAATGATAACGGAACACTGCGGGCCAGGTCATTAGAAAAATATTTATCACTACAAAAAATGCCAAAAAACCCAAGATGGCGAAACGTTGTTCGAACCTGTCATTTTGTATTGTCAGAAACTGGTTTATCTAACCAGCAAAGAAAACATTTGACCCATAAATTAGAGTCTTTGATGAAAATCATCAAAGACTTTTATGGCACTGGCAAATGAGTTTTATTGTAAAACACAATCAAAACTTACCCCCTGAGTCAGGTTGTAATCAAAATAATGAGAGTTACTTGACTCATTATTAATACCAACAAAACTCATAGGCCCATAATAAAAGGGAACTGCATCAAAATCATATTCATTACATGTTCGGTTGGCAAATTGAGAAACTAAATCATAGTCACTTAAGTGTGGATGATCTGGAACATTTTTTCTTGCCTTATTTCTAAGTTCTTGACCAGGATCATTAACATGCACATGAGAAAATCCATGTCGACATGGACGAGGGCCAGACGGCCCAATAACAACTGGTGGTGAAGCATTAGCTACTTTAGTTTGCTCCTCCTCATTCCCTCTGTCGCATACCAACCGATGAACAACTCCAACTTGTGCATTATAAGGTGGGTGGTTGATGTAATTTGCTTGGGTATGATCTTCCTCCAAAGGTTCTACCAAAACTATGTCATCAGGTGAAAAGTATCCATCCCACAATTCATTACCTGACAAGTCATAACTGGCGACTACTGTTAATTCATTCTTATATAACTCTTCCGCATAGATGCCTGATGAACAACAGCTTAAAGCCAATAGTACTAGTTTATTTTTCATAATATTCACCTTTTTTAATTTTAATTTTAAATGTTAATAAGTGATATTAACTATACTCAACATCGTAATAATATCGAGAAACAATCTGGAAAAAAATGGAAAATTAACCACTATCTAATTGATTTTAATACATTATTATCTGCCACCAATCCAACATTCATTCCTTTAATTTATACAAGTCGAATTTATCAAGAAGCAACATTACCACTATTGATGTTCAACTGGTAATCAAGTTGTCTGACTCAGAGTTATATCAGTTCACTTGAATCAACTTTAAGACCTCTTGTTTTTCACGTGCTTTTAAACTTATCTATTGGTCATTTAAGCCTCTTAATAAAAAAATTTGACTTTTTTGTGTATTAACACCCTGCTACAGCATTACTACCTATGAAACCTTTTAAATTTAGAGAGAAAAAATGAATAAATTAATTTACCGCACTTGGCTGTTGTTGATTACATCTGTATTCATACACATGCCATCTATAGCCGCCAACCTATGTGTTACCAACAGTTCTGAATTCCAATCCGCATTGGACTTTGCTGAAAGTAATGGTGAAGATGATCACATCACCTTACAACAAGGCAGTTACCCAATAATTAATGGTTCACCATTCAGTTACAACCCTGATGTAGGGGAGGATTTTAATCTTAAGATCACAGGTGGTTATATTGAGTTTTTTGGAAGCCCATGTGTACAAATAGATCCTAATTCTGCTCTGGAAACAGAGCTAGATGGCATGTCACTTAATAGGGTTTTAGATATTCGCCCAGTAGGAAACAGCAAAATTGAAATTGCTGCTTTGTATTTTGTGGCCGGGGATGCTACAGAAGCCATACCAGCAAGAGGTGGCGGCTTATATATCAGTGGTTCAGCTCATTCTGGTATCATTTTAATAGAAAATAATGCGTTTGTTGCTAATGATGCTCAATTTGGTTCAGCATTATCTGCAAGTGGTGCAGATATAATCAATGTAAGAAATAATTTATTTGTTGGTAACAGTGCTGAATCAGGCGCTGCTGTTGAATTAGTCAATAACCTGACTGGTATGTATTTTACCAACAACACGGTGATGACCAACAACACCAATGGAACTAACTTTAATACAGCAGCGGTTAGCTTAGGGACTGGCTCCAGTACAACAAAAGCCTTTATAGCCAACAATATACTCTGGAATAATGAACTCAGAGACTTAAGTTTTACACCTCAAACATACCTTTACAACAATGACATAGGCACATACTCAGGTACACCGTTTGATGAAAATGGTAATTTTTCAGAAGCACCCGAGTTTCAATCTGGTTTACTCAACTTCACGCCTACATACACTTCGAACTTATATAACCAAGGTATCGAACCACCTACTTTTGTGCCCGTGCCAATACCATTTGAAAGTAATTGGGACATTGGCGATAACGATACTTTGGGCATGGATAGAAAGGTTAATGGTCGAGTCGATATTGGTTCTTTTGAAACACCTCCGGAAGTGCCCATTTTTGAGAATGGCTTTGAGGATCTATCAGTATGAATTGAAAATATTTCAATCGCAAAAAATATATATTTTTGTGTGTTTACTGCTTCTTTGAGCATTAGTACTTCTGAAGCATACATTTTTAATAGAGATATTTTAGGAAGCGAACTATGTACAAAATGACTTTATATAGTATTTTACTGTTGTTACTGACCATTCTTACCATTGATAAAGCGCATGCGGCTGAATTTTGTGTGCATGACAGCACCAGTTTACAACTGGCTTTAGATACAGCCAGAAGTAACAATCAAAATGACATCATTAAAATAAAGAAAGGTAACTACATTCACCGAGCCGATAACCTACCCTTCAATTATTCAGCTCATTCCAGTGAATTTTATGACCTGACCATCAGTGGCGGGTGGGTTGGCGGAACTCAAACCACATGTTCATTTCAAAGTCGGGAAATTTACAGCACCAGCATTGATGGAGATTTTCAGTCTCGAGGTTTGTTGATTGAAACAGTAGATGGTGTATATGTTGAAATCACAGACTTAAATTTTATTAATGGGTCAGTTGCAACAGGCAATGATGGGGGTGGTTTAGTGATAGAAACATCCAATGGAGCAATCATAAATAGCAAGATAGAGCGCAATACTTTTATCAACAACTCAGCATCAGCAGGAGCCGCATTCAGTCAGAATGGTGGCAACAGAATAGACTTCATAAACAACTTAGTTATCAACAATCACTCAGAAACAGGAGCAGCTGTTAACATTGTAAGCAGAAACCAAAATGGTATTTATGTGATTAACAATACCATCATGAATAACACCACAGACAAAACGGCGGCGTTTGAGTCATCTGGGCTTTTTGTCTTTGTTTCAGATACATCAGAAGCATTTATTGCTAACAATATATTGTGGGGCAACCAGGTCAATGACCTGTGGGTTTTAGGCTATGAACACTTGTATCATAACGACATTGGCTCTCAGACTGCACCTGCCGATGTGGAGTTGGGTAACATGTCGGTAACTCCAGATTTTCTGCCCTATGGTAATGCCTATGTTCCTAGACATAATTCCAATTTGCATAACACCGGTTATCATTTACCCATTTTCATTCATGTACCACCATGGTTTGAAGAAAACTGGAACCACAGTGACTATGATATTACGGGCAATCAAATCAGGGTTAGAGAGTCTTTGGTGGATATAGGTGCATTTGAAACACCACCTGATTATCCAATATTTGAAAATGGTTTCGAATGTGAGGATGATGAAGCACGCAGTGGTTTTGACTGTATTGGTTCATAGAAACCCTTACCCTGTGTAAGTTATTGCCATTCATCTAACAGTTTTTGTGAGCGCAGAGTATCAAGATGTTCTGCGCCTAATACAGCTGTCTGACTTTGAATTAATTGTTTTAACTGACTGATGCCTGGTTCTTTTTGACTCAAATGATGGTAATACTGCAATCGATTCCACATCACCATAAAATAGAAAGGGTGTTGTTCCCCAACCAATTTTCTTACCCCTAAGACGGCTGTATCATGAGCTTGTTTCGCCTCTTCAAAACGTTGTAACTCAGTTAAGGCAGTGGCAAGGTTGCTTAATGCCAATGGTGTAAAAGGATGTTTGTCAGTTAGGGTTGATTGCATTCTTTGAAAATTTTGTTCAGCTAAATTCGCTGCTTCTTGGTATTTGCCTTGCTTTATTAGTAACTCAGTTAAGTTATATTCGAGAATCAAAGCATCCATGGATTCAGCTCCTGCCAGTTCAGTCGCATCAAGTAAGCTGTCACGCATCACTTTTTCACCATCATCTAACCGATCAAGTGCAACTAAAGCATTAGACACACTTATGCCAGCCTTGATAGAACGCTCATGAATTTTTCCATATAGCTTGTGATTTAACTCTAAGACTTGTAGCCCAATATCAAGTGCTTGCTGATATTTACCTTGCTCATACAATGATGTACCTAAATTTGCCAATGGTGCCAAGTAACCCACTTGATCTTTACCGTAATAAGATTCGGCTTGCTCTAAAGACAAGCGGTATTGATTTTCTGCTTCTTTCATTTTGCCTTGAACATTTAACGCATTTGCCAATTGATTTCTGGCTGGAATTAAATTAACCATTCGGTGTTGATTCCTGTCATTTTTAAGCCATGTTTCATTCCATGCTAATGACTTACGCGCATAATCCTCTGCTTTTTCATAGTCCCCAAGAGAAAAATATGCACTGGATTGGCTAGATAATATAAAAGCACTTTGATTGTTACTTGCTATTTCAGGTGCAATTATTTTTGCCCTCTCGTGATTTAAATATGACAATGCTTGTTCATGATCACCTTGATCATTGGCTATGGCTGCTAATCGATGATAGGCTGTTATAAAATTGGCTTTACTGATTTGTTCATTATTCGCTGTTAACTCAATCACCTGTTCTGCTAATGCTTGGCTTTGTTGATAGTCATTCAAAAAATACATGACATAAGACTTACTGTGCATCAAATCCAATGTAGCCTGGTTAGATAAACCATAAAGATCAATATTGAGCGTCAAGGCTTTATCAATGTGCAACAAAGCTTTTTCAAACAAAGCCAAAGCACTGTATGACCTACCCAGAGCACTCTCAATAACAGCTAACGCAGTTGGATGTTTTGAAAATTTTTGACTTGCGTTTTCAGCACTGTAATCCAGCATTTTTACGACTTTCATTTCTTGGCCTTCACCGAACTCACGCGGTGATGTCAACATTTCTTCTAAAAATCCACTGACGGCTGTTGCTTTTTCAGTTTCTTTTTCAGCTGTTTTTCTGGCTTGATTGGCTTGAAAGAAACCCCAACTAGAAACCAAAGTGGCTAAGGCTAACACACTGAACAGCCCCGAAATGATCATTCGTTTGGCTCTCCTTTTTGGGGCAATTTTAATTTCATTCAAAGTGGCTTTAATCGCATCAGTACCAGATCTATTATTAGGTTCAACCGATAGCATCTGATTGACCATCATTACCACAGATTTACTGAGATCAGGACGCAATGCATGCAAAGATTTGTACTGCTGATTTTTATGTGCCTGCATCAATTCAAGCACATTGCCAGCTTTGATTGGATATTGCCCCGTAGCTAACTTAAATAACATCACTCCTAAAGCATAGATATCAGATGCTGCGGCTTTAGGTTGATCATTGAATAACTCAGGTGCCATTAAAATTGGCGAACCAGTGGTCGATGCTGCCATATCAAGCTCACCACCCGCACCAAAATCCATCAAGGTTATTTTTCCTTCAAAGTCACTCATTACATTACTGAGTTTGACATCACCGTGGACCAAATCGGCTTGATGCACCGCTGACAGTGCATCTGTTACTGCCTCAGTGACCTGTAAGATTTTTTCTTCAGTTGAATAATCTATGGGTGTTTCAGCTAAGGTCTTACCATTCAGTAATTCTGACCAAAACCCCACCCGGCCATCGTGTAAATTAGCACCATGAATGGCTAAAACATGTCGGTTCCTGACTTTCGCCAAACTGCGTGCTTCAGCCATGAAGTTTCTGGATTTAGCCACACTCATTTGTTCTGTCTTGAGTAATTTGAGTGCCACATCTCGGTTCAATAATGGATCAAAGGCACGATAAACCTCACCGAAATTACCTTCACCTATAAGCTCAATGACTTGTAAGTGACCCCAGGTAAATTGATGATGATTTACTTGTTTGTCCTTTGAACTGATTGACACATCTGAATTACAGACCGCATAAATCTGTTCCAGGGACCTCAGCTGTTTGATGAATTCATTGTCATTTGGATAATGTGCCATTTCATTATCCCAATCCACAACTTCACCACTTGTGAGTTTTTCAATCAACCGATCCCATGTATCTTCGTGATGATTCATTGCATATTTTTGGCCAGTTTAGCCAAAGCTCGGGTGACCTTCATACAAGCTGCATTGGCTGAATTGGCCTCAATAGCAGCAGCAATTTCTAGGTATTCAAAACCAAACTCAACCCTCAAAATAACGGCTTCTCTTTCAACTTCACTCAACTTCATCAAACCCTCTTCGTAATTTTCCAGGGTTTCCAAGCCTATGGCGTTCTCAAGTAGGGAAGCATTGGGGTCAACTGAGTTGCTCGCTTGTTCTAAGTTATCTTTGATGGCCGAATGGCTGCGACGAATTTCCAAGCGAATATGATTCAACAATGCTTTGCGCAAATAAATAAGAAAGGCACCTTCTCTGACCGACTCAAAGTTGTGCACGTTTCTTAATGCACTGATTAAAGTGTTTTGCACCAAATCATCGGTATCTGATAGTTCCCGAGCATAAGCGGGCAAGCGGCCATGGGCCCATTTGCTTAGAATAGGGATATAAGTTGCACACAACCTTTCCTGAGCAGCTGAATCTCCATTCTTTACTTTTAACAACAGTGTTGATGTTGATTCAATTGATTGCGACATAGAATAAAACCCTGAAACTAACCCACTGTTATTTTAACATTTTTCAAATGTAAGCACTCATCAGTACCAAAATCACTTCAAAAACAGCTTTTGGGTAAACTATTCAATTTATCTTTAGAATTGCTTTTGACATTTTGGGTGTTTTACTCTATTTATTTCATTAAACTTACAAGGTGAGATAAAAACTAATGTGAATTTTATGAGTGACAGAAACAGAATAACATCAACTACAATTGATGAGAGTTTAGAGGCTTTCAGCCCTTTCCCATCTCATGAAGAATCAAGGTTCCGAAAAAGAATCACTTGGTTCAGATGTATTAAAAAACGTTTAAGTAAAATACTGTAAGTAAAAAGGCCACTTATATATGTGGCCTTTCTAGTGGCTATTAACCCAGCTTTTAATGCTGATTACTCTATTTTATTGACATCTTTAGCAGGTTGATCAACAGCTGGAAAACTCTTGGCTTTGAATGGTTTCACCGGTTCATCACGTAATTTTTGTTGCAAATAATTCAAAGCCGCATCTAACTGTGCATCTGCACCTTTGAATGTGGCATGGGGTAAATTACTGACTTCAACATCAGGTGTCACACCATGTCCCTCAACCACCCAGTTACCATCGACATCAAAAACCGGATACTCTGCCACCCTAGATATACCGTTATCTGAAACACGATTCCTACCAGACAACCAAACGCCTGCACCGGCTGTTTGTTTACCTATAACCGTACCTAAATCCATGGCTTTTATACCAGCTGTAAAGGTTTCGCCATCAGAATAGGTGAATTGATCTGCCAATACCACCAAGTGCCCACCAAATGTTTGTTGCATATTGGCATTGGCTGGCCCACGTGTGGCTTGCCAATACATCCAATTGCGACGCAACAATTTTTCCAAAATCATACTATCAATATTGCCACCTCGATTGCGACGTACATCAATGATTAACCCAGGCTTGTCATAAACAGCATAAAACTCACGCGTAAAGTCAGCAAAGTCAAGACCTCCCATGGCATGAATGTGCAAATAGCCAATATCAGGAATGCTTTTATTAACTCTTGTTCTTCTGCTGTCAACCCAATGCTGGTATCGCAAACGATAGTCATCCTGAGTGGTCACTGGCTTCACTATGGTTTGATGGATATTGCCAGCTCTTTTAAGCTCTAACAACACTTGTTTTCCGACTTGATTTCTCAGCTGGCGACCCAAAGAAGCCAAGGTAGGTGTTACCACGCCATTGACTTTCAAAATAACATCACCATCACGGGCATTGACGCTCGCCAATGCCAAAGGGGAACCTTGAGCAGGTAATTCTTTATCATGTTGATAAATTTGTTTGATCACCACTCCATTTTTACTTTGTTCCAAAACTGCACCCAGCGACGCTGCTTTGGGACTGTCTGGATCAATCGCAACATCTCCTCCACGAACTTGAGAGTGCAAAGCATTGAGCTCACCAGTCATTTGGCTTAGCACATCGTTCAATTCATATCGGTCTGTGATTCGATTCAATAATACTTTGTACTTATTATGTACCGCTTGCCAATCCAAACCTCGCATATTGACATCAAACAGAGAGTCTCGGTGCATCAACCAGGTGTCAAAGAATATTTGCTGCCACTCTTGTTTCGGATTAAGTAACATTTGCCAGGTATTGGTTACTAATTGAGACTCTTTGGCTTCCTTGGGAAAAGCC
Source organism: uncultured Marinicella sp. (assembly GCA_937942365.1). Classification (GTDB taxonomy): domain Bacteria; phylum Pseudomonadota; class Gammaproteobacteria; order Xanthomonadales; family Marinicellaceae; genus Marinicella. The sequence continues at coordinate 3,034 of CALDFB010000336.1, read as the reverse complement.
TCAGTGGCTGGGACCAGGAAGATATGGGCATTATCCCCACCTGCCTTGCGCACCATCATTGTCTTTCCATCACTACTGAGTTGAAAATCGGCGATGTTATCAGTGAACTTCTTGGGTTTGGCTTGATACTCCATTTTTAGTGACAAGATTTCAGGTTTGCTCTCAGGCTCTCTGACTAGATCACTGAGATAAATAAACTGCTCATTAATTAACATTTTGGAGTAATTTCCAGCAGCCACAGGTACTTGCCACAGACGTTCTTTCAAGCCTTGCCACTGAACCTTAGCTTGTTTAACTGGTTTTTTTTGATCTTTACTTTGTTTTTCATCATTCGATGATTTTTTTACCAACTCATGGCTTTCTTGAAAAGGGAAACGACTTTTTTCATTCAATGCATAAGCATAAATTTCTGCCCTTCGATCAAATTGACTGCCTGTATTACGATCGCCCCATGGGTTGCCTGGACTGGCATTAAAGTTACGATCAGATAAAAAATATAACCAAGCACCATCCACACTGAATGCTGGAGAATAAGATTCATATTTATCTGAAGTCAATACTTGGGTTTGGCCACCACCCACGTCATATAACTGAATTCGGCTGCGTAAATCATTGACATGGTTACGAGTGATGGCTAAATACCGACTGTCATGAGACCAAACCACATCTCGATAAGCATTGATGCCAATATTATCATCTAAAATCTTTTTATTTTTTCCGGTTGATAGATTCAACAAAAACAAACGACCTACTTTGTCATCATGCGCCAGCCATTTACCATCGGGTGACAGATAAAGACCCCACCTGAAAACGTCACCGTCAACAGTTAGTTGTTTGGCCTGATCACTACCATCAGCAGCATATCGCCAAATTTCATGTTCACCACTGCTGTCATTGATCGCATAGATCCACTGACCATCATGACTTAAGAGTGCTTTTCTGGTTCTGGATTCATCGCCTGTCTCAACTTCTACCAATCTTGCCTCTGCTCCCCCAGCGACTGCCACTTTGCCTCTGGCAGTTAAAACAACCTGATTAGATTGAGGAGCTATGCTGGCATGGGTTAAAAATTTCAAAGGTTTGTTTTCCCAATGCTCTCGTAGATGCGGAAAATCAGTTACCAATGACATCTCCAATTTTTGCACAGATTGATCTGTTAAATTCAATAGTTTGATATCTGGGCCATGTTGAAAGACCATTTGTGGTATTGATGTATTGATCGCTGATTTTGCTGTCCGAACTTCCCAAGTATTAAATTCAGTCACTTGTTCAGCCGTTCCTGCCAGTAATCCAGCGTCCAGTGGTAATGACCAAATATTATCGGTGCCACTGGCATCACTGATGAAGTACAAGCTGTTATCATCAACCATGGGTTCACGAATCGAACCTGAATGACCTACCAGCAATTGTGTTGCTTCTTGGTCAGACCCTAATCGGTAGCGCCACAACTTACCTTGAGCACCACCTCGGTATACTTTGACATTATCGGCAGACACTTGCATGCCGAATCTAACAAAATATACATATTCACCTTTGGGATCAATGGAGCCTTCTATGGCGTCGGTTAAAGGTAACTGCTGTGATTTGAGGCTTTCAATGTCAACCGTAATCAAACTCCAACTACCTGGCGTGCCTAGCCTGCTGTTGGTGCTATACATCACTTCACCAGATGGGGTCCAACCTTGAACACTTACCCTTGAATTTTCAAAGCTTAATCGCTTAGCAACGCCACCTTTGACAGGTATGACATAGACTTCTATGGCACCTTCATAATTGGCACTGAAAGCAACATGTTGACCATCAGGAGAAATGGCTGCCTCTTTTTCTTCTGCTGGATGAGTAGTCAACCTACTGGTATCACCTGTTTGGATGTTCCCTAGCCATAAATCTCCCTCAGCGGTAAACACTACTGTATCATTATATATGGCTGGGGAGCGATAATAACCGGGTTCTGCCATTAGCCCAACATTGAATAATGTTAAAAATAAAACGATTAATATAGAATTGAGTTTAGGTGTCATGGAGGTTCCCTCGGCGTTTATGTAATGGTTGATATGAATCAACCTTCAAAAATAAACTTCAAATTATACAGTAACAATTTTCAACTGTGATATAGGCTAGAAGGCATTAAAAAAGCGAATCAGAAAATAATATAATTCGCTTAATTATTATCAGAACTACAATGATACTTCGAGCTCAACTCATCATTTAATCCACAGCTCTGACAATTAAATCTCCCGAGTGGCTTTTCAATGTAACTTCTGTACCACCTCCATTAGCTGCACCTGACACCCACTTCTCTAATTTGACTTTATAAGAGTTTTTGCTGGAATCTTTTTCAACAACTGGTTCAGTGGTATCGAATTCAATATCAAAGCCAGTAAAAATGTCACCATTGGTGGTTCTGAGTCTAAAATCCGCTTTAACATCGCTGGGTAGGCTCAAATCAACGTCACCATTGAAACTGGTCAGCACCATTTGGCTCCCTGGGGTTACTTGGTTGAATGTCGCTTTAACTTCACCATTAACTGTATCTACCACAGCAGAACCTGACACGCCAATTAAGGTGATGTCATTGTTCACATTACTGATTTCAAATTCTCCATTGACATTTTCGACTACGCTGTAGCCGTTATTTACACCACTGAGTTTCAAGTTGAAGTTTTTGGGCACTTGTATTTCTAAATTCATGCTTTGGTGTTTACCACCACCAAAATTCTGGGCTTCTACTTCAACGTAATTATCAGATTCTTCAGCGGCCAAGGCCATGGAGTTATTTTCAATCTTTCGTAAACCGTTTTTCATTTTTCTGGTTGAATTCATTTTTTTCTGCATGGCAGTCACAATCACTTCTTGTCCATCATATCCAATGACTTTTACGCCACCAAATATTTGATTGACTTCTAAGGTGCCAATTTGACCTGGGTTACTGAGTGGAATCACTATTTCTTCCGTGAACATATCTTTATTTTGAGCAAAGACAATGGGGCTAAAAATAGCGGTTAGTGAAGCCGTTAAAGCCAAAATCATGTGT
>CALDFB010000335.1 GCA_937942365.1 uncultured Marinicella sp. | reverse complement strand
CAGAATTGAGATTAACAGTTTTTTATGACATTTCATGTAAATTTCATGTTGAGTAAATACTTGTCATCAAATGACCAGTAGAAGTCATACTTTGTCACTAACGTAAGTTGAGAGAACTACTTAATATATGAATGGTTCACTTCTGTGAATTGTTTTTTTAAATAGATATATTACGGAGTTAAAAATGAAAAAAATTTATACACTGATAATCTTGTTAGTTTTGACAAGTTTTCAACTCAAAGCGCAGTTGCAGCTTGTTAATTTAGAAAAGCTTGATGAGAGCTTTATTACTCATCAATCGGGCCAAATACCTGTATTCAAATCTCTGATGCTAAGACAAGGACCTACTGAGCCTAAATTGATATTAGATCCAAGTAGTCCTTTAGAGTTAAGAGACAGCAGAAACCTAATTGCTGTTGTCGATCAGCAGCTTGTTGTTTTCTAAAAAAGCGAACTACAAATAAGTAATGGTTATAGGCCTTTCAAGAATTTGATGAGATATGATGATGGCTTTTTAGCTTTAGATGAAGATCAAGGAATTGCTAGGTGGGGAGTGGATGGCATCAGTAATGGTTATTTTAAGTTTGAAGGCACAGTCTCAATAGACCGTTTTATTAGGATGTCAGATTTTGCAGTTACCGCTCCTTCAATAAATAACAGTAACCCGCAGTCAAATGTAGTTTCTCTATCTATGGTTCCTGGACCTATTAATTGGGATTCTTCATTTCAATATTTATTAATTCGAGAATTACTGGATCTTGGCTCAGGTAAAATTACAGTAGTGATTGACGGTGTCACTTATGAAATGGAAGCTGATGTTGTGGCTGCATTTATTAGGTCTGGTGCCTATATAGTAATTTAGTACAATTTTCTAGGAAAAAATAGTTGAAAAATAAAGAGTCTACAGGACATATAGACTCTTTATTCATGAATAGGTTTGAATGATATTTAGATCACAAAAGTTCTGAAATTACATGCTGGATTTAATTTTTTGTAAAGTGGTATAAAGGTGAGATAATTTTTTCTGTTGGTTGATTGGATTTTTACTGTATCTGGCATGTAAATAGGTGGATACAAAATGTTCCACCAAGGGTTGAGTTTGTGGGTAGGTCTTTATCATGTATTCCGCAAAGGGCTCAATGCCTTGTTGATGAGTGCCATAAACTTCTGGAGATTTTTTTGTCAGCCTGACAAATTCTAAATACAATTTTTGTAGTGAGTGATAACGTTTTCTTTTGAGCCACCACAATGGAATTAAACTTAACAAGGCAGTGATAAATAAAATGCCAATCATCATCAAAGCCAATGATTTACCATCACGGTGTTTAATACCAATGGCGCGGAATAAGGCCTCTTGTTTGCTGACATTGAAATCTCTAACCCATTTGTTCCATTTGTATCGGTATTGATCAGTGGATTCTCTGAAGTTTTTTAACCATTCAAAATCAAAAGCATTGCGTTTTGAGTCCATGATTTCTCTGGCGCCGTTTTCGACCCGTTCGGGAGCGACCACTGATGTGGGATCAACTCGTAACCAATAACCGGGTTGTTCATTGGTTTCTGTTGTGCTTTCAATATAAACCTCCGCCCAAGCATGTGCATCTGATTGTTTAACTAAAAGGTAATCACCATTATCAACCCCACCTTGGTAACCGGTGACCACACGTGCAGGGATGCCAGCCATGCGCATCATGATCACAAAAGAAGAGGCATAATGCTCACAGAAGCCTCGTTTGGAGTCGAACAGAAAAGCATCAATGACTTCACCTTCCAGTGGCGGAGGGGTGTAGGAATAGTAAAATTCATCTTGATTGAACCACTGTAAGGCGCGATTGATAACTTGTAAATCATCATTACCCTGGGCACGCCAGTTTTGCATCATAGCTAAGGTTTGTTGGTTTTGTTGTGGAGGGTAGGCTAATAACAATGTTTTGTCTGATTGTGACAGCGGTTGATAGAAACGGTCTAAGAGCAATGACTTTAAATCATAATATTTAAGTTGATTGATTTTCGTGGTTGAATACATGAGGGAATCAGGTAATAAAAAAGCACTGTCAGGAGCGCGGGTTACATAATCCAGTCCAAACATGTAGTTTTGTCCGGTACTTTCTAATTCCACTTGATACTCAACGACCTCATCAGTTGGGTAATTACGAATTGTTTTACGTAGGCTGCTTGATTTTTTTCTGGCCCATGTTCGTCCATCAAAATTCCACAGTACAGGGCCACGCCAATATAATTTGTTGTTGCTGGGAATTTTACCTGACTTAAAAGTAACCCTGAATGCGGGTGAGTCATCCATGAACAACTCAACAATGGAGCCAGGACTCATGGTGTCGCTGATACCGGTTTTGCCTTCTCCAAAAATGTCAGGCGAGCCCCAAATGGGAGAACCTAAGCGTGGAAAGACCAGAAAAAACAACACAGCAAAAGGAATGGCCAGGGTCAAAGAAGATGCGGTTGATTTCATTTGTTTGCGATCGAACCATGTGTCGGTTTTTTCAAAGTTCAAAACTGACAAGGCATGGGTGGTCACAAAGGCAGAAGCAAATAAGTAGAATATCAGTAACAGGTCTTGTGAGTATAAAAAACGAGTCATGGTAACGAAATAACACAGCATCACCACCAACAATGCATCACGCATGGAATAAGTTTCTAACAACTTGAGTACAGTCATGGTAATTAAGATGGTTACACTGATCTCTCGCGATAAGCCAAATCCCTGGCTGTAAATGATCATGATCAAAGCGATTACAGCAATCAACATCAATATGATGTTATAGGTTTTTTTAACATGATGCAATTGCGCATAGAATCGATAAGTCACCACGATTATACTCATAGGTAAAAACCAGATCGGTAACCTATACAGCTGAGGTAATACCGCCAGCATCACCGCAAATGTGATCCAAAACAATTGTTTTAAGCTCAGTTGTGACTTTATACGGGCGATGAATCACCTCCTTTCGAATGAGGTGAGTCAGGTGACTGAAATAAAGACAAAGCGCTTAAGCAATGGTGTTTGTGTGGGTCACCAGAACTCATGCCAGAATCAAAACCGGGAAGCAAAACTTGGTATTGGGCGTTTTGATTTTCTGCAGCCAAGACCCAGGCAGTTATCCGCGAGAGCTTGGTTTCAAGGGTGCCATTGGTTATTTGAGAAATATCAAACAACAGGTGTTTGCCTTGGGTTTGGTTGAATTCTTTTACCCATGTTTGATCACCTTGAGCTGATTTTTTCCAAGCAATGTCGCGAATGGGGTCACCTGGTCGATAATGTCTGATGCCATTGATTTCTTCTCCTTTGTTTTGGCTGCTTTTTCCGCCTTCTTGTCCACCATGGGTTGGAAAATCTGGACAGGGTGATTCAGGTTTAGGGTATACCATCACTGATTCTTGAGGCAAGCAATATACCCAAACAGTGAACAGACCCAGCGGGAAACGTGTTAGTAATTTAATGCGATTGACAGCTTGCAAGCCACGATGTTTACTTTGCATCAGTAGCTTGAGCTTACCCCACTGGTCAGTAATATTGCATACATCTGTACTGAGCAGGTTTTCAGTGCGTATTTGCCATTTTTCATGATCGGCAGCAATTAACACTTTTAATGTGATGTCATCACCCAGAAACACCGGTTCAGCATTGATTTGTTCTAAACGAACATTACGCATATTAAAGAATGTTTTGTGCAGCATGACTTGGGCCAAACCAAACAACAAGAAAACCAACATCAGACTCATGTTGTTATTGAAGTTCAAACCTGCCAACATCATCAAAAACCAAATCACTGAAAAAAACCAACCGGCTTTGCTCGGTAAAACATAGATGCGTCGCCAACCAAAAACCACAGGCAGGTTTTCTCTGCCGCGACGGTTGAAAAAATTGTTCAGCTTACGTTTAAATAATTTCGGTATCATGCAAAATATCAGTGATTAAATTACCAGCTGCCTGGCCGTCAAGGGTCAGTAGACGGTGACGACATACAGGATAAAAAGCATGTTGAATGTCTGCCGGGGTCATGAAATCACGTTGTGCCATCAAGGCAAAACTTTGGGCCAGTTTAAACATGGATAAGCCAGCTCTGGGTGAAAGCCCATGTTGGAGGTCTCCATGGCTTCGGGTTTTTAGAATTAAAGTTTGTAGTGTGTTCAGTACCTCTTCACTGGCATGTACTTGACTGGCTTGGTGTCGCCAGCTTAATAACTGAGAGGGAGAACTGATCGCAATCAAGGGTTCTTTGAATTGGTTTAAATAGCTAGATTCATACAGCTTTCGTTCACTCTCATGATCTGGATAACCCAATGATAAACTGATCAAAAAACGATCCAATTGTGATTGGGGTAAAGCATAAGTGCCGGCTTCGTCTATCGGGTTTTGGGTGGCCATAACAAAAAAGACTTCGTCTAATGGATAAGTTTTTCCGTCCATGCTGACTTGATTCTCTGCCATCGCTTCAAGTAGGGCACTTTGTGTCTTAGGTGTGGCTCTATTCAATTCATCAGCCAATAAAAATTGAGTAAAGACTGGACCTTTGTGGTAACTGAATGTTTGGTTAGATGCGTCATAAATACTGACGCCTAAAACATCACTAGGCATCATGTCAGAAGTGAGTTGAATGCGGTTATAGCCCATGCCAAAAACCTGAGCTATGGCGGTGGCCAAAGTGGTTTTCCCCAACCCTGGTAGATCTTCCAATAATACATGCCCGCCAGCTATGAGGGCCGCAATGATGGTTTTAATTGGTTGTTCTTTATCTAATATTTTTTGTCCAACTGAATCAATGATTTGCTGGATGGATGTAGTGTGTTTGGGTTCAACTTTGAGGTTGGGCTCTGTTAGCTTATCTGACATACTTTTTGATTCTGAGGGTTCTGAGTTAAAATTAATTAAAAATACCTTTGCTATGTTAACACTGCTGCCAGTTGTGTATATGTGAAAATTATCAAGAAATATAGGCAGGTGAACTCACTATCAGAAGACCTGGTTGTCGTTAAAATAATTTCAAATTCATTACAGTCTTTTTTTATCAATCAAATTTGAGGTGGCCATGTTCGCATAAAAACAAACACGGGGTTGATAATTGGGCGATGACCTTACTCTTAATCCAAAGTTTCAACTCGGATCAAGTTGGTGGTGCCAGAATGCCCAAAGGGGACACCGGCTGTGACCACAAACTGATCTCCTTGCTTGGCCATTCGATTGGCGATGATAACTTGGTTAGCTATTTCCACCATTTCATCACTGCTACTGGCATCATTGTTCAATACAGGGTTAATACCCCAAGATACAGTCAATTGGTGACATGATTTAATGGATGGTGAAATGGCAATAACATCAGTGTGAATTCGATTTCGTGCAACCCGCAATGCAGTGGCTCCAGAGCTAGAAAAACAGCACATGACTTCCGCTGCCAGGGTTCTTGCAATATGGCAGGCAGCAGACGACACGGCATCTGGGGTGTTTTTTTCAGCCTTGAACTTGCGTTCAATCATGCGTTTTCTGTAATCAGTGTCAGCTTCAACAGTTCTGGCAATGCGATCCATCGTTTCAACTGCTTTGATGGGGTGTTGTCCAGTGGCTGTTTCAGCAGATAACATCACTGCATCGGTGCCGTCGAAAATGGCGTTGGCCACATCGTTAGCCTCAGCTCTGGTCGGTATGGCTTGTTCTGTCATAGACTCCAGCATTTGTGTGGCAGTGATGACTGGCTTACCTTTACGGCGTGCTTTTCGGATCAATCTTTTTTGTAACATGGGAACGTTCTCTGCTGAAAGTTCAACCCCCAGATCGCCTCGAGCAACCATGATGCCATCGGCTTCATTGAGAATACCTTTATAATTTCGGATGGCGCCTGGTTTTTCTATTTTTGCCATTAATTTGGCTTTTGAATGATTCAGTTCAAGGTGTTTTCTGGCCAGCAACAAATCATCACAACTTCTGACAAAACTCAATGCCACCCAATCTACATTTAATTCTGCGCCAATGGCTATATCTTTGATATCCTTGTTGGTCACAGCTGCAATACTGAGGTCAGCACCTGGCACATTAATGCCTTTTTTATTGCTCAAAATGCCACCGCGCATAACAGTGGTGTGAATGACATCTTGTTCAATGCTTTGAACTTCAAGTAATAATTTACCATCGTCAATCAGTAATGAATCACCAGCAGCTACATCTTGGTGTAACTGAGCATAGCTGATGCCAATGCCTTGTTGGTTACCTGCTTTGTTTTTATCTGGGAACAAGGCAAAGGACTGTCCTTGAGTCAATGTGATTGGGCCATCAGTGAATCTACCTACTCGAATCTTAGGACCTTGCAGGTCTTGTAAAATACCAACAATAACCCCCAGTTTTTTGGCCACTGATCTGATGTTGTTGACGTTGTTCAGGTGGTCATCGGCAGTTCCATGAGAAAAATTTAAACGGAAAACATTCACACCTGCGTTAATCAGTGATTCAATTTTATTAGGTTCCTGGCTGGCAGGGCCCAAAGTGGCCACAATTTTGGTTTTTCTTTTCATCAGTGCTTATCGGTTTGTTCACCTAGTATAATAATTCTTATGATAGGTGGTTTTGATTAATTATTCATGTCAGAATTGCTATAATCTTAAATTATTTATCGGAGTTACTATGGCCTTAGTCAAATGTCCTGCCTGTCGTACCAGAATGTCGTCAGTTGCCAAAGTTTGTCCAAAATGTAATTACAGCCGAAACCCCGAGGCCGAAGCAGACCCAGAACAAGTTAAGTTATTTCAAAAGCGGTTGTTTCGGGATCGCATGTATAAACTAAGAATGTTCAGTTATGTGGCGATGACCATTACCATGATTGGTGCCTTGCCGATGTTATGGGATTATATCCAGGGAGTAGAGAAAGGCTCCCCAGTGATTTTGTTAAAACATTGGGGTATATATGTTGTTGCGGTGGGTTTTTTCTTATATATGGTGATTCGTTTTTTGATGGTTTCAACCAAAAAGCGCTACCGTGCCAATTTACCGCTTGATCAAACACGGACTTCTCCGGTGCGTTGATTTTTCCATCACAAGCTTCATATCGTTTTATCAAGGACAAACTGTTCAACTTGATCCAATATCTCATGATCTCGTTCTGAGTCAGTTTGTTCACGTATGGCATTAAGATGATCAAACCAAGCAGCGAATTCATCACCATACCTTTGTTCTAATCGTGCAGAAACATCTTTTTGCCACAGATGTTTTTGTTCATCGTTAAGTGACTCGGGAAAATTGCGGGCTTTATAACGTTGAATTAATGTGGCAGCTCGAGGGTCATCAAAATCATCACCTGGAGAAGCATTAATGTCCCAGGGAATTTGATCTGCAGGTAATTGACGAATTGATTCCAGTTTGGCACGTTCTTTGAAACTAAAAAAGCCAGCATATATCATTTCATCTACATCATCAGTTGTGCTGTTAAAAGGCTGGTTAAAAACTTCAGCGACTTTTTTATCAACACCAACTGCTTGGTCTTTTATTTGAGACAGGTGTTTTTGACAGCGTTCATAGTCTAAACCTATGCGTTCAAGATTAACACCTTTCAAAACCGAAATAGGGGACACAAATGGCGCTTTATTCAAGTGTATGGTTTTCAAATGGACCCGTTCAATACCCTCTGGCAGGTCTGCCTGTGGCGTATACAAACGATCTTGGATGTCAGTAATTGAAAGGTTCAGTAAATCTGCTGGATCATAATGCAAGTCGTAACAGATGATGCCATTTTTATTGGTGGGGTGTTGTGCCAGCGGTAACATCAGAGCCAAACAACCCCGTTCAGCTGGAATTTTATTAGATACATGAACAATGGGTTGTAACAACTGCCAATTCAGTAAACTGCGAACGCTGTCTTTAATTCTTAACTTAAGCGCAAAGTCAAACAGCTTTGGTTGATTCTTTTGAATCAGTTTGGCCATTTGAATGGTCGCCTCAACATCAGAAAGTGCATCATGGGCCGATTCATGAACCAAGTCATTGGCCTGAGCCAAGTCTTCTAGTTTAAAGCTGGGCTTACCTGGCTCATGCATGGGCCATTTGATGTGCTCTGGTCTTAATGCATAGGTGGCTCGAACAATATCAATCAAATCCCAGCGAGAATTACCGTTCAAGTATTCGCGTTGGTAAGGGTCATATAAATTGCGATAAAACAAGGAGCGTACACATTCATCATCAAAACGAATACTGTTGTAACCAACGCCACAAGTGTTTTCAATACTGAGTATTTCATGGATTTTGGCAGCGAATTCATGTTCAGCCAACCCTTTTGTTTCACAAATTTGGGGCGTTATGCCTGTCACTAAACAGCTGGATGGGTCAGGTAAGTAATCATCAGTGGGCTGACAGTAAAACATATCAGGTTCGCTCACAAGATTTAAATGCTCATCAGTACGGATACCTGCAAATTGCGCGATCCGATCATAGCGTGTGTTGATACCAAAGGTTTCTAAATCATACCAGTAAAATGTTTTCAAGCTGTTCTCAGTGAAAAATGGGCTTTCAATATTATATATAAAGAAAGCCCATGACTTGAATTTTAGTTAGCTGTAATTACCCAACTGTTTTCATCAGCATCCAGGTCGAATCCATGAACTAACAACAAACCCATCGTAAATGCTGTCGCATCAACACAGTCCGCCGCAATGGTTACTTTTGCATCTCCCAGTAAATCGCTGCCTTTGATATCCATATTATTCGAAATACTGATTAAAGAAACGATTGATTTTAATTCTATGTCATTAAAGTCAAAACTGACTTTATCAGTGGATTCATCTGCACTACCGCAATCAGGTATATGTACATCTTCAGGTGTGATGGATTCGGCTAGGGCAAAGTTTGTATTCAGTAAGCCAAATACGATGAATGTAGCCATTTTTTTGTACTTTTTAGATGAAGTTAATAAGATGTTTTTCATTTTTGTTTTCCTGTTGTTGTAATTGAATTAAAAAAATGGTTTTATAATTTTGAAAATTGCCAGACATTGTCTTGGCGATTAACTTTTAAGCCATGGTCATTGAGTAAGGCGTCAAAAAAGTCGAAAGCATGAATCTCAATGGCATCAGCAGTAATTAACTTTCCTTGTAGTAGACTGCTTCCTATAAATTTCTTTTTACCTGGCGTCGCATCTGACATTAACATCGCAATTGACTCTAGAGGAATGCCTTTGAAATTAAAACTAACTATCTGGCCATGTTTATCTATGCTTTTTTGTTTAAGGGATATGGGGGTTTTAGTTAACATTACATACGCAATGGCAATGATGATAATCATTCCAGCAAAGGTGATAAGCAGGTTGTTTTTATGTTTGGATAACATGATAAAACGTTCATGTTTGTGGTTGAAAAATGTCAATGAATTGGGGGTAAGCAAAGCACTTAATCCTTTGCTGAGTGTAATGCCATATTCATGCCTGGTTTCATGGTCCGCATGCTTTAAAACTTGATGATCGCAGGCCAGTTCTTGGTCTTCTTGGAATTTACTCCAAGCTATATGAATCAAAGGATTGAACCAAAATATGGCTTTAAATATTTCGGCCATAAACTGTGCCCATAAATCTTTTCGTTTGGCATGGGTCAGTTCATGTTCAATGATGTGATGACGCTGGTTTTCATTGTAATCTTCGAAAAATCCAACAGGCAGGTACACTGTGTTATTGAGTAATCCTGAAATGAATGGACCGTCAATCGCGCTACTTTCTTTAAATTTAATTTTTGAACTGAACTTCAATGAAAGCACGGGTGTTAATACTGCATCGGTTGGTATGTATTTTGAGTATTTCCTGAGTAATGATTTAAATTTAATGGTTTGGGCTATTTTTAAAAGAACCCAAAAAATTAAACCAAGCAGCCATATTGCAGTCACAATTTCAATTTGTGTATCATTTGGCTGTAAGGGGCCTGTATAAACAGGTATCAGGTCATTTGATGCAGGAATAGGTAGGTATTCAGTGATTACAGCCGGCCTTTCAAACTTTTCTGAAAAAATCAAACGTAACAAGGGCAGCGTCCACAGCCAGTAACTGATGTGTGCGCCTAACAATCGCCTCACAGGGTTGCGAATGAGTAGAATCAATACAATGATGATACTGATGTCAAGCGTGCTTTGGTATAACCAATCAATCATGCCATCAGTCATCACGTTTCATTTCCTCTAAAATGGCTTCAATCTCTTTGATGTCAGCATGTGTGATTTTTTTCTGATCAGCAAAGTGGGCAATTAAGGGTGAAATCTTGCCATCGAAGAAACGACTCAGTAATCCATTTGAAGCTTGTTCAACCACCGCACTTTGTTCGATGATTGGACTGTAAAAGAATTGTTTCCCATCTTTTTTTCTACCGACTAGATCTTTCTTAAGTAATCGGGTAACGATGGTTTTTGTGGTGTTGTCATGCCATTCGGTTTGTTGTTGCGCACGAGCGATGATTTGACCGATGGTTAACGGTGCTTCGGCCCAAAGAATTTTGAGAATAATGAGTTCTGTATCAGCTACTTTCATATGTGTATGATTGATTAATTACGTATAGACTACATTAGTAGTCTATTGGATGTCAAGTGTAAATTAATAGAGTTGCTATAGAAATTGATGAATTATGTGCACAGGTCCCTGCTCTCGCCTACTGGCTCGGCTGGGATGACGGGGTGGAGTAGGCTAGTTGATGTGCTCGGCTGGGGCAGTATGTGGCTAAGTGTATTAGCTTTCTCGATTAACACCTATTTTAAATAGCATCCAAACAAAGAGGCCAGCCGATGCCATTAACAACAGTGCTGGTATCAACTGTGGTTCGCTGTGTGTAAATGGAGACGTGTTTTGTAAACCAACTTTCCAAGGCCAAACTTTAAACAATGTACCCAGCATCAAACCAGCTAAAGTATAAATGGTGGCCTTGTAATGCCGAGCGAGTAACCATTTAAGCAAACGAGAAAAAACCAACAAACCGATCAAGCAGCCAAAGGCGAATATAAAGAGCATAAGCCAATCTCTGGTTTCAACTGCATCAAGTATCAGTTGATATTTACCCAATAGAATTAATATCAATGAGCCAGAAATGCCAGGAAGAATCATTGCACAAATAGCGATTGAACCAGCCAAAAACACACCAACATGACCACCTGGTAAAGCACCCATACTTTGGGTGCTGAGAATATAGCCCACGGCAACCCCTGCTAATAGCAGCAAGACATTGATTATGGAGTTGCTTTTGTTCTTTTGAATCAATAAAAAGGCAGAAACCAGAATCAACCCAAAGAAAAATGACCAGGTCAGAACGGCATGGTTGGTGAGTAAATTTTTGATTAAACTGGCCAATAGAAATATGGCACTTAAG
>CALDFB010000334.1 GCA_937942365.1 uncultured Marinicella sp. | reverse complement strand
ATTGGTTCAGCAACAGCTAAACATGGTAGTGTAGGTGTAGATCAAGTTGAAGCTAATGAATTTATTTTAATTGATGTTTTAGATTTAGAAACGACTAACAAAATCAACATTTCTGTTGATGAAAATAACTTAATTCAACTTGGGCTAGCTTACGATCCTTATCAATGCAATTATGGCAGAGCCTGTACTAATAATAGAGTTTGTGGCCCAGGTGGAGAATGTTCAATCGGCTGGAAAATATGTGTTTGCCGATAATCAAAATATAACTTTCAAATATAATCAATACAAATTTTTATTCTAAATTTTGTGACATATTTGATGGTTAAAAATTGAAGAAAATCAACTGCACTTTCAGTTGATTTTCTGTTTTTAAGGTATCCTTCATACTCATCTAACATAGCACACTGAAGCTGATGCTTCTTTCTCGATATTCATGAGTAAAAAACCAAGTACTTCTTTGCTCCAGCAAAAAGCTGGTCCAAACTGTCAACTAGATTGTTTTAGCATTTAGGGCTTGCATAGCTCTCAACCCAAACACACAATCATTTTGTTACGGATTAATAAACCAATGTTTAAATGCTTGCAACCAATAACATAAGTCAAAAATAAGGCGGGTGGTTACTATACCAATCAGCTGACTTGACTAACCTACCTTGCTGATTAATTTTACTTATTAAGGTGTTTCAAAAACTTAAAATCTATGGCAATTGATAGGGTTGATAAAGACCCCATTCATTACATTTATTAAAGTCTCCGCGCTTATTTCTTACTACTAATTTCAAATTATTCCAAACCATATTAAACTTACTCTTTTTGAAGAAAAATTTATTGACCAGGCCTAATCATTGAAATGTGTACTAAAAAACCCTCATCTACTCTGTCATTGATATCAAATCTTGCCACCAAAATACTTAATATTATAGGTATTAAACACATAACCTTTAGCTATTAAATTTTACCATCATCACAATTTTTACACAGTTTTTAATGATAATATTTGGCTTTGAATGGTCTAAACAACTGTTGTTTCGGAATTGTAGGGCTTAAATTGAATTTAATTAAATATTTTGTATTTATTTTAGCTATGGTGTACTTGCCATTTGGTGTGGTTCAAGCTGAAGAAAAATATGTCAAAATTGAATTAATATCAGACCAAACTGAAGTGCGTAATGGCGATGTCATAACGGTTGGAGTGATACAAAACATTGAGCCCTATTGGCATGTTTATTGGATTAATCCAGGCGACTCTGGTGAAGCTACAGAAGTACATTGGTCAGGTATAGAAGGTATTTCGGCAAGCGAAATTCAGTGGCCCATACCACATAAAATACCTTTTGGTCCGATGACCAATTATGGTTATGAGGATCAAGTCGTTCTGCTCCAGACACTACAATTACCAAATAACCTACCCGACGGATCTATTGAACTGGTCGCTGACATCAGTTTATTGGTGTGCGAGGAAATTTGTATCCCTGAGTTTCATCAAGCTACTTTAACCCTAAATGGTGGGCTGGCATCTCGTGCCGAACAAATAGAACAAGCAAAAAACCAATTACCTATTCAACAAAATTGGCCAACCAACTATACCATTGATGGTAACGATGTGATGTTATCAACTGCTTATGATGCATCAATATTATCACCAGCACAAGCAAGTCATATTGAAGTATTTTTCAAAAGTCGAGGCATGGTGAATAATTCTGCCCAGGCTGTGGTAAAGCATGATGATACTCTTTGGACAATCAAGCAAGACCAAGGAGATATTTTAGCCAGTGATATACCAACCGCGGATGTTTTGATCGTTTATCAAGACCCCAGTGGCCAGCGAAATGGCATTCAACTATCTGCCACATATCAAGCTGTCAGCACTAAAAATACCGACACTTCGCTGTTATTAGCTATTGGCTTGGCCTTATTAGGGGGGCTGGTTTTGAACGTGATGCCTTGTGTATTTCCAGTGTTGGCTCTAAAAGCAATGAGCCTGGTGCACATGCAAAATGAATCATCAGATCAGGCAAAATTACATGGCTGGGCTTATACGTTCGGGATTTTACTGAGTTTTTTAGTCATTGCATCAGCATTGATCGGGTTCAAGGCAGCAGGGGCACAAATAGGTTGGGGCTTTCAATTACAAAACCCATTATTTGTGATGTTCTTGGTTTATTTGCTGGTTTTAGTTGCCTTGAATTTAGCTGGTTTTTTTGAAGTGGGTTCTGGTTTGACCAATATAGGTTCGAAATTGGCTGACCAACAAGGTTTATCGGGTTCATTTTATACAGGGATACTAGCCACTTTAGTCGCAACTCCTTGTACAGCACCATTTATGGGTGTGGCCATTGGTTATGCCTTGGTACAACCTTTTTATGTATCAATCTTTGTATTTCTGGCTTTGGGTTTTGGTTTGGCTTTACCCTATTTACTGCTGACTATTTTTCCCGTTACCCGCAGTTGGTTGCCACAGCCGGGCGCATGGATGATTAAGTTCAAAGAGTTTTTGGCCTTTCCGATGCTAGCTACTGTGGCATGGCTGATTTGGGTGTTGAGTATTCAGGCTGGAAGTTATGGTGTGCTGGTTGCTTTAATGGGCTTGGTGGTCATGGCACTAGGCATTTGGCTCACTCAGAATAATGGTATATTTCGTTGGTCTGGCTGGGTATTTATGTTTCTTTCCTTGTGGCCTTTCTATACCCTTTACCAAACAACAAACCAAGGTGAAAAAATTCAAAATTGGCAGCCTTTTACCAGTTCATCTTATGCTGCTGCAAAAAACAATACTGAACCCATATTCGTTAACATGACTGCGGCTTGGTGTATCACATGTCAAGTCAATGAACAGGTTGCGCTTAACACAGATGAAACCAGAAAACTGTTTTCTGCTGAAAAAATCCAATACCTGAAAGGAGACTGGACAGATTTTGACGCAGATATCACACAGTATCTAGAAAAATACCAAAGAAATGGTGTACCTATCTACGTATATTACGGCCCAATAGATCCAGTAACTGGTAACAGACCTGAACCTCAGGTGTTACCGCAAATTTTAACCACGGCCATAGTCAGTAATTATGTGGCCACTGTATTGAGAGAATAGTTATGAATAAAAAAAACGCAAAAATGTTAATCAATGGATTATTGCTGTTACTTATCAGCATGCCAATTTGGGCTAATAAGGCAGGTGTGATGGCACCTGATTTCACCTTAGTGGATACCCATGGCAACAGCCACAGCTTGTCTGATTTCAGAGGAAAAACTGTGATCTTAGAATGGACCAACCATGAATGTCCATACGTAAAAAAACACTACGGCAGCGGCAACATGCAAAAGCTACAAGCTGATGCCACAGCTGATGGCATCATTTGGTTATCAATACTATCATCAGCACCTGGGAAACAAGGACATACATCAGCTGAAGAAGCCAATGAAGTGATTAAACAGCAAGGCGCTAAAGCAACTGCCAGATTATTGGATTATGATGGTACAGTCGGCCGGTTATATGATGCCAAAACCACACCAGAAATGTTTGTGATCGATGCACAAGGCATGATTCAATACGATGGTGCCATTGATGATCAACCCTCATTCAATCCAAAATCCTTAGAGGGTGCAAATAATTATGTCGCAGCTGCTTTGACAGCAATGACCAATGGAACTGATATTGCAGTGACTTCATCTACACCATATGGTTGTTCGGTTAAGTATTAAATAAAGAATTGAAAGTCCATACCCAGTGCATGAATCATCATTCACTGGGTGTTCTTCTATTCGTTCCTTTCAGTTAATCAAGAAAATCTAAAAATCATTCCAACAAAAAAATTATTAATTTGGTTTAATGATGTAAAAAACCAGAAATTTTTGCTACCTGAGTAAAAACATGTTGATGTGTAAAATATCGAATTTTCAATATATAGCATCAATTTAGAATGGTGCCCGGAGGCGGAATCGAACCACCGACACGGGGATTTTCAATCCCCTGCTCTACCGACTGAGCTATCCGGGCGCACCACGTCTGAGATGGGACATCTCAAAAGGAAAGCGAATTATAATAATCGACTTAGGTACTGTCAAACTATAAATTCAAAGTTTGTTATTAAATCCTGATTCATTAAATTTATTTAACCACCAGATTAAATGATCTAGTTGATCTCATGATTAAGTAGCCAACAGAATAAACTAAAAAGCCGCAGAATTTGCGGCTTTTGAAATCAAAATATATGTATGCTTATCGCTCAGTTAATTTAGCTTCAAGCTCTGCAATTCGTTTTTCTTGCTCAATAGTATACAAAGTAAGTTCTTGAATTTTTTCTAACATCTTCAGTTGTAACTCAACCAAGTCGCCACTTGCATTTTCCAATCCTGGAAGGCTTTGGTTGGTTGCAATGTATGACTCTAACTCTGGCAACCCCATGAGCTCCTTCTGCCCTTCAGAACTCAACACTTTATTGCGTAAATTGATGCCAGGAACATTAACAATAGTTCCTGTGATTTCTATATCTCCGGCTGAATTAATAACCAAACTGTCTGATGGCGCACCTGGCTCAATACTGAATGGAACCAGTGAATTACTGAAGTCTCTGATAAAAAACTCAGTCTCATTGCCACCAATATCCCAAATTTGAGAAGGAAACCCTCCAGAGCCATCTTGCTGGAATCGTGTTGCTGGCGTATTACCACTGAGAATGTGCTGATCTAACAGAGGAGTACTGGTGCCAAATCCCACTCGACCTCTGTCATCAACCAGCAAAGAGTTAGCGGGAGCACCCGCTTCAACTACAAATATTTCATTGTTGTTATCAAGATCAAGGATTCCAAATTTATTGGCTCCGCCATTGGTCGAATCATTAGCAACCAACTCCCAGTCAGTACCTGGAAATGAAGCCGAGTTACTGGTATCAAAAAAACGAATGCGGGTATTATTCTCTTTTATTCTCAACGTATCAAAATCAAAACTTTCATTGTTAGTACAATCCGCGCCCACGCATACAGAGCCCAAAACCACCAAGTCATCATTAATAATTTGATCTAGCGTCACCTCATTTTCTCGAGCTGCCGGATTCAACCACATGCCTGAAGAAATACTTAATGTACCACTTCGTCGCAATGCATCATTGTCTTTTCCTTCTAAGTCTATGGGTGTAGATCCACGAGCACCTGTATTCCTGATAAAAGTTAAGTAAGTGACTTCGTAGGAATATTGACCGTCTACAAGAGTTCCACCGCGAAAATTTCTGGCATTAAAAACTACAGGTTCACCTGCAGAAAATTGCTGTTCATAAACAAAATCATTAGGCCCTGTTATGATCAAATGAACACCTGAGTCAAGTGTAATCGCTGGCGCGGGGCCGAACATCACTACCGAGCCTTTGACACTTGGCACAAAGTAATTATTTTGAGCATTAACCATTATCGCAGTTAATAAAAAAGTTAAGCTCATTAATAGTTGCGCAGTTTTAGTGAAGCTTCGTTTTTTTATATACATTTTTTCCCCTTAATTCATGAATTTGAAATTGCTTAAAAGCAATGGTACTTAAAATATTACGTCCTTGTCACTATATTTTTTTAAATCTTAAGGTTATTTTTTGATAAAAAAACGGTATCATGTCACAGAATCTTACAATTTAATCGTGTTAATCACTTCTGGGGGAAGGTCTCAATGCTAAAAAACAGCCAATTTAATTTTCTGTGCCATAAAAACTTGATAATCACGACATTGCTGGCCATGTTGTTCAGCTTTTCTGTGAGGGCTCAGCCTTCATTCAATGCCAGCTTCATCATCGATGAAATAGGCCCTGGTAGCACAACCACCTTGATTTACACCATTGATAACACTGATCCGGTGAACCCAGTATCTGATTTGGCTTTTATCAATGTCTTACCAGCCGGTTTAATCATCGCCACACCTTCACAAGCCATATCCGAGTGTATCAATGGCTTATTGGTCGCACCAGAAGGCGGGGGCACCATTACTTTCACAGATGGTCGAATTGCAGCAGCAACCGATTGCACCATCAGATTGAATATTGAATCTTCAATACCTGGCACCTACACCAACACCACCGGTGATCTGACTTCTGATGCTGGCAACAGCGGTACTGCTACAGCCAACTTAACAGTAAATGCCGAGCGCCCTGGTTTCACCAAAAACTTTTCACCTAGTACAGTTAATTTTGGTGACCGTTCTACCCTGACTTTCAATGTTGACAATAGTATAAATACCAATGATGCGAGATCTTTACGTTTCACCGACGACCTCCCTGTGGGTATGGTCATTGCTGACCCTGCCAATGTCTTTACAGACTGTCCAGACCCTATAAATGTGATAACGGCTATCCCAGGCAGTCAACAATTATCATATTTCCCCCCGAATTCAATCCCTGCCCTTATGGCAGGCGCCACTTGTTCAGTATCTGTTGATGTACTGGCCCAAGCCAGAGGCCGTTTAAATAATACATCCAGCAACCTAACCAGTATTGGTTCATCTTTTACTCTTGAGGACAGTGGGATGGCAGGAGATGTTCTGATGGTTAACAGCATTGGCGACATCCAATTAACTCAATCCTTTTTAGATGATCCCGTACTACCAGGTGATGAAGTGGTTCTGGAGTTTGAATTGACCAGTTTAAACAGAAACTTTGATGTGACTGACATTAATTTCACCAATGATTTAAATGCCACTTTAAGTGGTTTAGTGGCTACAGGATTACCACTGAATGATGTGTGTGGCATGGGTTCTACAATCAGCGGCACCTCTCTCTTAAGCCTCAATGGAGCCAGTTTAAATCCAAATGAGACCTGTTCTTTTTCAGTCACTTTACAAGTTCCAGCTGTGGCTCCTAGTGGCGTATACCCCAACCCAACCTCTCAACCCACAGGTCAAGTCACTGGACAACCCACCAATGGTAACATCGCCACCGATAATTTATTTGTTAATTTCGCACCTCAACTAACAAAAAGTTTTACCCCGGATATTCTTACGCCCGGTGAAACCACCAGCATGGAATTCACCATCACCAATCCCAGTGTGGTTGATACGGCAACGGAAATCAGTTTTACAGACAACCTTTCAGCCTTTATGAGTGGTGCAACAGTGGTAGCTTTACCAGCGGCTGGTTCCTGTGGCGCAGGTTCGAACTTTTTTACATCCATTGTAGTTGCGCAAACTATTTTTAACATGACAGGTGCCAACTTAGCACCAGGGGACAGCTGCACGTTCAGTGTTGACTTAAACACAGCATCCAATACCCCCCCAGGCACATATACCAACACCACACAAGCCATAACAGCCAACCTTTCTGGGCAAGTCGTTACCGGCAAACAAGCCAGTGCGGATTTAACCATCAGAGACATCCCAGAATTAAGCATGAATTTTAATGGTGACCCTGTCACTACAGGTGGCACAATTGATGTTGAATACCGCATTTCAGGCTTTGACGAAGGTAACCTCAATGCCACTGACATTTCATTCGATCATGATTTAGATGCTACTTTAAGCGGCTTAGAAGCTGTAGGACTGCCCCTGAACGATGTCTGCGGCACAGGCTCTCAACTCAGTGGTACGGGACAGATTGCTTTAACAAATGGATCAATTTCTAACGGCTCTGTATGTGAATTCACTGTCACACTTCAAGTTCCAACAGCAGCGGCTAATGGCAGTTACACCAGCACCACATCTGCATTAACCTCAATGGTTAATGGCGAAAACATCACTGCCAATACAGCAACAGATTCCTTTACGGTCAGTTCATTGGAATTCAGCCACCAATTCATCGACGACCCTACCTTACCTGGGGATACGGTCATCTTAGAGTACACCATTGATAACCTCGGCACCGACGATGCAACAGGTATGTTTTTTACTCACAATTTACCAGGGGTAGTCCCTGGCCTAACCGCCGTCGCACCCTTACCTACCAACCCTTGTGGTGCTGGCTCATCCTTATCAGGTACCACTTTCCTTATTTTAGTAGGTGCCGACTTAACAGCTGGCAGCAGTTGTACATTTGCAGTTTCATTGACTGTTCCGCCTAATACTCCCAACAATAACTATGGCAGCTTCACCTCTGCACTCACAGCAACCCTCGGAGGCGCGGCTGTGACTACACCTGCTTCTAATGACACGCTGATCATTGATAATAACTTAATCTTTTTCAGCAAGGCGTTTTCTGACAACCCTGTCACACCTGGTAATACCACCAGCTTGGAATTCACCTTGGTTAATGGCGGTGATGATGATATGTCTGGCCTGAATTTTGAAGATGACTTAGACGCAGTGCTAGGTGGATTGGTTGCAACAGGCTTACCCTTAAATGACGTCTGTGGCCTGGGTTCACAAATATCCGGCACCAATTTATTGAGTTTCACTGGTGGCAACATTCCAGTTGGCGACAGTTGTATTTTTAGTATTGATGTGATTGTACCCAATGGCGCTCTTTCAGGAGCATACCCGAATATAACCACTGAAGTCGATGGCACCCTGTCAGGACTGCCTGTTATGGGCGATCCTGCCAGAGATGAATTAATGGTGGGTTTTTTCAGCCTCACGAAATCTTTTGATGGCCCTGTATTCAGTGGCGATACCGCTGTTTTAAGCTTTACCATAACCAATAATGACATCAGCACCATTTCTGGCCTGAGCTTCTCCGATGACTTGGAAGCTGTGCTCAGCGGGTTGACAGCAGTTGCACCTTTACCAACAAACCCATGTGGTGCAGGCTCACAGATTACTGGCAACAGTGTACTGGGTTTTTCTAATGGTCAAGTGGCCGCTAACAGCACTTGTACTTTTGATGTGACTGTCCAAATTCCTGCAGGACTCAGTGATTCAACTTTCACTAACATCACTTCAGACCTGATTCAAACTGGCGTACCATTAGCAGCCCCAGCTATCGCCACCTTACAAGTTATGGGCGTACCTGTAATTGATGTCTCACCTCTGACCGTTAGTTTTGGAGATGTTGAAGTTGGCAACACTTCAACTTTACAAACCGTTACTGTCAGCAACACTGGTTTAGGTGGATTGAATATCAGCAATTTACCCGATGTTTCGGTAGACGTGAGCACAACCATTACCCAAGCTGGATCTAGTACTTGTCCATTTGCACCGTTTGTATTAGCCCCTTCTGGTAGTTGTACTTTAGATTATGAGTTCTCACCCACGGCTGCAGGCACGATTAATGGTACTTCATCCATCACTTCCAACTCTACTGGCTCGAACACTGATACCGACCTCACATTCACCGGTACGGGTACACAAGCCATACTCAATTTAAACCCCAACCCATTAGACTTTGGAATCACAGAAGTGAACACCACCAGCACGGCCATTGTTTTAACTGTCAGCAACAACGGCACTGCTGACCTTAATGTCAGCAGCGTCACTGCCGCTGCTGGTGACTTCAGTATCGACTCCAACACTTGTGGTGCTGCACCTTTCAGTCTAGCCCCTGCTTCCAGCTGTACCATCGGCTATCAATTCAACCCCACAACGACTGGTTCACAAACACAAAATATAGTCTTTGTCAGTAACTCTGCCACAACACCTGACACAGCAGTTTTACAAGGTGACGGTCAAATAGCCGCATTAACATTGAGTACTGCGCAAGTCAGTTTTCCTGACACCTTGATTAACACCGATAACCAAGGGCAAATAAGCCTAAATAACAGTGGACTTGTTGATGTAGAAATCACTGCATTAACGGGCGCATTGGCACCATTTGCTTTGAATACCAGCGGCAGCTGTTCGGCATTACCGATTGTTCTGACACCCAGTTCATCATGTACTCTAGGCTACAGTTTTTCACCAACGGTTACCGGAAACTTCAACCAAACATTAAGTCTGACCAGCAATGCTGGCAGCTCTCCAGATACTTTTGAGTTGGTTGGTGAGGGTATTGAACCGTTGCTAACACTGGACGCAGCTAACCTGGATTTTGGTTCAATCAATGTCAACGACACATCAACGGCATTAACCATGAACCTGTCAAACACAGGAACCGCTGATTTAACCATCAACAACATCAGCGCAGCAACGGCACCATTCACTCGTTCAGGTGGAAGTTGTGGTGCTTTCCCCGTTGCCTTAACCCCAAGTCAAAACTGTACTTTAGAATATCAATTTGCCCCTACAACTACAGGAAACTTCAATCAAACCATTAACATTCAAAGTGATGCAACAAGCAGCCCAGACACTTTTGGTTTAATTGGCGTGGGAATTGAACCCGGCTTACAACTCAGCCAAACAAGTTTGGACTTTCAATCAATTGAAGTTAATGACACATCAACTCCTTTAAGCATGACCATCACCAATTCAGGTACTGCAGATTTGATCATCAACGATATAGGTACACCAGCAGCACCGTACACCCGAATTGGCGGCAGTTGTGCCACTACCTTCCCGATTACTTTAACAATGAACCAAAACTGTACACTTGAGTATCAGTTTGCACCCACGACTACAGGAACATTGAATCAAAACATCAACATTCAAAGTAACGCCGCAACCAGTCCTGACAGTTTTGAGTTAACTGGCATTGGAATTGCACCAGAATTAACCCTCAGTTCTACAAATTTGGATTTTGGCCCAACACAAGTTAACCTCACATCCAACACCCTAACAATGAGTATATCCAATTCTGGAACAGCTGATTTAAGCATCAGTGACATCAGCACGCCAGCGGCTCCTTTTACTCGTTTAGGTGGCAGTTGTGTCATCACCTTCCCAATCGCGCTAGCAATGGGGCAAAACTGTACTTTGGAGTATCAATTCACCCCTACCTCAACGGCTGACTTCAGTCAGATAATCACAATTCAAAGTAACGCCTCAACCAGCCCTGATACTTTTGAACTAACCGGTACTGGTGTTGAGTTTACATTAGAGCTCAGTGCAACTGATTTAGATTTTGGCACATGGAGTACCAATACCACATCCAACACCTTAACGATGACACTATCAAACACCGGTACTGAGGAATTAAATATCATCGGTTTAAGCCAGGTAGCGGCACCATTTGTTGTCACAGGTGGTAACTGCGGCACTGTACTCTTTACTCTAGCCAGTGGTCAGAACTGTACTTTAGACTATCAATTTACACCAACAGCTTCAGGTGTGTTCAGCCAAACGATTGAAATAAGCAGCAATGCTTCCACCAGCCCAGACAGCTTTACATTAATTGGAATTGGCAGTGAAATTATCTTGGGCACCAGCAATGACAACGTGGTATTTGAGTTTACTGCTGTTGATGAAGTACAAAGCCAAACCTTAACACTGAGCAGTGATGGTGCAGATGATGTTGTCATCAGTGCCATTTCATCACCGACCGCAGCCACTGCATTTAACCCCAATAAATCAATCACTGGAGCAGGGAATCCTTTTGATGTTGATTTCTCCGATTGTGGTGCATTACCCATTACATTAAGCAACGGCGATAGTTGCCAAATGGTGATCATTTATATCACTGAAGCCACAGCCAGCAACAGCAGTTTTACCATTGCCAGTAATGACCCCAATTCTCCCTTGGTAGTTAATTTAAGAGGTACAGGCATCATTGAACCTGTTTCAGTACCTGTTATGAACTCTTTGGGTTTAGCCGTTCTGTTATTGCTGTTGATATTGTTTGCATACAGGAGGGACTTGTAAACCAGCGTTTGAAACAATATTGAAAAAATTGTTAGGATTAATGACAGGTTTTTTTTGTCATCCTGAACGCAGCGGAGCGGGTTTGATGGATCTGGTTGGTTTAGCGTGATGTGCTTTTCAAGGCAGTGGTTAACGTTGCGAGGTTCTTCGACTAGTCTCAGGTTCCCTCAGATGACATTTTTTCGGCTGAGTTATTCAACCAATTCAATCTGGTGCATATCCTTGTGGTTTAACATCTTTACCCTCAAATAAAAACTCAACCATTTTTTTTTCAATTATTTTACGATGATCCGGATCTATAGGTGAAAAATGATTTTCATTGATGATCATGGTTTGTTGTGCAAGCCAGTCTTGCCAAAATTTCAAACTGACCTGTTGGTGAATTTTTTTTCCCAGCTCACCTGGGTATGGTGTATAAGGAATCGGTTCTTGGCTTTCGCCATATTTAATGCAGTTAATGGTTATCATGCTGGTTAAGTATATGAATAAGTGCTTTGGGGTGTGGTCGATTAATTAACTTTGAGCGAGTGATCATTTCAACAGTTGATGATTTAATCGGTTGACTCAAAGTAAATACATGAATTTGCAATATACGATGTGTGAGTTTGTGCGTCAAGCTAAAATATGGTCGTGCATCCATATGGTTTTTCGTTAATGACTTTTCATCCTTAAATAAAGGCAAAAACCATAAATGAGGCCAAATACTTTTTTCATCCCTTTGTACTAAGCCAACCCTATCTGCATCAACTGATAACAACGCATATAAATCAACTTCTGTTTGTTTGACCTTTTTCTTTTTCTCAGGATAGTGTTCAATCACATCTTTTATTTTTGCTTCACAGCTCAACACTAATGGGCACTGGTTACATTTTGGTTGGTACTTAGTACAAACTGTAGCCCCCAAATCCATCAAACCCTGGGTGTAAGCGGCAGGCTCTTGTAAGGCTCTGTGCTTTTCTGCTAATTGCCACAACTGTTTTAAAGTGCTGCTTTTATTGGGCTCTCCTGCCACCAAAAAATGCCGTGAAAAAACTCTCTTAACATTGCCATCCATGATGGGTTCAGCTTGATCATACGCCAAGGACATGATCGCGGCGGCGGTAGATCGACCAATACCTGGTAAATCGATCAGTTGTTGTAAATTATTGGGTAGTTGGCCTTGGTAATTCTGTTGACAAAGTTTTGCTGTCTTGTGCAAATTCCTGGCGCGGTTGTAGTACCCTAAACCTGACCACAATGCCAGTACTTGTTGTTCGTCCGCATTGGCTAAATCTTCAAGTGTAGGCAAGGCCTTGATAAAGCGTTCAAAATACTCAACAACCTTAACCACTTGAGTTTGTTGGAGCATGATTTCAGACAACCACACATGATAAGGTTTATCGACCCCGGTATTTTTTTGCCAAGGTAGCTCTTTACGTCCGTGCTGATGGTACCAAGCAACGACTTGTTGGCTGAATTTCAAACTTAGCTGATGATGGCTTGAACAAAATCTTCTGCACGGTATGCTTTCAAATCGGTGGATTTTTCGCCCACACCAATAAACCTAACAGGAATTTTAAATTCAGCGGCTAAATTAAATAAGACACCACCTTTTGGCGTACCATCTAACTTGGTGATCACCACACCTGTGAGCGAATTGGCTTTGTTAAACTCACGTACTTGTGATATGGCATTTTGGCCGGTACCACCATCGATAACTATTAAAGTCT
The DNA here is from genome assembly GCA_937942365.1 of uncultured Marinicella sp. GTDB lineage: Bacteria > Pseudomonadota > Gammaproteobacteria > Xanthomonadales > Marinicellaceae > Marinicella. The sequence continues at coordinate 67 of CALDFB010000334.1, read as the reverse complement.
CATGAGGTGCCGATTCATCATTTTTTCTGATGACTCGCGAGATCTTCTCCAATTCCTGCATCAGGTT
>CALDFB010000333.1 GCA_937942365.1 uncultured Marinicella sp. | reverse complement strand
GCAAGAATAATAGTGAGGTTTGCTTGGACTTGAGTGGAATAATAAATGTTGCATTAAACAAATCTACTTTAAACCATGGCTCATCCGTGAGCGTTTTTATCCTTTTGATTCCTTTGTATTTTTAAAAAGGCAGTTAGGGTTTAATCCTCTTATTGTTTTCTGTCGTTTAATTAATTCAAAGTGAGTGGAGCACTGAGAAACCACGAACTGAGATTCCTGCTCTCGCCTGAGGCTCGGCTGGAATGACGGTGGTTGAGGTACACTTCTCATATGGAAGAAAAAGCAAAGATATTCTAACAAGCCACGTCATACTGCGGCTTGACCGCAGTATCCAGGTGCGCGATTTTTCAGCGTTAAATATGCTTAACAAACAAGTGCTTCGAAAGCCTGAGTTCCTGATCTCGCTCAGGCTCTTCTGGAATAACGTTGGAGTTAGTTTGGTTTCGGAAGGAATGACAGGTGGGTGTGGGCTGTTGATCTCATATGTAAGTTCCAGTTCGTGCTAATACTCGGCTGATATGACGAGGAGCGTATGATTGAATTGAAAATCTCACGGGTTCAAAATTAAATTTCTTAATTCATAGTAGTTTATTGACAAAGTATGTATTTTACATATACTGCACTATTCAAGTAAAAAGAAAATAGATATACAGTGAAAAAAGTTAATGATGAAAGTTCGACGGTCATTGAATTGTGTAGTAAAAGTAATGCCATCACTCGTAAGCTAGATGGTAACTTAGGGGCCATTCACGGTATTGGGTTCATTGAATACATGGTGCTACACCACCTGAATGAATCACCACAATTATTGATGCGACGTATTGATTTAGCTGATTCGTTGGGTCGGTCAGCCTCCGGTGTCACTAAAATGTTGAACCCTTTGGAAAAGATTGGTTTGGTATCTAAAGAAGTTAATCCCAGAGATGCCAGGGTTAGTTTGGTTAAGTTAACAGCCTCAGGATTAAAAACTTATCAGCAGGCCAGTAACAGTTTAAATCAAGTAGCCGTTGGTATTTTTCAGCGAATTAAGCCAGCTGAAATTCAACGAATACAGGATTTATTCAATCGATTGGTAGTTTGAACCAGGAATTATGACTGGTCAGTTATACCAATGCAGTTTGATATTCTTTTTACTGTTTGTGTGCCTCTTTTTGAAAAAAAGAACAGAGCACTGAACTGAAAATCTCATGTACAGTCATCAAACACATAAAAATAGGTCTTGTGTTCTATACAACCTTCACATGCAATCGTTTAAAATAGTAACTATTAAACAACAATTTCTGTACAGCATGTGTCTGCCTTTTGTTTGACAATAAGCTGTCGGATCATTTGAATAAAACCATGGAAAAAATCAATCAAGACACATCGAACAAACCATCCTTCATCAAGAGAATCATTCCGATAATTTTGGTCATCGCAGTGGTTTTCATATTAATGTCTTTGATGAGAGGCATGAAAACCGAACCAGCGAAAGTACCTGAGAAACCGGTTGGTTTTTTGGTTGAAACTGCGACCATTGAACCCACTGAATTGATTTTAAGTATTGATTCACAAGGTCCTTTACAGCCCAGAAGACAAATCGCCTTGGTATCAGAAGTCAGTGGTAAGGTTTCATCATTAAACCCTGTGTTCAAGGTGGGCGGTCTTTTTAAAGCAGGTGATGTGTTGGTGACATTAGACCCCGCTGATTATCAAGTGGCAGTAGCCAGAGCAGAAGCTGGTTTGGCCAGCGCGCAGGCGCAAATGGATTTAGAACAAGCCAGATCAGAACAAGCATCCAAAGATTGGCAGTCATTTGGAAAAAAAGGAAAGCCCAGTGATCTACTATTAAACAAGCCACAGTTGGCTGGTGCGAAAGCCAATGTTAAAGCCGCTGAGGCCGATTTACTGAAAGCCAAACGAGATTTAGCCAAAACCAAAATAAAAGCCCCATTTAATGGCACTGTTTTAAGTAAAACTGTTGATTTGGGTCAGTTTATTGGTATGAATGGTCAACTGGGCTCGTTAGCAGGTACAGAAGTCGGAGAGGTGCGTTTGCCCTTGAGTAATGATGAGATCGAAAAGCTGAATATAACAAGCTTGTCATTGCAAAAAACCCCATTACCAGTCGAATTTGTGAATGAGCAGAACAAAACGCTGGTATCTGGATCGGTGAAGCGAATTGAGTCCAGCAAAGACAGTCGAACCCTGATGAATTATGTGGTGGCTGAAATAGAACAACCCTTTGCAGCCAATTTACTGTTCAACACATTTTTGCAAGCGAAAATAACCGGTTCCAGCTTTACTGGTTTGTACGCAGTTCCTAGTGCCTGGATGATGCCGAATGATCAGCTGGCTGTTTATGTTAACAGCGATGATTCAAGTAAAGGCCAGCTTGCTATCAAGTCAGTTCAAGTGGCGCACAAGACCAGCGATTATTTTTATGTTGAAGAAGGTCTCACTGCCAGTGATCAAATCATTACCACACCCATTCAAGCACCGGAAGTGGGGATGGAACTGAGGAAATATAATCAATCAATCAACACTGAAGCGGTGGCTTTGAAACCGAGTGAGGCCACGCCATGAGAGACGTCGCATGAAAAAGCAATGGGACCGAGGTATTATTTATTGGTTTGCCAGTAATCCAGTGGCCTCAAATTTATTGATGGTATGTCTGATTATTGGTGGTTTATATTCTGCCCTGACTTTAAAAAAAGAAATGTTCCCAGCCACTTCAGTTAATCAAGTGCTGATCAGTATGGCCTACCCAGGAGCTGCCCCAGATGAAGTAGAAAAAGGTATTTGTGTCAAAGTTGAAGATGCCGTTACAGGTTTAGAAGGTATTGATAAAACCACATGTGTAGCTAACGAAGGATTTGCTCGAACAAACATTGAAATAGGCAGTGATTATGATGTGAAAAATGTTATGGCTGAAATCAAGAATAGAGTAGATGGTATCAATTCATTTCCTGAACAAGCTGAAAAACCCATCATCAGTGAAATTCTGATCCAACAACCGGTTTTATTTTTATCTGTATATGGCCATGTACCTGAAGATGATTTATTACAAGCCACCCGTGATGTGCGTGATGACATCATAGATTTACCAGATGTTTCTATGGCCACATTGGTTGGCAGTCGTGATTATGAAATTGCGATTGAAATAGATGAAAATACCCTCAGACAATATCAGCTCACATTTGATGAAATTGCCAGCGCACTCAGGGCAGCATCCATTGATTTACCAGGTGGTTCAATCAAGACTGATCGTGGCGATGTGCTGCTCAGATCAGTAGGCCAATCATATACAGGTCAAGAATTTGCACAAACAGTGATTCGCACCAATCCAGATGGGTCTAGGTTAATGCTGTCAGATTTGGCTGTGATTAAAGATGGTTTCGTTGAGACAGCAGACATTGGAACATTCGATGGTAAACCTGCCATCAGTATTCAGGTTAATGCGGTGGAAAATGAATCGGTCTTGGTTATTTCTGATCAGGTTAATGAATATGTAAATCGAATGCAGGGTAAGTTGCCCGCTAACATGTCAGTCGCTGCTTGGTCTGATACATCGCATTACGTTCGTGGTCGTTTGGATATGATGGAGCGTAACATGCTCCAAGGTGCGGTGTTGGTGTTGTTAACACTGACCTTATTCTTGCGTTTAAAAGTGGCCTTTTGGGTGATGTTGGGCTTACCTGTGGCGTTTCTGGGTGCCTTTATGTTTTTACCGATGACTGGCATCAGCATTAATATGCTCAGTATGTTTGGTTTTATTTTGGTACTCGGAATCGTAGTTGATGATGCCATTGTAATTGGTGAGAGTGCTTATTCAGAAATTCAAGACAAAGGGCACTCTCTTAAAAATGTTGTGGTTGGCGCACAAAGGGTAGCCACGCCTGCCACTTTTGGGGTATTAACTACCATTGCAGCATTCGCGCCGATGTTATTTGTAGGTACTTTGTTTGGTTCTTTTTTTGAAGCCATTGGTTGGGTGGTTATTCTGTGTTTACTTTTTTCTTTGGTTGAGTCTAAACTCATTCTTCCGTCACATTTGGCACACATGAAATCGGATGACATTGGTACCAAAAAACCAGGGCCATTGTTGCGAGTTCAACGAAAAGTCAATCAAGGTTTAGAGCATGTAATTAACCATTGGTATCGACCCACGATTGGTAAAGCCATCAGCCGGCCAGGGTTGACGCTCACAGTATTTGTCGGTATTTTTGTATTGAGTGTGGGGTTGATCGCCAATGGTTTGGTGCGATTTGTGATGATGCCAGATTTTGTGGCTGATTTTGTGCAAGCAGATTTTGCTATGGCACAAGGCACACCTCAAGAAAAAACTGAGCAGGTATTGACACAAGTTGAAGAAGCATTGGTTAGACTGGATAAAGATGTCAGCGAAACAGTTGGTATGGAAAGTGGTGCTGTGTTCAATCACCGATTGTCATTCATAGAATCACAAATATCAGGCAAGGTCATAGTCGAGTTGGTGAAAGAAGAAAACACCGTGATTGACGGTAAAGAAATGCTCAAGAAATGGGTGGAGTACATAGGTGAAATCCCTGGTGCAACTTATGTTGGTACCATGTCATTGACCGGACCTGGTCAGGGGCCAGATGTGAGTTTGAAATTAGTGGGAAGTGATACTGAGGAATTGAGGTTGGCCACTGAAATTCTGGTTGCTAAACTGACCGATTATGAGGGCGTATCAGATGTTCGAAATTCTATAGAAGCCGGGAAAGATGAAATTGAGTTTTCGATCAAACCTTTGGGAGAAACAATGGGTTTAAGCCAAAGTGATATAGGCCGCCAAATCCGTCAATCATACTATGGCGAAGAAGTTCAACGGTTACAACGTGGTAATGACGAGGTCAAAGTAATGTTGCGTTATGATCGTCAAACACGTGAATCACTCAAATCATTGGATGATTTAAGAATTCGCACCACTCAAGGCGATGAGTTACCACTTAATACAGTTGCAGAAATTAACCTAGGCAAAGCCGCTAACTCAATTGAGCGGGTTAATCGCAAACGTGCTGCACGACTTTCTGCCATGGTAGATAAAGCAGTTGCCGATCCGCAAACCATAGTGGGTGAATTGATGCCTAAGCCAGGCATGCCGATAGTTCCAGAATATCCTGAGGTTACATTTGATTTGGACGGCATGAGTAAAGAAATGAACGAGCTGATCAAAAGTTTAGGCATAGGGATGTTGGCAGCGATCATTTTAATTTACGTTTTATTGGCGATTCCCTTGAAATCATACCTACAGCCCTTCATTATCATGTTAGTGATCCCTTTTGGTATCACGGGCGCCATTGTTGGGCATTTATTATTGGGTATGACTTTCAGCATGATGTCGATATTCGGAGTGATTGCATTGACCGGGGTGGTGGTCAATGATTCCTTGGTGATGGTCGATTACATCAACAAAGAACGCAGCATGGGTACAGACATCATAACGGCAGTTAAGAATGCCGGCAGTAAAAGATTCAGGGCCATTTTACTCACCTCGCTAACCACTTTCTTTGGTTTACTGCCCATTATGTTTGAAACATCTTTACAAGCCAAAGTGATCATTCCAATGGCCGTATCATTGGCTTTTGGAATCTTATTCGCAACGGTGATTACATTGATCTTGATACCATCCTTGTATGCCATCTTAGAACGTTTGAAATACCGTTTTATCAGGCTTGACGGGTATGAAAGAAAAGGTGGTCCGACTGCGCCGGTTGTTAATGGCGTTGTCGAATAAAATTAATCATTCAATTGATACATTTAATAGGGTGATAGTTAATTAAATATACAAATATCGGCGTTTAAAATTCTTTTAAGTATATGAATATAATAACAAAATAACAAAGTTTAAAATTATGGATAATTTTTTTAAATTTAGGAACTTTGCCCTTGTCAAGAGAATATTCAGTGTTATCATTCACAAACCTCTTAATCTTAAAGGAAAACGAAATGAAAAATTTGCATGTGATATTAATTATGGTGATTATTGCGACTGGATTTATAGTTCCTGTAACACCTGCTAAAGCTAATCCTCCGACTTTGACCACTGTATGTCTTTATTTGTACGAAGGTGTTGAGATTTCAGAATTGCAAAAACAACTTCCTGGAAATGTAAGTTGTCCTGCATTTCCACCACATCATGATATTATAGACATATTAAGAAGATATGGATTTCATGTTGATGCTGATAAAGATGATCCCAATGATTCAAGCGTTGACTGTGGAATAGTTAGCTACACAATTGCTGATTAAATTGCATATATACTCCAAAGCAATTATATGATTCCTTTGGAGTTTTTTAATACTGGTGAAAAATTTCAACTAACATACGTTCATTATATTTCAGAAAACTTAGTATTGATTTAATTGTAAAAGTTAACTATTGTGTCATGTCTTTAATGCTGATACACAACAAATGGTGACTCACTTCAAATTCATAATATTTGTTTTTTGTAACTTACTTGTTTTAAATAGTTCTGTTGCTCAATTTTCTGCAATTGAAAGCCCATTCAAAACTAAAATCCATACAATCCTACAAGATTCTCAAGGAATAATATGGGTCGCATCTACAAATTCTATTGCCCAATTCGATGGTTACCAATTTAAACCCATTCAACTGAACTCTAAATCATCAAAAAATGCGGTTCAAATTTTGAGCATGGCGTTCGGTAATGAAAATGAACTGCTTATTGCCACCAAAAACAATGGTTTATTGTCATACCGTTTGCACAAGTCGAACTTTCCTGAACGAATAGGCTCAATTACAGAAGATACCATTTTTGCGATTGCAAAAGTGGGTGTTAATATTTGGATAGCTTCTACTGAGGGTTTATATCTATTGAATTCATCGGACCAACAGTTTTTTCCCTTTCAAGAAACAAGAACATTTATCGACTCAATGGTTTACATTAATAATAAGCTTATAATCGCTTCATCAAATCGACTGATGGGGTTTGATGTCACTAACCAAACATTCACTGATTACACCTATCCATTGATTGATAAAACGGTTCATTTATGGAACCTACATATAGACTTTAAACAAAACTTATTGATTTCTACCGATCAGGGCGTTTTTACAAAAAACGATCTTACTGCAGAATGGTCTAATCCGAATCATGGTTCATCAGGACTGATCGTCAAAACTATGATCTCTGATTCAAAACACTTGTGGCTTGGAACCACTGACAAAGGATTGATTAAAAGCCCATTATCAAACCAATCTCAACTTCAACATTTTTCAACCTCAAACTCAAATATTGTTAGTGACACAATAACTACTTTATTCATTGACCAAAATAAAAACCTTTGGATTGGTAATTATGATGGCAGCATGACTACTATTAGCTCAAACGCTATAAATTTTGGGTTAAATGCTGATACTTTGAATTTTTCAAATTGTCCAAAATCAGAAACAATTAAAAACTTTGTAGAAGATTCAAAAGGTAACATCTGGTTGGCAACTCGAAAGAATGTTATGAAAGTTGATTCACAACGTAAGTCTTGCCAAGTCTTTACTTTGGGGCCAGCTATTCTACCTAACCAAGATAAAACACAACTGCCAATTCTCTTCTCGGATAATAGCAATAACATTTGGGTCAGTTACCGGCATATTGGCTTAGTAAAAATAAATGATAAGCAGCCAGAGATTTTAAATATTGACCACCCTTTAAATGATCCGGCTTTGATAATAAAAAGCTTTATAACGCAAAGAGACTCGAAAACATTTGTATTTGCCACCAGTAAAGGGATGGCGTACTATGATATTGAGAACAAAGAATTAATGGCCGTACCATCAGAGCAAAGTTATTTTCAAAAGAGTATTGTTCGAGGCTCCTACCAAATAACCGATAAAGAATTTCTTATTGCTACCAATAAGGGTATCGCTTTTTATGATGGTTCCAAAATAAGCGCAATGAAAACAATTCAAGATCAGTTAAATACTGAACGGATTCAAACAGTATTAAGAGATTCTTTTGAAAATACTTGGATAGGAACCGCAGATGCTGGTTTATTTAAATTTGATAAAAAACAAAAGCTAGTTAAACACTTTGCAGATCAATCTGGATGGAAAGATCATAAAAACATCAACAATTTATTAGAGGACAGTAACAGAAACTTATGGATGAGTGCTGGTGACAGTATAATTAATCTAGATATTGAAACTAATCAAACATATATATTCAATACTGAAGATGGTTTACAAGACAAGTTATTTTCACCAAACTCTAGTTATATATCATCAACAGGTAAAATGTATTTTGCAGGTCTAAATGGTTACAATGCTTTTTATCCAGATAAAATTATAGCTAACCAAACGCCACCACCTATCATCTTATCCAAACTTTCTAGGTTCAACAAAACTATCCAACCAATGAAAGAGTATGACGGTTTTCAAATCAACCAACCCATAAATTATATAAATGAGATAATTTTATCTCATAAAGATTATGTTATGGGCTTTGAGTTTGCAGCCTTAGATTACGCAGCACCCGAACAGAATCAATATGCATATATGCTAGAAGGGTTCGATCCAGACTGGAACTATGTAGATGCTGATAACAGACGTGCTACTTACACCGATTTACCCAGTGGTGATTATACTTTTAAGGTGAAAGGCAGTAATAAATATGGTGTGTGGAATGAGGAAGGTAAAAGTTTATCCATCAAAGTCAAACCTGCACCTTGGTTCAGTTGGTGGGCTTGGTTGAGTTATGCCATTTTGTTTGTGTTAGCCGTTGCTTTATTCATTAAGAAGAAAATCCAAGACAGTAAAAAACAAGCGGCCTTATTGAAAGTTGAGGTAGATAACAAGACCCGAGAATTAAAAGTCCAGAAACAAAGGGTCGAGTCTTTACTGGTTAAAAAGAATGAATTGTTCTCGAATGTTTCGCATGAATTCAGAACACCATTAACATTGATCTTAGGTCCCATCAAAGAATTGATTAGTCAAGGTCACAATGCCGAAGGTGTGCAGTCTTTGAATGTGATCAACCGCAATGCCAATCGTCTGTTGTCATTGGTCGAGCAGTTACTGCAATTGGCCCGAGTATCTGACACAGAAAAGGTGAGTAAAAGTACTCAAAAAACCGCCAGTCAAGTCCAGTCAGTGGTCGATTCCTTTGAGCATATGGCACACAACAAAAAACTAAAACTTCATTTGTTACAAAATGAAAATGCCCATATTCATGTCACCGATCAATGTTTAGATGCCATCATGGGTAACCTGATATCTAACGCGATTAAGTACACCCAAATAGGTGGGCAAGTAGACGTGACTGCTCAAGTTGAGGGTTCGTCATATGTGCTGAAGGTTAAAGACACAGGTGCCGGATTGACCGAAGAACAACAAAAAGACATTTTTAAAAGGTTTAAAAGGCTTGATTCCCACCAAGAGATTGAGGGCATAGGTATTGGCCTTGCTGTGGTTGAAGAAGTGGTTAAGATCAATCAAGGCCATATAGAGGTGATCAGTGAGGTAGGTGTTGGCAGTGAATTCATCGTCACATTGCCTTTATCAGAATCAATTGATGTATCCCAAGCCAGCTCTAATCACTCATTGGTCACACAGCTGGCAACAGAATCAACGACCGTTGCTCACATTTCAGAAACACCTAACAATGAAAGCAGCAACAATGATAATCTCAATCAGGTACTTGTGATTGAAGACAATCAAGATATGCGTAATCACATTGTCAGCATCATCAAACCCCATTACAACACCATCACAGCGAAACATGGTAAAGCTGGAGTTGCCTTGGCCATTGAACACATCCCTGATCTGATCATCTGTGATGTGATGATGCCAGAAATAGACGGTTTTAAAGTCAGTCGAATCATCCGTTCAGATGAACGAACTTCTCATATCCCGCTGATTTTGCTCACAGCTTTGAATGACAAAACCAGTCGAATCAAGGGATGGCGCGAGCATGTGGATGCCTACATGACCAAGCCATTTGATCGTGATGAACTGTTGGTGCAACTAGAAAACATGCTCACTATCCGTGACATCCTTAAAAAGAAAACAGGTCAAACTGTTTTGTCATCAGAACAAGGATCAAAAAACGAACACATCACTTTGCCGAAAAAAGACCAGCAATTTCTCAATAAATTAATGAAATTAATTGAGGCGTTGTATCCTGATCCGATGTTAACATTGACAGTCCTGGCAGGTAAAATGGCTGTTTCAGACCGTCAGTTACAAAGGAAACTCAAAGCACTTACAGACCAAAATCCAACTGACTTGCTCAGGGAGTACAGGCTGAAAAAAGCCAGTGAGTTGCTTAAAGACGGCTATCAAGTCAGTCAAATAGCAGACAATTGTGGTTTCAATTCAGTTTCCTATTTTTCATCATGCTTCAAAGCCCAATATGGTATGCCACCGAAAAAGTATCAGCAGACGAGCCAATCATAGAATAATTATCAATATGATTAAAACTATAATTCTGATTTGAGGCTCGCACGTGATTATTTTTTCTTTTTAACAGGGAATGTTTTGAATAAGCGTCGCAGAAATGCCTCTTGTTTAAAATCCGTGTGTATCTTACTTTTTAAGTAATATGAGTTGGTCCACAATAATTGACCGTCATGTGATATCAATGCTGCATTGAGTTGATTGGCAGATACTGAAAATCGAGTGAACAACCCTAATGTCAAAACAGTACTGGCGAAGGCTTCGCCCACCGCTTTTTTGGTGGGTACTTTTGAACCTGTGGTTACCAGAATAAGTACCGCCTCATTTTCTGACAAATTCAATTCATTGACTTGAGAAAAGTTTTTATCAAGCATTTGACTTCTGTATTGTTTGGACTCTTTTCGGGTCGTGGCCCATCCGTAAGTGCGACCCACAATGTAATCTAAATGGGTTTTAAAGTTCAAAGACTCTGAGTAGTCAATTCGCTCATCAAGAACAGGAAAAGTAATGTGCTGATTGATGTCCTCTGCGTCAATGGTGTATATGTTTTCTTTCATATATAAACCAACAGCTGAAAGGGCGTGAGTAAAGTTGGCCCCAATCCTTTTCAGCAGCTGTTCTTCCATGTTAACAAACATTTCCCGGCCAATTTGTTGATTAAACGGCAGGTGTAAGCCAGATTTTTCTTTATCTATAGGCTCAAAAATGGTGGTGTCAGTAACGACATAGATATTTTCTAAACTTTTGATGTGTTCAGCATGTTGCTTGAACTGATCTTTCTTGGCTTGAATATTTGAAAACTGAAATACAAGCACTGTAACAATTAATAATTTATTCATGTTTTTCTCTGTAAATAATGTTGAATTAGATGTCTTATACCCGTGGTAATATGTTCATAAAACAAGTCTTATTATCGACCTCGTTTCTTGGTGTTCAAGAATAAGTTTTTATTAAAAGGAGTCTGTTCCTCACTCGGTTCAAGTTGGTGATATGCAGACTCATTGGGAAATGTTGGACTTCATGTAGTTCAGCCCAACTACGTTATTCAATCAGGCAGTTTAAAAATTATTTTGTAAGTTGCCTCAAAGTCTACATTTTTGCCATTAACCCTTTTAGGTACGAATTTAAATTTAAGCATTGCCCTAACAGCTTCCGTATCAAAAATTTCTTTAGGGTATGAGTTCATCACAACAGCGTTCTCAACACTGCCATTTTTGTTGATGGTAAACCGCATTTCAGCCCACCCTTCAATCTTGTTTTCAAGGGCGATCTTGGGGTATTGGGGCGCGATGCTAACGACCGGTATGACTTTGTGCTTCTGGGCATGTAAATCAAAAGCCAAAAAAGTAATCAATATGAATAAAAATAATGTTTTCATCATGTGTGTATCCGTATTTTTATCTGCTTGAGCAATGAAGCCCAAAGAGATCAATTGTTTATAAATATAGAGGTTGTTACACCCCTGGTTTATTTGGCTGTAGTTTTAATTCAAAGAACCCTCATAAGTATCGTGATTTTCCTACTACCCGAGAGTCCCTTTTGGTCGCCCAGCCTAACTTATCTTGTCATCTTGCTTTTGACATTAAAGGCTATTAGCTAACTAAGAAGAAAAAGGCTCCCAAAACAAAAAATTGAAAGCCTAAATTAACCACTAAAAAACAATAAATATCAAACACTTATCTTTTAAAGGGGTCTGACCCCTTTTGGTTCGTTGCCCGTTAAATATTTCATCAGGTGATCGGTAATCTCTGGTTTTTCTTGGCCTACTATTAAGCTGATCCATCACATATTTTAATTGCTCA
>CALDFB010000332.1 GCA_937942365.1 uncultured Marinicella sp. | reverse complement strand
AGAAACGATTGAAAGTTTTTCATAATGAGAGACCTCTCTGTAAATCATGGAGCAGGTAAAAGTTTGAAAAGGCCCGGACTTATGCAAAAGTCTCAACTACTTTAAAATAAATAAAACAAGGAATTCAAATATGACTAACATAACTTTTAAATTTTTAATTTTCACACTGTCTTGTATTCTCACAACTAATCTATTCGCAGCTATTTATGAAAGAGAAGGCTTTAATTTCACGGATACAATGGGTGATTACAACACTACCATGAGTCTTGATGGTTACTTTGAAACCAGTTCTGATATTAAAAACCTCCCTTATAGTAATATCACATCACTGATAACTAGTTATAACTTTTCAGATGGAGTTAGGACTTTAACTGAAAATAATTCAATCATTGTTTCCTTTTCTGTTGAAACAGATAGTTCTGGTCAAATAGGACAATACCACATCAGTATTTTTCAGACACCAATAACCAACACAATTGGAGAAAACATCAATGTTATTAGTACATCATTGTTGTCGGGACCAGGATTTCCTGTACCTAGATTATATGACGTTGGCTTCAGCGAGCCATGTGACTCAGTCGGGTCCGAATACTGTGCCGGAGCTCAGATAACGACCAATTTTGGGCAATATATTGATGGTGATGGCGTCACGCCTATATTTGGACCTCCATGGAATCTTTTATCTGGAGGTGTGCTTGAACCTACAGCCGTGCCAATTGGTAATTTAAAAGGACTTTTTCTTCTTGCCTTATTATTTCTGCTTATTGGAGCTTACAAGTCAACTAAACTAAATAACTTGTAAGCCAATTTAACTTTCCTAAAGACAGCTTCTCGTTTGAAAGATGTGAAATTAAATGTTCGACACCTGTGATAAAATAGCCATTACTTTAACTCAATAATTATAAAATGAAAATCAGAGCTGCTGTGGCTTGGGAAGCAGGCCAACCTTTATCCATCGAAACCATTGATATTAGCGGGCCGCAAGCCGGTGAAGTATTGATCAAAATGGTAGCTACTGGCGTATGTCATACCGATGCGTATACCCTCTCAGGTGATGATCCTGAAGGCATATTTCCATCTGTTCTGGGACATGAAGGTGGTGCGGTGGTCGTGGAATTAGGTGAAGGGGTCACTTCTGTTGCGGTTGATGACCATGTCATTCCCTTATATACCCCGGAGTGTGGGACATGTAATTTTTGTACCTCTGGTAAAACTAATTTATGCCAAGCCATCAGAGCCACACAAGGTCAAGGCTTGATGCCAGATGGTACATCGCGCTTATCAATGAATGGCAAACCCATTTACCACTACATGGGTACTTCAACGTTCGCTGAATATGCCGTGGTACCAGAAATCGCCTTGGCTAAAATCAACCAACAAGCGCCTTTAGATAAAGTGTGTTTACTGGGTTGTGGTATCACTACTGGTGTAGGAGCCGTGTTGAATACCGCCCAAGTTGAACCCGATTCGACTGTGGCTGTTTTTGGCCTAGGTGGAATCGGTTGTGGCGTGATACAAGGAGCTGTGATGGCTGGTGCCAGTCGCATCATAGGGGTTGACATTAATCCAGATAAATTCGAATTTGCGCAACAAATGGGTGCCACTGAATTTGTGAACCCAAAAGATCATGACCTGCCTATTCAAGATGTCTTGGTTGAATTAACCGATGGTGGCGTGGACTACTCTTTTGAATGTGTCGGCAATGTGGAATTAATGCGCTCAGCTTTGGAATGTTGTCACAAGGGCTGGGGCGAATCTGTCATCATTGGTGTGGCCGGCGCTGGACAAGAAATCAATACCCGACCTTTCCAACTGGTTACCGGCAGAGTTTGGCGTGGAACCGCCTTTGGTGGTGTCAAAGGCCGCAGTCAATTACCTGGTATGGTTGAACAGTATATGGCAGGTGATTTGAAAGTCGATGAATTTGTATCTCACACCATGCCTTTGGATGACATCAATAAAGCATTTGATTTGATGCATGCAGGTGATGGCATTCGCAGTGTGATTAAGTTTTAAAAGAGTGTACAACAGTGATGGAATTAAAGAGTAAAAACAAACTTCATGGTGGCGAGCTGTCGTTTCATCAACATCTTTCAGAAGTCAATCAATGCCCCATGAGTTTTGCTGTATATTTACCCCCACAAGCACAAAAACAAAGTGTTCCTGTGCTTTATTTTCTCTCAGGATTAACCTGTACAGAAGAAAATTTCATGATCAAGTCAGGTGCACAAAAATATGCAGCTGAGCATGGGATTGCTTTGGTCACCATGGATACCAGCCCTCGAAATTTAGGTATCGAAGGCGAAGATGACAGTTACGACTTTGGATCAGGCGCTGGCTTTTACCTCAATGCAACAGCCGAACCATGGGCCAAGCATTACAACATGTATGACTATGTTGTGAATGAATTACCCAACATCATTGCCCAAAATTTCCCTGTGCTAATGGATAACCAGTCCATTTTTGGCCACTCCATGGGCGGTCACGGTGCTTTAACCATTGCTTTAAAAAATCCAAACAAATACCGTTCAGTCAGCGCCTTTTCTCCCATTGTAGCTCCGACACAAAATGCATGGGGCATCAAAGCATTTAATGGCTATTTAGGTGAAACTCGAAGCCAATGGCACCAATACGACACTGTAGAATTAGTCAAAACCACAGACAATAAAATACCGCTGTTCATTGACCAAGGTACTGATGATGAGTTTTTAGATGAGTATCTAAAACCTGAATTACTCATCAAGGTTTGCAAAGACTACAATCACCCGCTGAATTTACGTATGCAAAAAGGATATGATCACAGCTATTACTTTATCAGCAGTTTTATTGAAGAGCACATCACATACCATTCAAAGCATCTACACACTTGATAACCTTGAATCAACCAGATGATATCAAACTGTGGGCTGCCTCAAGTTGCTTTAAAGACATTCATATATAAAAAATTGTGCATACCCTTATACCTATAAATATGGTTCATTGCCTTTAATTCAGATAACTAATCACTATAATTGTGTTTTATATCAAAATTATTGAGAACAAATGAGTAAAGAACGTGCTGTATTAGCCGGTGGTTGTTTTTGGGGCATGCAAGACCTGATCAGAAAACTAACGGGCGTATTAGATACAAGAGTTGGCTATACTGGTGGCGATGTTAAGAATGCAACCTATCAAAATCATGGCTCACATGCTGAAGCCATTGAAATCACCTTTGACAGTGATGTGATCAGTTACCGAGATATATTGGCCTACTTTTTTCAAATTCATGACCCAACCACTGTTGACCGACAAGGAAATGACTTAGGTGAATCTTACCGTTCAGAAATTTTTTATACCAGTGATGCACAAAAAGAAATGGCATTGAAAACCATCAAAGATGTAGATGCTTCAGGTTTATGGCCAGCACCAGCGGTGACCAAAGTAAGTGCCGCAGCGGATTTCTGGGAAGCAGAGCCCGAACACCAAGATTACTTAGAAAGAATCCCCAATGGTTACACTTGCCACTTCGCCAGACCTGACTGGGTACTACCAGAAGTTTAACAAGCTTAAGAAAGATTAAAAAAAGCTGAATTTCAATCAAGAAACTCAGCTTTAGTTAATCAAATTTGACTCTTAATTAATATGTCACTCGGCTTCTGGAGTCGAAATGAACTTATAAATAACTGCGCCAATGATCGCACCCACAATCGGTGCCACCCAGAATAACCACAACTGACTCACAGCCCAATCACCCACATAAACGGCAACTGCAGTACTTCTGGCTGGATTAACCGAAGTATTCGTCACTGGAATACTGATCAAATGTATTAAAGTTAAACACAAACCTATGGCCATCGGTGCCAATGCAGCAGGAGCACGTGAATCTGTGGCACCCATGATCACCAATAAAAAGAATGCCGTTAACACCACTTCAGCAATCAATGCAGCCATCATGGTATATCCACCCGGGGAATGTTCAGCATAGCCATTAGATGCAAACCCGCCACTCACATCAAAACCAGTTTGACCTGAGGCGATTAAATACAAAACGCCACCTGCCAACACACCACCAATCACTTGGGCAATGATATACGGCAGTAAATCTTTAGTGGCAAATCGACCGCCAGCCCATAAACCAATTGAAACCGCTGGATTTAAGTGACAACCTGAAATATGGCCGATGGCATAAGCCATGGTAACTACGGTCAAACCAAATGCCAACGACACACCCAATAATCCAATACCAACCTCTGGAAAAGCGGCTGCCAAAACTGCACTACCACAGCCTCCAAAAACCAACCAAAAAGTACCTAATGATTCTGCGATGTATTTCTTCATACCCTAAACTCCTCTAATAAATTGATAATGATTATATTTCATCGACTCCTTGATTTAACACTTGTTCACAAAAAAGGCCGCTTATGCGACCTTAAGAAAGACTCTGTTTTGATTGAGGCTTAACCTAAAAAAGGATAGCGATAATCAGTTGGTGGTACAAAAGTTTCCTTGATAGTACGAGGTGATAACCAACGATACAGATTCAAAGCGCTCCCCGCTTTATCATTGGTTCCGGATGCGCGGCCACCGCCAAAAGGTTGCTGGCCAACAACAGCACCGGTTGGTTTGTCATTGATATAAAAGTTACCTGCCGCATTCCTCAGTCGGTTAGACATGTGCGCGATCATATAGCGATCTTGGGCGAATATGGCACCTGTTAAAGCGTAAATTGAACCTTGATCACATAAGTCCAGAGTGTCTTCAAAATCTTTTTCGTCATAAACATAGACCGTAAGAACCGGACCAAATATTTCTTCTCTCATGGTTTTAAAATTTGGATTTGATGTCAAGATAACAGTGGGTTCAACAAAATAACCTTCGGTTTTGTCACAGTTACCACCCACAATGATTTCAGCATCTTCAGCATTTTTTGCATGGTTGATGTAATTCTCAATTTTGTCAAAAGAGCGCTCATCAATGACCGCATTGATGAAGTTTGAAAAATCACGTGTGGTGCCCATTTTGAAAGATTTCACATCTGTAATCAGCTGTTCTTTAACAGCTTTCCATTGAGATGCCGGGATATAAGCCCTTGATGCTGCTGAACATTTCTGGCCTTGATACTCAAATGCACCTCGAGCCAATGCTGTAGCTACTGCGATTGGGTCTGCCGACTCATGAGCAAACACAAAATCTTTTCCACCGGTTTCACCGACCAACCGTGGGTAAGAGTGATAACGCCCAATATGACCACCCACTTCAGCAAAAATATGCTGGAATGTTGGCGTTGAACCGGTGAAATGAACCCCAGACAACTCAGGCCTAGGTAACAAGGCTGCTCCAGCAACCGGCCCATCTGCAGCAACCATATTAATCACACCATCAGGCAATCCAGCTTCTTTAAACACTTTCATGATGACATAAGCTGATAACATTTGTGTGCCTGATGGTTTCCAAACCACGGTATTTCCTAACATCGCCGGCGTTGCTGGCAAATTTCCAGCAATTGCAGTGAAGTTAAACGGCGTTATCGCCATTACAAACCCTTCTAATGGGCGCCAATCAAGCTGATTCCAAACTCCAGGTGATGAAACGGGTTGTTGTTCCATGATTTGTTGGTAGAAATATGCGTTGAACCGCAGGAAATCGATGAATTCACACGCTGAATCTATTTCAGCCTGAAAACAGTTTTTTGATTGACCATGCATGGTTGCCGCATTGATCATATTTCTATAGGGTCCTGCAATCAAATCCGCTGCCTTCAAGAACACAGCTGCACGTGTTTGCCAAGGCAGGTTTGCCCAGTCATGTTGTGCTTTAACAGCCGCATCAGCTGCCGCATTAAGCTCTTGAGTTCCACCGTTATGAAACTGCCCCAAACTGTGTTGATGGTTATGAGGCATCACCACATTTTCTACCTGACCTGTACGAACTTCATTTCCGCCTATATAACACGGAATATCCACTTGTTCCGCAGACATCTCATCCATCGCTTGTTGTAAAGAAATGGTTTCTTTGCTACCTGGAAGATAGTCGTTTATGGGTTCGTTTTTTACTTCAGGTGTCTGTGGAATGTTGGCACTGATCATGGGATAAATCTCAAAAACAAAAAAGGCATTATACAGCGAATTCTTGCTTCAAGACATACAGAATGAGTGTTAATAGCACAGGAATGTAATGAGCACTTCTTTACCCAAAAACGCCAGTAATTATCAATTATTTTTATCAAATCTGATTAAGTTGCACCTGGTTTTTTTCGGTTTTTTCTGACCAAGAACTCAAAACCATAAACCACAACAAATGCCATTAAAAGCCAAACCAACCATTTGAAAGCATTTTGTACCAAAGCCACATTGAACGGATTTCCAACCACTAAATCCATAAACGGTTGACGAAGAAATGAACCGTTGATCGCTGCCAATATCAGAGCTAATAACAAGGAAGCTCTGAATAGACCAAAAACAATCAATTTTTGCCTGCCTAATCCATATATGGTGATTGCTGCTAATCCGTACTCTATTGATGTAATACCCGCCACATAACGTACATGCCATGAGGGTGTGATTGAAACCCCTTGCATTTGTTGGCCAATCCATATTGGCAACCATTCAACAGTTAATACATGGATGATAAAAGAGCTCGCTGATGCAATTGCAGCTATGATAATTATCGATGTTATTTTCATAAAAATATGGCGAAACATTAACCAAAGAATTAAAGCTTAACACCCTAGTTCCAAATAACAACTGATATTATTAACTTAAAAAACCACAGTTTATCGCTGTGGTTTTTCATGCAACTAATCGGCTTTTAGATCAGAACAAATGCTCAACGGCACCACGCTCTTCACGTAACTCTGCTTCTGTTGCATCAATACGACTTTGAGAAAACTCATTCACTGGTAAGTCTTGCACTATCCTGTATTCACCGTTAGCACAGGTTACTGGGTAAGAAAAGATCACACCAGGCTTAACGCCATAACTGCCATCACTTGGAATCGCCATAGAGACCCAGTCACCGGGCTCAGTACCCAAGGCCCAATTACGCATGTGATCGATAGCTGATGAAGCTGCAGAGGCGGCTGATGAGGCACCTCGTGCTTTAATGATGGCTGCCCCACGTTGTTGTACAGTTGGAATGAAATCATCTACATACCAACCTTGATCAACATCAGCTAAGTTAGCACCATTGATCTGTATTTGTGAAATATCTGGGTATTGAGTTGAGGAATGATTGCCCCAAATGGTCATGCGCTTGATGTCATTGGTTTGTACATCGAACTTTCCAGACAACTGAGCCAATGCACGGTTATGATCTAATCGAGTCATGGCTGTGAATTGGGCAGGGTTGATGTCTGGTGCATTTTGTTGGGCTATCAACGCATTGGTATTAGCAGGATTACCAACCACTAAAACTTTGATGTCTTTTGCAGCGTGGTCATTCATGGCCTTGCCCTGTACAGAAAATATCTTGGCATTGGCTTGTAATAAATCGCTGCGCTCCATACCAGGGCCACGCGGCATGGCACCGACCAACAGCGCATAGTTGGCATCTTTGAAAGCCACATTGGCCTCATCTGTTGCCACCACACCGTGCAATAAAGGGAAGGCGCAATCTTCCAACTCCATCACCACACCTTGAACCGCGTTCATGGCCGGCGGAATTTCTAGTAAATGTAGAATAACTGGCTGATCAGGACCCAGCATATTGCCAGCGGCAATTCTGAATAATAACTGATAACCGATTTGACCGGCGGCGCCAGTAACAACGACTCTGACTGGTGATTTCATTGATGTCTCCAATATGTGATACAAGTGAACCTTTGAGCAATTTATTTAAAACGTACTTATAAGGATAATTTATAGGCGCGATTATAACAACCAACTGAGCATTTTCAAATGTAATTCAATCATAAACAAGATCGTACAGAATGTATCAAAGCACAACAATTTACTTCATTACTGGTTCGCAACAAGGCGACTGTCAATAAACCTGACAGGTTTACATTTGAATGAATTACTCTGATTGGTATTAGCTAAAGCCAAAAAGCCAATCCATTTGAATGAATTGGCTTTTTTACCGTTACTACATATCACTGCGCTTTAATTAACAATCATTTAGCTTTAATGATTTCAATGGCCCGCTCGAGCAATTCATCACGACCTTCTCGAATTCCTGCTACAGTAGGTAAAACCTCTTCATCAATTTTTATCCCCACCCTTTGTGTCTCACTACCATCTGGATAATAAACGCCTAACCCAGAAATATAAGTACTTAAACCTCCAGGTAAATTAATGCCAGATACATTGCCATCTGCACCTGCAGTGGTACTGCCAATAACCGTGGTTTGTTCACCTGCTTGAAATGCCATGGTTGTGTATTCAGCAGAACTTTGGGTGATTTCATTCACCATAACTACCACAGGCCCTTGAAAGTTTTCTTTAGATTTAGGCACATTCAAATAGCCTGTAAATGCAAACTCACCTGGGTTCGATGGCACAGGACGAGTAAAGTTTGTAAATGGCACGTCTTTGGAAGTGAAAAATGTACCCAATACAAATGGCATAAAAGCCGAAGGATAATTACGTATATCTATGATGATGCCTTGAGAATTTTTAAAAGCTGTTTTTATTTCACTGACATCTTCATCCTTGATATTCTTTAAAGTAATGTAACCAATATTATCATCTAATAACCGATACGATTGGGCGTTTTTGTCATTCCGATACCAAGTGTAATGATCTATTTCATGCTGTTCAAACATGGGGATTTCTAATTTTATAGGTTTGGACTTCCTGATCACTTTTAATTCAATCTTCTTATCATCAGATCGCAGTATATCGAATGAAATATTTCTTAATTGAGAAGAATGGTTTGAACCTGGGTACTTAGGTAACATGTCTTTAACCACTTGTTGCACAGTATGGTTATTTATGTGAGTGATGACATCACCTAACTCCAACCCTACATTACTTTTCATGTCAGCGTTAAAATATTCAT
The DNA here is from genome assembly GCA_937942365.1 of uncultured Marinicella sp. Classification (GTDB taxonomy): domain Bacteria; phylum Pseudomonadota; class Gammaproteobacteria; order Xanthomonadales; family Marinicellaceae; genus Marinicella. The sequence goes on along the minus strand of CALDFB010000332.1, from coordinate 668 downwards.
CTACAACCAATTGATCTTTAATGAATTTAACATGTACAGGAGGATAAAGTTTACCCTTTGAATTTTCAATCGCATCCCCTCTTAAGGTGGCATGAGAATCCTGTACTTCGCCAATCAGTTCTGTCATCACCAATTCGTATGCCAATTCATCTTCAGCGTCTAAAACCATTGGAATATATTTCTTTAAAACATGGTTCCAATCATTATCCATAAGATTTTTATATGGAAAATAATAATGAATCATATTCCAATACCTATACACTGCTAACAACCTGAATCCATCATCTGGATAAGGCATATTAGAATAATTGTTTTCATTTTTAAACTGTGCATTTCCAGTGTTAACATAACCTATGTAACGATGAGGGCCATAATTTCTGCTGGCATAGACATGTAATAACTTCTTTTTTAATTCAGCCGACAAACCATGATTAATCCAACTCATATCAGGCTTAAGATATGCATCAACTTGAATATCTTCGCACTTCTCACATACTTCAATATGACCCAGCTTATCTATCCACTCTATTAATAAAGCCTCACCATTATTTTCTGCTTTCATGTATTTAGGCAAAAACCGAAAAAGTTCATAATCCCAGTTTAATTTAGATTGAGCAATGGTAGGATGATGGTATTTCAAAAAACCCCACAACTTACCAAACACAGTC
>CALDFB010000331.1 GCA_937942365.1 uncultured Marinicella sp. | reverse complement strand
TTTCACTTATGAATCATAATCAATGAACTTAGGCTTTTAAATGCTCAGTTTAAAATGGTATCTAAATAAACTGATAGTTCACGCACCTGGATTCCTGCTCTCACCTAGGCTCGGCTGGAATGACGGTCTTTGATGTTTTTTTGATAACAAATGCACTATGGGTTAAATTCTTAATTTCTCATATTTTTAATATCAAGCCGCATGTTCAAAGTTTTCTTTCTGATGGGTTTCTTTATTTTTCAAACTACTGATTTGGTTGTTTGCATCTACAAACACCAAATTAGGTTGGTGCGACTTGGCCTCCTCGCTATCCAGAGAACAATAAGCCGCTAAAATAACTAAATCGCCAGGTTGGTTGTGTCTGGCAGCGGCGCCATTAAGGCAAATCTCACCTTTACCACCTTCAATGACATAGGTGGTTAATCGTGAGCCCGAATTACAATTCAGCACATCAATTTGTTGGTTGACCAATAAACCTGCCGCTTTGATCAAATCAGGGCAAATTGAAACTGAACCTTCATAGTTTAAATTGGCGTCGGTTACGATTGCTCGATGTATTTTGCTGTGTAACATAGTTAAGTTCATGATGGTATTTACCTCCTGGGATCCTCATTAATTTTATGTGCCAGATACAATCCTTTTAGGACCAGATCTGGAATAATTTCGTTGAATATATTTGAATTTCTAAACACAGATGTAAAACCACCTGTGCCTATGATAATGGGTTTTTTGCCCTCAAAGGACTTGCTTCTCAGACCTGCAATGATTTCTTTGATCGCTCCTTTAGCACCATGAAACAAGCCTGATTGGATACTTTCATTGGTGGATTTACCGAGCACATCATCGCGTTCAATGATCTCAACCGAACCCAATTTTGAAGCGCCTGATTCCAAAGCTTTCATCGACATTTTCATGCCCGCCATGATCACGCCACCCATATATAACTTTTCTGCGGAAATCGCACAAAATGTAGTGGCTGTTCCTAAATCGATGATGATGACATTTTTATTCGGAAATAAATGTGTCACTGCAATGGCATTTGCAATTCGATCAGCACCCACTTCTATAGGGTTGCGGTAACCAATTTGCAAACCAGTTTTCACACCTGCCTGCAGCACGAAAGGTTCTAAGTTAAAATATTTCTGACAGCATGCATTGATTGGATACAAGACTTCTGGCACCACTGAGCACAATGAAATGGCTTTTATGTCAGCATGATTGATGCCATTTTCCCTGAGTACACTGCGTAAAAACACACCATATTCATCTGAAGAAGCGCCTGTTTTCGATGCCATGCGGAATTGTATCAGTAATTGATCACCATCAAAAACACCACCATGCATGTGACTGTTACCAATATCTAAGCACAAAATCATAAGTTTCCTCCTAACCTATGAATGACAGCATCGGCCATGGCTCTGATATCAAGGCAATTTTCCGACTGTTCAAACTCACTGTACAAACAAAATCCATGCGTACATGCAGTGATTTCATGTAAATCATTGTGCGCCACTAAATCTATCGCCTCTTGGTTGATTAATTTAGCAATCGCAGCTTTTCTTATAGACTCATCATGAGAATTGGTCAACTTAAAAGCCACTACCACAATATCAGAATTCTTCGACCATGTTTTGATGGATGAAACCAACTTAGGCTGTTTGTTCAAGATCAGTTGTACCTCATCGGCGGCAGGCAGTTTAACATCACGTCCCGCATCAAATCGCTCACCATCTAACATCACCGCGGACACTTTAAAATCACTGACTGCGGCGGCTTGAAAAACTGCATCAAAATGATTGTCAGATAAGGTTTTTTGCATGGCTATAGCAAGGTCGTCAAATGTTTCATATTCGATTTGAGTCACATTTTGCTTAGGCCTGATCGCGCATTTGGCGCCCAACCAAAGCACTTCATGCCCTTGGTCAGTTAAATAATCAACCAAGTCTGCACCGGTTTGACCACTGCTACAATTTCCAATATATCTAACACCGTCAATATATTCTTTGGTGCCTCCTGCTGTGACTAAAACTTTCATTTCACCCCCTTCATTTGTTGCTCCGCTTGTTCAATTATTTCAGCAATTTCAGGCATTCGACCCATGCCATTTTCGCCACATGCCAACTGTCCTGAATCTGGTAACATCACCTCAACACCCCATTGGTTTAAAGTCGCCATAGATTTTTGAGTTGCAGGATACTGCCACATCATCGCGTTCATCGCAGGCACCAATAACATCGGCTTACCCAAACCATGTGCCGCGACCCATACAGTAGATACCACATCATCAGCAATGCCAGCTGTTAACTTGTTGATAACATTAGCAGTGGCCGGACATAAAATAATTTGTTCAGCCCATCGACTGACATGAATGTGATCCATCATCTCGCCAGTTTGATAAGTAGAAGTCATGACTCGTTGCTGGCTCAATCCTTCTAAGGTGGCCATCCCTACAAAATTCAATGCACCAGGTGTACAAACCACCTTCACTTCATCACCTTGTTTGACCCATTCTGAAATCAAGCTGGTGGCTTTGGCACAAGCGATTGAACCGGTCATTAATAACAAACGTTTCATCAGTTTACTCCCACAGAAGGATAAGGCACATTATCTATCAGGCGTATGTCACCCAAACTGGCAGCAGCCAACAACCGGCCATCCATAACTTCCAGATAATCCACATCAAAGCCGATTGAAATAAGCTGTTGTTTTTTATCAGACAACGAGGAATCACTCATTAATATGGCATACAGTTGTGGTGCAATTTTTCTTTCAATCGCAGTTAATCTCAAATTGCGTGAACTCATCGCCAGGCCATCAGTTTCTCTTATGATGGGACAAGACACTATTTGAATATCAAGGAAAAACGCTTCAACCATGCCTTTAATCAAATTCAATTGCTGGTAATCTTTTTCGCCAAAGTAAGCTTGATCTGGTTTAACTAAGTTAAACAATTTCATGACCACAGACAAAACCCCATCAAAATGACCAGGTCTATGCGCACCACAATACAATTGACTTAATGAAGTTTCAGTGACTTGATATTGGAAATTATCTGGGTACATCATGGCAAAATCAGGCAGAAAAACTGCATCCACGCCAACCGATGCCAACTGTTCTAAATCAGCTGCCAAAGTATTGGGGTAATGCGCTAAGTCGCTGTCTTTATCGAATTGTGTGGGATTAACAAATATACTGACCACCACATTATCATTAACATCCTTGGCTGCATCTACCAAAGACAAATGTCCGGCATGCAAAGCGCCCATCGTTGGCACCAAACCCACACTACCTGAGCATCCTTCTCGATAATTGAGCAACCTATCTATTGAATCAATTCGTTGCATCAATACTGCTCCGACTCATCTGGGTATTGCTCAGCTTTAACATCTTTTGCATAAGCATTAAATGCCTCTAAAAATAACTGTTCAGTGTTCAAATAACGACGTAAAAATTTAGGACTGAAATTGGATGAATAGCCCAACATATCTTGCAACACCAATACCTGCCCATCTACCGCAGCTCCAGCACCTATTCCTATTGTTATCATGGTTGTGTGTTTTACCAGCTCTTGAGTTAATTCATCAGGCACACATTCCAAAACCACTGAAAAACAACCCAGCGATTCTAGTGTCTTGGCCTCTTGAATGATCCGTGCTTGTGCATCTGCTGACTTTCCTTGGACTTTAAAGCCACCGAATTGATTGACTGATTGAGGTGTTAAGCCCAAATGCCCCATCACTGGGATTCCCGATTCAACAATGTGTTTAATTAAATCCTCGTTACCATTGACACCTTCCAGTTTAATGGCGTGTGCACCGGCTTTCATCAAAGCTTCAACCGCACTCATGTTTTCATCCAGAGATTTGCGGTAAGACAGAAATGGCATGTCGCCAATGATGAATTTATTCGGGGCACCTTTGGCCACTGAACTGACATGCAATGCTATAGTTTGGTGGTCGATGGGTAGTGTGGAGTTTTCGCCATGCATCACCATTGCAGCCGAATCTCCAACTAAAATCATTTCCACCTCTGATTGACTCATGATGCTTGCTGTTGAAAAGTCGTAACAAGTCAACATCGCCAATTTCTCTCCAGCTAGTTTCTTGGCGAATAATTGATTGATGTTAATCCTGCTTATTGTCATAACTGGTTCCTTTTAACTGATGCATCTTCTTGTTTATTAAGCTCATAAAAACTTTGATAGATTTTTTGCAAAGGATGGCCCAGCAAAGCTTCTTGATGCTTTTCAATGGTAGATACATCGCCCCGGATCATTGGCCCAGTCATCGATTGTTCTGAATCATTGATGAAGTTTTCAGTATTTTGCTGTAAGTAAGCTGACATCAACTCTGCAGGCAAATTAATTTGTTCGAGTCCTTGTTGAATGTTTCTCCACAACATTTGACTGAAGTTTCCGGCCATCACACAGTAAGCGTGGTACAAAGCCTTATCCTTCGTATTGATTTCATGTACAGGATTTTCAAACAATGGAAATATGGAATTAAAGTCAACACCTTCATCAACCACAAAAGGTGTTTTTAGATATTTATCAAATGAATACAGCTGTTCCCCAAATGTCATCAAAGGATGGCAACCGATCGCGTATTGACTATTCAAAGATCCAGAAAAATGCACCAATTTCTTGTTTTTGAGTATTGGATTTTTAAGAATGAATGGCTCAATCTGATCATCAGGAATTAACAACAATACAGTCTGTGAATTGGAAACAACTGACTCTAGGGATGACGAGGGTTTAAATAGATTTTGTAGTTTAAGCTTGTATCTGCTTAAACGTGATTGAGGTTTTTCTTGTGAAGATGTGTTATTGGCACGAAACCAATGAGTGAACGGCTGACCCACAGCAGCAAAATAATGCCTCATGTGATTCGCCACTTTGCCATTTCCAATGATCGCAATGGATTCAATATTGTTACTTTCAGGTACCTGTCGATTCACAGATCAAGTCCTCATATGTTGGTGATTGGGTATTGAAAATTCAACGTACCAACCTGTTTTCAGAGTCACTGTTCACATTGAATCAGTGCTGTAACGACATTATAAGTCTCTTTACCTGAATTTCAAGTGAACACAAAACTCTGTTAAAATCACTTTTTAACAAAATGTTTACACAATTACAGTTAATGTAAAGGTTATTCATCAATTGATACAAATCATGAGCACCGACAACATCACAAACCTGATACACCAATGGCAAAATGGTGACGATGCTGCGATCAACCAATTAATGCCTCTGGTTTATGATCAATTGCATGAAATTGCCTGGAAAAGCCAGGGTGTTAAAGGTGGTGATGTCACCATGCGACCGACCGCATTGGTGAACGAGGCCTTCATTAAACTCCAAAAAAGCCATCATGAAGTGATAGACAGAACTCATTTTTTTGCCGCAGCAGCTTTAACTATGAGACATATTATGGTCGATTTCATTCGTCACAAAAGTAGAGACAAACGAGGCGGTGGCAAAACACATGTGATGTTTGAAGACAAAATCAGCTCAGAACAGGATCAATCAATTGCTACTCCTGATATTGTTGATTTGAATGAAGCATTAGAAAGTCTTGAAAAGACTGACCAAAGAAAAGCTCGAATGATCGAATTGCATTATTTTGCAGGTTTAAGTTATACGGAGATCGCAGAAGTTCAATCCGTTTCAGCTGCCACCGTAGGACGAGAGTTAAAGTTTTCTAAAGCCTGGTTGGCCAATGAACTTAATCGCTTAAAAAAATAATTAACCATTCACATTTCTAATTTATAGAGAGCTTTGCTTGATTCGTGAATAAATTTAAATAGCCACTAATTTTAAAAGAACAATCAGAAGCCGTTGGAAAAAATGATGTCATTTACCTTAAATCCATTGCTGGTTGGATGAAACGTAATGGTTGAAAAATCAAGATTAAAATCCGTGTTAACTCCTCCTATCAATCGATCCGTTTGTCCATGCCCTCTGAACCCGCATTCATCAGGTTCATCATGGCACCAACGACCAAATATTTCCGTTCCAGATGCAAACACAGTGGTTAGATCACTGGGCCCTGGGTCGGTACCTTCTGCCAAATCACCTGAGCTAATACCAACCACTATGCCTTCATTTAAATCATCAATTAAATCTTCAGTCACATCATCTAAAATTCCATTGAGGCTGATGTATATTCTCCCATCATCAAAAATCTGAATTTGAAAACTACTTAAGGCATTTTCATTCACAAAAGTACCGATTTCATTCCAGGTAAAAACAGCCTGGCTGCCAAAATCATTAAAATGAACCGTACCATTGGCAAATAAATCAAATCCAGTATTAACCGCAATTGAAGGTGCATCATCAGCAGTAAATTCATCCATATAACTGGCGAAGTGAGAATGAATCCCTCCACTGTTACCCAAACTGCCTAGTTGTACGGTACCATTTGAACCAACAAAAATCCTGGTATAAGAGCTGTCCTTAAATGGAAAAGTAAAACTTAAATCGACAAAAGTGGTTTCGCTTTCTGTTCCAGTTAGTTCATCAAGAGTCTCGCCCAACCTGCTTTCCCAAATAAGTGGTGCAGCGTCCGCTGTTAGGCTTTGGATTAAAAACAACAAGGTAATTATTTTAGTTAATGATTTCATTATATACTCCAGGCATAGCCATCGTAAGTTATCTGAACATAACGAATCAGCTCAAGAAATACACTCATTTGTTGAAAGCATCTGTTCCGTTATCCGATTCAGCTTGTAAGAATCAAAGTACAGCTGTGTGTCTTATATTGATTAACGTTATTGAAATGCAGATTCACTCATAAACTTAAAAGAAAACAACTTTCGGTACCGTTT
>CALDFB010000330.1 GCA_937942365.1 uncultured Marinicella sp. | reverse complement strand
AACCAAGCAAAAAACGGGATAGAATTGGAGCCATTGATGTGTCCTAATCCAATAGAATCTCAATTCAATTTAGCCCTCAGTGCAGGTGTAAACGGTACACCTTACATGGTGCTAAGTGATGGCACAATGATCCCTGGTTATATGACACCTGACCAATTGAAACAACGTCTGAAACAAAATAAAGCTAACAAAAAACCTTAAAAGTTATCATGAATGATGGGTTCATCATGCTGAGTTGGAGACTCAGCATGGGATGCTTAGAATTCAGTTAAGTTAACAAGTTTTCTGCAGTTGTATTTTGATGACATTGATAGCACCGATTAGGATGATCGATCCAGGAATATCTGTCAGTGTCAATAATGACAGCAGCCATAATAGTTGCTCAATGCTTTTTACATTAACTGCAGATTATTTAAGTCTGATTTTTTAGGCGACCAACACACCATTGTTAACCATGACAATCATATTCAGAAACAGTTGTTAAATCTGGCAAAAACAATGAGAAATATAAATCATAAATAACCATTTGTACAAAATTCAATATATAATCAGCCCAATCAGTATTTAACTTTATATATCTGCCATGCAACCTAATAAAGACTTGCAGTCTAACAATGACCCTAACATCAAATTTCTGCAACAAACCATCCAAAATATGGAGCGTGAGTTGTCTGAAGCATCATTTGGTGGTGACAGAAAACAAATTCCTTTGTTAATGAAACAACTCAAAGAAGCCCGACGCATCCTATCAAAAATGACTGGTGAGGATTAAATTAATCTCTTCATAAAATGATTAGCGAAAATACTGTTTTGAAAACGGCGAGATAAAAAATTACCCCGCCGTTTTATTATGGCTTTACTCAGGATTTATATCAGAGAGATTCAGCGGCGCAAGCTTCGGCAACTTTTAAAGCATCTTGTTGTACTTTTTCATTGTCACCAGATTGCTGAGCTTCTAATACAGCTGCATAATCAGTGTTATTGACATTGCATTCGCAAGTTTTTTTGCTTGCTTCACGCATTTCTTCAGGCACACTTTCAAGCTGTGTACTACAAGCTTTCAATGCGGCTTCTTTCAATTGATCAGCATCCATAGCAAAAACCACAGATGACAACATTGCTAAAACTACAATTAACGTTTTCTTCATTTTTAATTCCTAAATTAAAGGGACGCTCAAGGTAGCATGCGCCTCTATTTAAAATTTATGACGGCCATCACAGAAATGCCTTTAACCGCCTTTTTTAACGTCTAAATTATTGAATATTAACGATATAATAATGAAAAACCAGTTTTATTTGTGAACACTTCATCCCACATGACAGTTGGTTAGATACTCGCTCCTGACAATTTCAACTGCCTCCTCAAAGCGATGATCTAAATAATGCATGATTTGATCGGAAAGCACGGTATTGACATCATGATGACCACTCCATTTGATTAACTGTAATATAGATGGAATCAGATCTAAACCTTTTTCAGTTAAGTGGTAAAGTTTTTGCCGTCCATTTTGGGGGTCTTTACATTGTGTGATTATTTCATGCTTAGCCAATTTCTTTAATCGGTCTGCCAAAATATTAGTCGCCACACCTTCATCGCTGTCAATAAACTGTTTGTATTGACAGCATCCCTTAAAAATCATGTCTCTGATAATTAAAAAAGTCCATTTATCACCCAATACTTCCAACACATAGGTCATGGGACAAACCGTTAATTTGTAGGTATTATTTTTAGTCATGAAATAAATAATAAACAAATCACTTGCTTTATGCAAGCTATTAAGTAAACTTGAATTACTTTTAATTTGCAAGTTATAGAGGTTGTCATGAAAAACTATCTGATTTTTTCTACCCTGTCATTTATCTTAATTTCACTTTTAATTGAACTGTCAATGTCTTCGCAGATTGGTTTTGCGATATTCACAAAATTCAATTGGCTGTTAAGTCCAAACTTGTTTTCTGTGCATCATATGCTCACTTGGATTATTCATGGTTTGGTGTTAAGTTCAGTAGCTTACCTCTATATCCAAGTAAAAACAGCTTTGGTCGACGGCTTTCGTTTTGGCTTGATAACTGGCCTATTGTTTATCATGGTTGCTCTGCTTAATATGTTGATTAATGTGGATCACAGTATCTATCCATTCTATGCAGATTCACTGTTACCTTTAGTCACCTTACAACTCTTGGGGTTTGCGCTTAATGGCTGGATATTCGGCTTGATGTTTGAAGTTTTTTCGCCGAAACAATCTAATCATATGAATTTGTGGTCATTGGCATAATACGATGGTCAATATCATCATTCACACATAGATACTTCATCATTGTATTTTAAATACGACTATTAAGACTATCCCCTATAGACTGAGCAGCTGTAACACCCAGGTGCTGCATTATGTATGTGCATGTATTCAACGGCTGAGTTATTCAGTTGTTTTTGTATGGCTGATCGCAGATCTTTTCCTTCAATTACGCTGGCATCAATCATTTTATCAACCACGCTATAAACCCTGAGTGACAAAAGGCGGTCATGTAAAACGGATGGAATTTGGTTCACTTCCAATTCTGCAGTCACTGCTTTTTCCCTCACAAATATCGGTCCGCTGGCACTGTAGGCATTATCGGATCTCAGGTGCTCGAAATGACAAACCAAAACCCTTTCTCCTATCTGTGCATCCACTAAACTGACACGACAAGGAAAACCCGGCGACTCATTTGCAATCAACCATTTTGCATTTAACCGATTAAGTTCATTGTCACTGGCCAGAAAATAAGCTTTGAATATGTCCTTAGATAAGGCATTGATTAAAAATTTATGATTCATTGTCAGTCTTGAAATACTATAAAAAAGTCATTTTAGATTTTTATTATGAGCATAATGGCCAAAAACGGTACTGTGGCATATAAATTTCGACGTGATGATGTTATAAATGTGATGAAATCGTGAAGAATTAAAAAGTCCTTTGCGTATAGAATGACATCATTTTTTTAATAAAGTCTTTTTAGCAGGATAAATCCATGAAAAAAACAATCACCTTATTGCTAGTTATCTTCAGTTGTGTTCAACACAGCCATGCACTTGAACTGTCTATTCCAAGTTATCCAGTTGAATCCGTGATTCCAAATGACTTCACTTTTAACGGTGGTGGCAACTGTTCAGGAGATAACATTTCCCCACAACTCATTTGGTCTGATATACCTGCCGGAACGCAAAGTTTTGCAGTGGTTTTTATCGATGAAAACTTTAATTTCCTACACTGGAAACTTTATAACATTGCTCCTGAGGTCTCTCACATCCCTGAAAACAACCCCAATGGCGTCGGCACTGAAGGTTTAACCAATTTTGGTATCAATGGTTATGGTGGACCTTGCCCTCCTTCAACGACCCCAGGCAATTATCGCATGACAGTCTATGCGTTAAACACTACATTTACATCAGATCCCAGTGTGGCTCAGATTCAAGCTGCAGCTATTGAGTCTGCATCATATCTGGCCTTCAGAAACATCAGTGATGATCAAGAAAGGTATGAATATGCAGCTCGTTATAAAGTCACTTTCTTTGCTGAATGGTCAGCTGCATCTCACCCAACTGACTATCCTTTTAGTGCACATTTCTCTCCATTAATCGGTAACACTCACAACGTTGAAGGCTATATTTGGGACGCAGCTGGCATTGCTACCAATGGAATTGAGCAAATGGCCGAGTCTGGTGGTACAACAATATTACGCAATGAAATAACAGACCTTATCAACAACAGTGGATCGGAAGCATTAATTTTAGGCTCAGGAACAGATGGTGTAGATAGCCTTGAGATGTTTTTTGACATCAGTGACTCTCATCCTTTATTCAGTATGGTAACCATGATAGCCCCTAGCCCGGATTGGTTCATTGGTGTACATGACTTAGATTTGAAACCGGCAGGAGTCTGGCTTGATGAATTATCGGTTGATTTGCTGCCTTATGATGCGGGTACACAAGAAGGTAACTCTTTCACACAAATTGGTGGAAATACATCACCTAGAGAGCCAATTGTCCGAATCACCACCGCACCATTAGCTAATAATGTACCTCTGGGGCGTTTTGTTTTTGAGTTAATATCGACGACTGGTGAACCTTCAGATGTGGTTTTCATGAATGGATTCGAATAGATCATATTAAACAAAGCGATCATTATAATCAGTTAATCCCGAATGATAACAACATCATTCGGGGTTAACATTGTTGATCATTCAAAACCATCAATAAAAATAATGTCTTCTACCATATTTTCTAGATAAGGCTCAAGCCATGCCATTTGTGGCCTGTCATCCTGAAAATCATTGGTAGGTTCTATGGTAAATATATAGTCACCCCATTGTGGGCCTGCAGCCCACCAGCTCCAACCTAACCAAACATCTGCATTGTTTTCCATAAAATCCAGAACGCTTTCAATGGATTGCTGACAAGCGGAATTATTTGCGCCACCAAACTCACCCAGAAAACCCATCACACCATGCGCCCTCAACCACTGACTGACGGACTCCAGTTGCGCAGCACCATTATTCGGACCACAAAAATCAGAAGTTCCAGAAAAATCAGCATCAAAGTATTGATGCAAATCAAAGGCAAAATTATCGTTTGGGTCTTCTACACCCAACATGACTATCGAATTAGAAGTTCCATACCAATTCTGAGTCCAACTGTGTGCCCCTGTCCATGCATTTCCAGGCACTAAAATCAATTGTTCAGCACCGGCTTCTCTGATCGCTCTAATCGCCAGATTTGCGCTGGTTAACCATTGTTCTGTTGGCATATTATTAGGTTCATTCATCAACCCAAAAATAACCCGAGGATTCGTACTGAATTCAGCTGCCAACCTGCTCCACATATCTGTAAAAGCGCTGTTTGGAACTGCTGAACTGCCAATTAATTGGCTGTTGTACCTGGCATAATTATGCGGATCTAAGATGGCAAAACTGCCAACAGCTGTAGCCGCATCGATGACCTGAATCAATTCGTTGAAATAACCGTCATCAAAAGGTTGATTCATTTGAGGTTGTAATCGTTCCCACTTAAATGGAATACGGTATACATTCATACCTTTGGCATTGAAATAGTCAAATTCGTTTTGATTCGGCCAGAAGGTACCACTGTCAAACTCCGCTCCTGCTAGGTTGACTCCTTTAAGCATGGTTTGTGCTTGTGAAAGTTGGTTGAACACCAAGAGTAAAATTAAGGTTTTAACTAAAATTAATGGGCGCATGTTTTTGGTCTCAGTTACATGCCCATCAGTTTACTGCAAAGTATGCTGTCACAAAGTTAACTGCCTCACAAAAAACATTGAACAGTAATTTTTACTATATTTCCTACACAATAAAAAGCGAGCCAAAAAATTAAATGGACCGCTTTTTATTAGCTACTTGTCGTTTTATATATTACTTGCCAACCCTTTCAATCTCCAAGGCCTGCGCAGCGGCATTAAATGTAGCAGCGATGCGGATAGTTGATTGGACACCTTCTTTACTGAGACCATGTTTAACGATAACAGACACATGTGAATCAATGCATAAACCACAGCCTTCAATCGCTGACACCGCCAATGATATCAATTCGAAATCAATCTTTTCAATGCCTGGATTGGCCATCAAATTCATGCGCAATTTAGCTGGCATGGTGTCATAACTTTTGTCACTGACCAAATGTGTAAAGCGATAATAAACATTATTCATAGCCATAATAGTAGTCGCTCCTTTCACAGCCGAAACATCTTCAGCTGAGAGTAACTCCGCAACCGTTCTGGAGGTACTGTTAATCAAGGTTCTGTCTTTGGTGGCATAGGCTGACCCCAGTGCAATCATTGCAATTTGTTTTTCAGTCAGGCCTGGGGCACCTTCTTCACTCAGAACACTGCCTATATTCAACTTAATGTCTTTGGCGTATTCAGGTAATGTGGATTTTAATTCTTTAATTGTCATTATATTTTCCTCCGGTAACAACTGCCAATAAATCGACAATTGTCACCTTTAAATTGTGGGTAAATAACTCAATCTTATGCCGCTGTGGCTTCATTGAGGTCTATGGTTTCATCACCTTTACTCCAGTTACAAGGACAAAGCTCATCTGTTTGTAAAGCGTCAAGAACACGTAAAACTTCTTTGGGGTTACGACCCACATTCAAGTCAGTAACCATAGAAAAACGGACAATTCCATCAGGATCTATAATGAATACTGCTCGCTGAGCCACCCCTTCTACTGGGTCTAAAATACCCAAGGATGAAGTGAGTTCTCGTTTAACATCTGCCAGCATTGGGATTGGTAAATCACGCAATTCATCCTGATGTTTGCGCCAAGCCCAATGTGTGAACTCAGTATCTGTGCTGGCTGTTATTAATTGCGCATCTCGATCTAAAAAATCTTCGTTTAATGCACCAAAAGCAGCAATTTCAGTTGGACAGACAAAAGTGAAATCTTTAGGGTAAAAGAAGATAACTTGCCACTTACCAGGAAAGCTCTCGCTGTTTACATTGATAAATACATTGTCAATATTAATCTCATCAAAAGATTTACCATCAACTGCGGTTAAACTGTACTCGGGAAATTTATCACCTACACTGATCATTTTTCGTACTCCTAATTTATGTTGTTAATTAAATTGTTTCGATGGGAGTATGATATGAACATTAGATTGTTTTGTAAAATGGAATGATTGAATCGTTTTAATCTGTAAAATAGAATATAAGATTGATTATCTCGAATACCTAAACTTGTTCTATAACCCGTGGTGCATTTAGGAACTTGAAAACTCAAAGTAAGGTTAAAATTTCTTTAACTTATGGATCATTATTAATAGACTTAGACTTTATAAACACTCAATTCATAATGGAATCTGATTAAACTGATCGATTACGCACTTGGGTTCCAGCTACTGGACTACCGGATCGGCTGGAACGACGTTGTTTGATGACTTTATGAATAACAAATATTCCAAATGCATCACGGGTGTAATATAAGTTTGACCTATGATTTAATTTCGCTGTCTGATGACTTCAAATAAAGCGATACCAGTCGCAACTGAAACATTCAAACTTTGCACTTCACCGGCCATTGGAATATGAATCAAGTGATCGCAAGACTGCTTCACCAAATGACGAAGGCCTTTACCCTCGTTACCAACCACAACAGCAACAGCACCTTTGAGCTCTGTTTCATAAATATTTTGGCTACCCACCTCTAAGGAGGTACCATAAACCCATATGCCTGCGGCTTTGATGGCATCAATGGCTCGAACCAGATTGGTTACTTGAAAAATTTCCAGATGTTCAACTGCTCCGGCTGCAGTTTTATGAGCTATTGATGTGATTGATGCTGATTTATCTTTACTGAAAACCACCGCAGTCACACCAGCGGCATCGGCACTGCGCAAACATGCACCCAGGTTTCTGGGATCTTCAATACAGTCTAAGATCAAAATCAAAGGCGCATCACGATCTTCTCCAGTCCAGGTTTTTAGTTTCTTTTTTAAGTCATTCTCAGATTTTAAGTGTACCTTTTTTATGCTGGCAACCACGCCTTGGTGACGGGCATCGCAAAGTTTATCAAGCTCTTTTAAGCTCACTCGTCTCAATTCAACTTGACTCTTTTCAAGCACTTTATGTAAACGCAACAAGCGTTTATTTTGGGCGTCTTTTTGTAACCAGACACATTGCACTTGATCACTTACTTTAAGCGCGTTTTCTATGGCATGAATACCAAAAATAATATCAGTCATTTCTTTGGACGTAACACCATTAAAGTGCCTATTAAAGCCAACGCATCATTGAACAATCGAGCTGCTCACTGGACTCTTCAATTGAACGCTTGAAACAAGGATCTATCTCATTAACAAACCTTTCCATGTGAATCATGTCTCCTGCCCTGGCAGCAGTTTCGATTCCAGCCATAAGTTGATTGACCATTTTGAGCCCAACACTCGCCGAGGCTCCTTTAAGTTCGTGCGCAATCAAAACCACTTGCTCAAAATCTTTCTGCTCCACAGCTGTTTTCAGTAATTGAGTACTTTTATTACTGTTAATAAAAAACTCTTTAACCACTTTAATCATCAATTTTTTATTTCCAGACAACCATTCTTTCAG
>CALDFB010000329.1 GCA_937942365.1 uncultured Marinicella sp. | reverse complement strand
CTGACATTAGATGCGTGCCATGGGTTAATGCAGCACCTGCTCTTAAAGCAACTGCTACAAAAGTGGCCTCTGCCAATTCTTGCTCTGTTGCTCCAGCTGCAATTGCCGCTTTACGATGCACCTCTAGACAGTAGCCACATTGTGTAGTCAAAGCCACAGCTACGGCCATCAACTCTTTATTCTTTTTAGAAATGGCACCATCGGCTAAGGCGGCTTTATCTAAAGCTTGAAAGCCTTTCATTGCCTCCGGAACAGCTTCTGCCAGCTGGGGTATTTTTTTTAAGTTTGTCATATCAAACATAACGATCTCCTGTTAATTGTGTTATTGGTTATCTATCTATTGGTAGGTAGAATACGTATTATCACCCGGTTTGTCAAGTCATGTTTGTTTTTTTGTACATATCAAAGATTGAATGGCTTGATAAACCGACTCCAAAATTGATCAGATGAGCTCTTTCTCACCCAAGCGATACTCAGAGGCCTCCGCATAAGTCATGACTTATATCAACCCAACTATTAATGGCGTTTCATGCCTCACCTAAAGCGCCTTGTTGGTGAACTTGAGCTTTTCAAATGCCTTATGAGCTACAGTTGATTTTTTTGTCAAAGACCCAGACTTATGCAGAGGTCTCACTCAGTAAATACCGACTCTCTTTGGGATAATGATTATTAATAAGGCTCACTTTAACCGCAGAGGATTTGGCCAATTCGCCCCGCATAACAGCCTCTTGTCATAGCTTGGTTTTTGCGCCCTTCTTTTCCATCAAAATAATTTTTTAAAACAATCATCACCTTGCTTTTAAAGATTGATATAACCAAGGCTTAAAATCAATTGGACCCTCCCCAAAAATCAGAGTTTCACATGCTTGGAATCCTTTAAATTCATCCAAGGCAGATAAAAAATATTCTATGAATACTTCATCACCTTTTAAATCAGCTGCCAAATGCAAAGATTTAATTTCTAGCAGCCGTTCTTTGCGATGGGCTTTACAGTCCATGCGACCAATGAATTCTTCACGATAAAGCAATGGCAGGCTGAAATAGCCATACTGACGCTTACTGGCAGGCACATAACATTCTAGCTGGTAATTAAAGCCAAACAGGTCATTGAGCCGATCGCGTTGAATGACTGTATTATCAAACGGTGAAAGGATTCGCAGTTTGTTATTCACCCGTGGCATGGAATTCTCGAACGCTTCAGCCTCAATTAAATACATGCTTTCGTTGGGCAGTTGGATTTGTTGCACCTTACCTTGCGACAACCTTTCATTCACTAGATTTTGAACGGCTGTTTTCAGCTTGGTATTGCGACGCAAATAAGTAATACCTTTGACCGACACCAGCCCATAACTGCGTAATTGTTGGTCCAATAAATGAGTGGCCAACTCATCCATATCTGGCATACTGGTATCAACATGCGATGGTAAAACCCGCTCAGTCAAATCATATGTTTTTTCAAAGCCTTTACGACTGCTCACCATCAAATTACCTTGCATATACAATTGCTCAAGCGCTCTTTTAGCAGGCTTCCAGTCCCACCAACCTGATTTTTTCACATTACTGTCAACTTGTTTTTTCACATCTCTGGAACGCAGAGGCCCATCACTACTAATTCGAGCCAGCAGTTCTTTCATCAATTTTCTATCAGGGTTTTTAGACCAATGAGTCTGGCCACTTTTTATCGCATGTTTATAAGGCAATGAATAGCGAAAATCACAGATCGGTAACACCGCAGCGGCATGCGCCCAGTATTCGAACACTTCACCACCTTGCATCAATTTTTCGATCATGGTTGGTTGGTATCCTGGCACCCGTGAATACAACACATGATGATGCGCCCGCTCTATCACTGAGATGCTATCCAACTGCACATAACCCAAGTTCTTGATAGCCGCTCGTGCACCAGCCAAACCTTGACCATAAGGTTTATACTTTAATAAACCTTGTGCAGACAAAACCCTACGGCATAAATGCTTCAGCTGTTGTTGTTTTAACTTAATCAATTAATGCAATAACCATTGAACACAAGAAACTTATTGTATATTTGATGTGTATACTGTTGCTATGATTTTCATCTCTGATCAAACATGAATAAACTGTTTATCATTGGACTTCCCAGAACCGGAACCACCAGTGTCAGTGCAGCACTTATGGAGTATGGTTTTATGGTGGCCCATACTGCTTTCACCAAACACACTTTTGAATTGGCCGATGTGTTTTCAGATACTCCCTGCTATTCTGACTACCCTCAGTTGGACAAATTGTTTCCAGGTTCAAAATTTGTCTATTTGGACCGAAAGTCAAAAAACTGGCTTCCCTCTATACAAATGTTGTTAACGAAAATGCAAAAGAACCTCAGTTCTGATGGGCATTTCAACCCCATTATGAAGCGCTGTTTTAACACCACCTTCGAATTACTCACTACTGACGAACCATTAACCTTTGAACATTTAGCTCATTGTTATCAACAACATCAACAACAAGTTTTAAGTTATTTTACAGGCAGCAAAGATTTTTTAAGCATTGATGTCAGCCAAGCCAACAGCTTATCTAAATTACTGCGTTTCATTGATATAGAAATCAAAGAACAAGACTCATTTCCACACTTGAATGCAGGGAGGATGGTGACAACTTGGAAAGACATCAAACACCCCAACAAAGTCAACTCCAATGCTTTTGGCCCCGAGCGAAGAAAGTTTTTTGATTACGGCAAATAATTTTAATCAATAGATACCAATGCTTACCTCATTGCCTAAAATGTAGAATTTGTTTCAGCCTATTTCTTTCCCTTCATTGTGTCATTTCGATACAGTCGATAGGCAATGTAGGACGCGACCAAGGTCTCAAATAAAGCCAAAGCCAAGGCCACAACAGCCAATCCAGATTCAGCTAAAGACATGTTGTACATCCCCACCCAAAAGAGCACAAAGAAAAAACACCATGAGGCCACCGCCGCAATGATAACAGAGCGATGATTGTGTCCAAAGGTTTGTGCCACCAACCAATACATGAATACAATTGAGGCAGTCAACAACGTATCCCATAACCCCCAGATCAGGAATACCTGCCAATCCATTGGTGCAATGTCAGGAACCATGGATAAGAAATCCCTAGTTTGCGGCATCACAATCACAAAGTATCGAAATACTTCGGATAGGTTGAC
>CALDFB010000328.1 GCA_937942365.1 uncultured Marinicella sp. | reverse complement strand
GAAGGTTTGAAGCGATTAAATACCTATGCCAACGCAGGGCATATAATTGCTAACCACACCCATGATCATCCTGATTTCAATCAAACCAATTTAAAAGATTACATTGATAACTTTTTAACAGCTGATGCACAGTTAAGTTCGCTTAATAATTTTAAGAAATTCTTTCGTTTTCCTTATCTGAGAGAGGGTGATACCCAAGAAAAACGAGATGGCATGCAAGATGTATTGGACAAACATGGGTATTTCAATGCCTATATCACTTTAAACAATTATGATTGGTATATTGAAAGCTTATTTCAAAATGCCGTAAAAAGAGGTGTTATAAAAGAACTTGATTTGGTTGGTGAATTCTATGTAAAACAATTGATAAGCAGTATTGAATACTACGATCAATTGGCAACTGAACACTTAGGGCGATCACCAAAACACGTGTTGCTCTTACATGAAAATGATGTGGCCGCTTTATTTATTGGTGATTTAGTCAAAACACTGAGAAAAAAAGGCTGGGAGTTCATTTCACTAGAAGACGCTTATTCTGATGAAATTGCAAAATATCAGACACCACAATTATTAAAATACAATCCTGGTCGGATAGGGGAAATAGCTAGAGATAAAGGGCAGGAAAAAGGCCTTTGGCATCATTCTCTTGATGAAAAGTACCTGAAACAGCAATTTGATGAGATGATTTTGAGATGAGTTTCAATTTGATGTTTTGGTAAGCAATTTGAACATATGTTAACCCTGAGCGAAATCTAGCGCAGTCGAATGTTCTGTGAAAGTGGGTCTGTTCACTAGGTTGGGCTTTATCTGCTTATTGACCAGATTCTTCAACTCGTCTTTGGCACCTAACAAAATGACATGGATAAATTATGCTGCAAACGTTGCAATGGCCAGGATAAACAAGTAAAATTCGCGCACTTTCCTTGCTGCACCAATGATTTTGTCCATTGGGTGGCATTTTTTAAACCGTAAGGAGTTACAAATGAGACATTATGAAATTGTCATGTTGGTTCATCCGGACCAATCTGAGCAGTTGCCTGCGATGATCGAAAGATACAGTGGCATGGTAACCAATGGTGGTGGTACTGTTCACCGCTCTGAAGACTGGGGCCGTCGCCAGTTAGCGTATTCTATTGAACGTTTACATAAAGCACATTATTACTTGTTGAACATTGAATGTGGTCAAGATGTGATTGATGAAATTGTGGATGCATTTAGATTCAACGATGCCATCTTAAGACACATGGTTTTGGGCAGAAAAGAAGCTGAGTCTGCTGATTCTCCTTTGAAAAAAGTTGAAGATGAAAAGAAAGCCAAGAAAGTCACGGAAGAAGAAGTTAAGGCTGTAGAGGCCAAAGAGACCGAAGCCAAAGAAGAGGCTGCTAAAGAAGAAGCAGCTAAAGAGGCAACCGAAGAAAAAGCAGCTGCAGAAACGGCTGAATCTACAGAGGAGTAATTACCATGGCAAAACCACAAAGAAGAAGACGCCCAGCGCAAAGAATCATCAGCCGCAATTGTAAATTCACAGCTGCAGGCATCAAAGAAGTTGATTATAAAGATTTGGACATGTTGAAACAGTTCATCACTGAAACTGGAAAAATCATTCCTAGCCGCATCACTGGTACCAAAGCGAAATATCAAAGACAATTATCAACAGCCGTTAAGCGTGCTCGTTACTTGGCTTTAGTACCTTACTGTGACCAACACGGTAAATAAAGGAGACTATCATGCAAGTTATTTTATTAGACAGAGTACAAAACCTGGGTGATTTAGGTGAAATCGTTACAGTTAAAAACGGTTTTGCAAGAAACTATTTGATCCCACAAAAACTCGCTTCTCGTGCCACTGAAGAAAACATCAAAGCATTTGAGGCACAAAAATCTGAATTGATTGCCAAAGCCAACGAGTCTAAAGCAGCCGCTGAAGCCCGTGCTGAATCAATCAATGGCTTGAGTTTAACTGTGGCAGCCAATGCCAGTCCAGAAGGCCATTTATATGGTTCAGTTGGACCTCGTGAAATCTCAGAGAAGTTGACTGAAAGCGGTTATCCAGTGGATACCAGCGAAGTGATTCAATCAGAAGGTGCATTCAAAGAAGTCGGTGAATACTCAGTGAAACTGAATTTACACGCTGATGTTCAAGCAGAATTTACTTTGACTGTAGAGGCTGAAGAAGACGAAGCATAAAACTTCAATAAAATTGAAAATAGAAAGCTGATTAGTCATGTTAATCAGCTTTTTTTTCGCCTATAATAAAAATCCCTTTTGATTCATTGATTGATCGTAAATTAATCATATATAAAAACCTCACTATGAATGACATACGCCCAATGCGATCTAATAACAATGAAATAGACGACCTCAAAGTACCACCTCACGCGATCGAAGCCGAAAAAGCCGTCTTAGGTGGGCTCTTGTTGGTGGCGAGCGCTTGGGATAAAGTAGCCAGCAAGATAGCTGAAGAAGATTTTTATCATAAGAACCATCAACACATATTCAAAGCGATTGCATTCATCAATGAAAACCAACAAGCTTGTGATGTGGTTACAGTCAGCGACTGGTTAGAAGCTCATGGTTTATCTGAAAAATCAGGAGGATTAGATTATTTGGCTGATTTAGCCAGTAACACACCAGGTGCCTCTAATGTAGAGGCCTATGCCAAGATAGTGCGAGAAAAATCAGTGATGCGACAGCTGATTCAAATTGGTAATGAATTGGCAGAACGGGCATTTAATCCTGAAGCACAAACGGCGGACGAATTGATCGAAGAGGCTGAAAAGTTGGTGTTCCAAATCAGAGAACAAACCCTCAAGTCGCAATCTGGATTTCACGACATCAAAGAGGTATTGAAAGAAACCATTGAAAATCTAGAAGAGTTGGCAGAAAGCGATGGGGACATAACTGGTTTGCCCTATGGTTGGGTAGATTTGGATAAAAAGACTGCCGGTTTGCAGCGTTCTGACTTAATTATTGTTGCTGGAAGACCTGCAATGGGAAAAACCTCTTTTGCTATGAACATCGCGGAACGTGCCGCGATCACAGGCTCTTCTGTCGCCATATTCAGTATGGAGATGGCGGCTCATCAATTGGTTATGCGTATGTTTTCATCTTTATCACAAATCAATCAAGGGGATTTAAAGCGTGGTAATTTGAAAGACAACGATTGGCCAAAATTAGGACAGAGCAGTGCTTTACTCAGTCAATCAAAACTATATATTGATGACCAACCTGCATTGAGTCCCAATGAAATCATGTCTCGTTGTCGACGTTTAAAAAATCGCCATGGTCTGGATTTGATTGTGATTGACTATTTACAGTTGATGCAAGTTAAAGGCAAGGTTGAAAACAGAGCAAATGAAATTTCGGAAATTTCACGAAACCTCAAAGCCATGGCCAAAGAATTGGATGTTCCAGTGATTGCCTTGTCCCAGTTAAATCGTTCTTTAGAGCAAAGACCCAACAAACGTCCTGTGATGTCTGATTTAAGAGAATCTGGAGCAATCGAGCAAGATGCTGATTTGATTATTTTTATTTACAGAGACGAAGTATATAACCCCGACTCACAAGACAAGGGTAAAGCTGAGATTATTTTAGGCAAACATCGAAATGGTTCAATTGGTAAAATTGATTTAACGTTCAGAGGTCAGTTCACTCGTTTTGATAACTATGAAAACGATATTTTATTGGATGAAAGCAGTTCTGAATTTCATTGATCATGACCGATGTAACGGATCACAGTAGCCAATCATTAGATTCACGTCCTGAACGTGGGACCGCCGCATACATTAACACCAGCCACATTTCGCACAATCTCAATGTATTCAAAGGCTTACACCCAGGAAAAATAATCGCTGTGGTTAAAGCAGATGCCTATGGTCATGGACTAAAAAATGTTGTACCTGCGTTGATTGATTGTGATGCATTTGCTGTAGCAACCATAGAAGAAGCTTTGGCATTACGTCAGCTGAATTCTGAAAAAAAAATCATGTTACTTGAAGGTGTCTTCAATGATTACGAAATGAGCTTGGCTATTGCACACCGTCTCGATGTGGTCATTCATCAAGACTATCAAGTGGAGTTGCTAAAGACTGTGCCGGCGACTCATGACATGGACGTATGGCTGAAAATCGACAGCGGTATGAACAGGTTGGGTTTTCGTTTAGATCAGTTGGCAGATAAATTAAACATAATCAAAGACATAGATGGCATGGGCCAGATCAGACTGATGTCTCATTTTGCTTCTTCTGATGATATTCACTGCCAACAAACGAGATCACAAATCAAAATCAATGATCAAATAAAAACAATGGGCTATGAATATTCATTCAGTAATACAAGCGCAGTGTTGAATCAACTGAATACTCATGAGGAGTGGTGTAGGGTAGGTATCGGTTTGTTTGGTATTTCTCCCTTGGGCATGGAATCATATGGGGGGGATTTTAAATTAAAACCAGCCATGCATTTATCAGCTAACATCATTGCCAGTAAATACATTAAAGCCGGTGAAAAAATAGGCTATGGTGGTCATTATACTGCCTCACAAAACATGCGAATTGCTGTGGTAGGTATCGGTTATGCTGATGGTTACCCATGGTCGGAACACAACAGTGCAGTGAAAGTTGATGGCCTCAGAGTTGCAGTATTAGGCCGGGTTTCAATGGACATGATAGTCATTGATGTTTCCAAGTTAAAACATAAGTTAACCGGTAAACAAGTCACCATTTGGGGCAATGATCTGCCTATAGAAGCGGTGGCAGCTGACTTGAAATTGATACCTTATGCGTTAATTTGTGGTATCACAAAACGAGTAAAATACCATGTTATTCAATAAGATAAAGAGCTATTTTAAGAAACAAGTTGAGCCAGGTGAGTGGCGGGCACTGATTTGGTCATTCATGTACTTTGTGTTCTTGTTAACCGGGTATTTTATACTCAGACCCATCAGAGAAGAAATGGGAGTGACTGCTGGGCCTGAAAATTATGGGTGGTTGTTCTTAACTACTTTTATAGTTATGTTAATGATACAGCCATTATATGGAAAGGTTGTTTCGAATTATTCAAGGAAACAATTCATCCCTTTAGTCTACAGCTTCTTTGCTGTGATGATATTTATATTATGGTTATTGTTTCACTGGGTTGGAACAGAAAGTGTGGTTTTAGCCAGGGTGTTTTTTGTTTTTGTCAGTGTATATAACCTATTTATAGTCTCCATTTTTTGGAGTTTTATGGCTGATGTTTACAACAAAGAACAAGGTAAACGATTATTCGGTGTGATCGCAGCAGGGGGAAGTGCAGGTGGTATTTTAGGCGGTTTAATTACCAGCCAACTGGTTTATTATATTGGTACCATTAACTTGCTTCTGGTTTCATTGTTTTTTTTACTGTTGTGTATTTTTGCTGTATTTAAAGTCAGGCGTTTTGCTACTGACTCTACCATAAATAAAGATGCACCTTTAGGTGGGAGTCCAATTGAAGGTTTTAAACTTTTAATAGGGTCAAGGTTTTTACAACAAATAGCTTTAATGACTGTAATTGCTGTCATCATTGGCTCAATTTTTTATTATTTACAAGGTCAATACGTCAGTCAATTTTTTCCAGATCGTGATCAACGAACTTATGTTTTTGCAAACATCAATACATTAACCAATTTTTTGACACTTTTTTTCCAATTGATACTTACGCCCTGGTTGCTTCAAAAAGTCCAAATTCATCGGATCTTAGGTATTTATCCAACCATGATGATCTTTGCTTTGCTCCTTTTTGGCTTAATGCCTGTGCTTTACGTGATACTTGGGGCCATCATACTCCAACGCAGTGGTGCCTATGGAATCATGAAACCCCCACAGGATTGGCTATTTACGGGCTTGCCTGACAACATGAAATACAAGTTCAAAAACTTTCTCGATACAGTGGTTTACCGTGGTGGTGATGTATTTGCTCAACTTATTTTTGTCAAAACTGTAGTGACATTCTCTAAAGACTTGCGTCTATTAGCCATCATCGGCGCAGTGTTGTGTATAGTTTGGTTATGGAATGCTGTACTGGTTGGTCGAATGGCTGTCCAAATGTTTGAAAAATACAAACACCTTTCATAAGCTTCAACAAACTGCACTTAATTGAAAAATAACTGTTAATTTCAAAGATTTTGTTGTATAAAATCAATGATTTGTGACGTACCTCACATTTAAAAGATGGTATCAAATTCGCAAATTCTTATTCACCCAAGTTTCAGTTTATCTCATGTCTTTTTGGGATTAACTGATTACTATTTTCCCAAGCATTATCCTGAGGGGGACAAATGTCATTGGATTAACTAAAGGAGATTAAATGAATGAATCCTAAATCAATCAAGTGCATGGCTTCTTGTTTGCTACTTTCTGTGAGTGCGATAGCAAGTGCCGATGAAACCATCATGACCAACAGTCGTCTAAGCGCGCCAGCTAAAGTGTTTTTCAATGACACCCAAATTCCGAGCATAGCTGCAGCGACTGAGGAAGACGCCTCTTTTGTGATGGGCTATTTACATGCCAAAGACCGTCTTTTTCAAATGGATTACACGCGAAAAATAGCGCAAGGTAAGTTGGCTGAAATGGTAGGTATACCCGCTTTATCCAATGACATTCAATTCAGAACCATTGGTTTTGAAAGAGCTGCTCGCGTATCACTACCTGCTTTGTCTGCAAAATCACAGGGCATGCTAAAAGCTTATGCTGATGGGGTTAATGCTTGGTTGGCCAACAACCCATTGCCAGTAGAATACAGCGGTTTGGAAATAACAGAAATAGACCCATGGCTCCCTGTACATTCGGTAGCTATTGCCAAAGTATTGGCTTTCCAATTATCCAATGACTTGAATGAGATTGATGCATCCATTGCTATTGGTACTTTTCAACAAGTAGGTGCTGCTGCTGGTTTTGATGGTACGGCTTTATTTATGGAAGATTTATACCGAGCTGCACCACCAGATGATCGAGTCAGCGTCCCTGACTTTTTGGCATCAATTGGTGGAGTGGGTAAAACTCAGAAATCGTTGAAACAATCTGTTGGTGAATTTGCTTTAAATCTGACAGAAATTGAAATGAACTTGTTAAAAGACATCAAAAATAACTGGGACAATTCTGATGTAACAAAATCACTAAAGAATGATGGTAATTCTGACAAAGGCTCTAATGTATGGGTCATTGCCGGTAGCCAATCTGAAAGTGGATCACCCTTGATTGCTAATGACCCACATTTAGCACTGGATTATCCATCTACCTTCTATCCTGCGCACATGGCTGCAGATACGGGTTTGAATGTTGCTGGGGTTGGTTTTCCTGGTGCACCAGTGATGGCGCAAGGTTGTAATGAAAATCTTTGTTGGGGCAGTACCGTTAATCCTGTAGATGAAACTGATTTCTTTTTTGAGTCTATCAAAACCAATACCTTCGGTGTACCTACGCACACTGTCTATCAAGGTCAGGAAGAGCCGATTGTTTGGGTATTCCAAACATACAATGCGAATATCATTGGTGATGGAACAATGAACAACACCGAACGTCAAGATGTGGGTTATACCTCTGGCGGATTGACTTTCTTGGTTCCTCGTCGAAATTTTGGTCCAATTTTGAGCGTAGATACGGCCAACTCACAAGCCGTATCTATGCAATACACCATGTATGGCCCGACCAAAGAAATAGAGGCATTTTTTGATATGGCTCGTGCCGGTAATATCGATGAGTTCAAAACCGCTTTGACCAAGTTTGATGTAGGCTCCCAGAACTTCGGTGTAGTTGATGTTGAAGGTAATATCGGTTATTTCACCGGTGCTGAGGTGCCCTTAAGAGAAGATTTACAAAACATGATGCAACCCGATGGCACACCACCGATGTTTATACGTGATGGTACCGGTAACAGCATGCATGAATGGGTGGCCTTGGGCGAATCAGACATCAACCAAGCCACCAATAATGCGGTGATTCCATTTGCAGAAATGCCATTCAGTGTCAATCCAGACAGCGGTTTTGTTGCTAATGCCAACAATGATCCAGTGGGCGTATCATTAGATAACAACGTTTTGAATCAAGTTCGACCTGGTGGTGGGCTGTATTACATCGCCCAAGGTGGGTTTTCTGCTTATAGGCAAGGTCGTATTGACCGTTTGATCAAAGACAACATTGCCGCAGGTAAAACCTTTAACGCCACTGATATGAAAGTTTATCAATCAAATCATCAGTTATTAGATGCAGAATTGATCATGCCACATGTCATGAATGCAGTGGCCAGAGCTTCTGCTGATGGCGCATGGCCTGGAATTCAACAGTTTCTGGGAGATCCAAGAGTGGTCGAAGCTGCCGGTTATTTCAGTAATTGGGATTTCAGCACCCCAACAGGCCTGGCGGAGGGGTATGACCCGTTCGAGAACCCACTGGCATTGTCGGAGCCTTCAGACACAGAAGTAAGCAACTCAATTGCAGCCAGTATTTACTCAGTTTGGCGAACCAAAACCATCAACAATACCATAGATGCCACTTTAGCCGGAATTGATTCGGCCATTGGCTCAGATGTGATGACTGCCAATCGTCCCGGTAGTCGCTTCTCCTTGAATGCTTTACAACATATGTTGGATACTTTTGATAGCAATCAAGGCATTGGGGCTTCGGGTATCAATTTTTTCACCAACCCTCAAGCACCCACCAGAGAAGACGCACGAGATTTTGTCATACTGGCATCATTGAAACAGGCTTTGGATGCCATGGCTGGAGATGATTTTGCTCAAGCATTCAATAACTCTAGTAACTTAGCTGATTACCAGTGGGGTAAATTACACCGCATCTCTTTCGCACACCCATTAGGGTCATCTTTGTCGGTACCTAATGGTTTGTTTGGTCTTTCAACAATCGATGGGTTAGAAGGTGTGGCTCGCTCAGGTGGCTATCAAGTATTGGACGCATCTTCGCACAGCACGCGAGCTGACAGCAGCAATGAATTCATGTTTTCATCAGGACCTGCCAGACGTTTTGTTGCAGAGGTTACCAATCGCGGGATCATTGCAGAACAAATTGTACCTGGCGGCCAAAGCGGTGTGATCACATCCGGGCCGAATTACATCAATCAGTTGGTGCTGTGGTTAGTTAATGGTTACCTACCGTTAATAACTGATTTAGATACTTTGGTTGCGATTGCAAACGAGGTTTATAACTTTGAGCCATAACACTTTAAACAAGTAATGGTTTAAAAGCCTCATAAGTAAACTTATGAGGCTTTTTACGTTGTGATTGAGTTGAAATCCATATCAAAATTTGATGTCTAAGCCACAAAATTGAACATACATCTTATTATCATTAATAAGTGCTTGGCAGTGATATAAAACTGTGATGCAATGTTTGACTTTGATGCAATTAATGCAATAATTCCCTCAACTCATCAATCAAAAAACATGAAAAAGGATCAAAACATTCATTTCGCTACCGCAAAAGACGGCATAAAAATTGCTTATGCAAAAAGTGGAGAAGGTCCTACTTTGGTTAAAGCAGCAAATTGGTTAAGTCACATTGAATATGACTGGCAAAGCCCTGTTTGGAAACATTGGCTGACAGATCTATCCACTGAAACCACCTTAATTCGATATGATGAACGTGGTTGCGGATTATCTGATCGTGAAGTTAATGATTTGACCTTCAACTCTTGGGTTGATGATTTAGATACAGTGGTCAATACCATTGGTTTAGACAGGTTCCCTCTGCTAGGAATTTCTCAAGGAGGTGCTGTGGCCATTGCTTATGCAGTTAGATACCCTGAACGCGTCAGTCACCTCATTTTATATGGCGCTTATGGACGCGGGCGCCTGGTTAGAGATCAATCCAATGAAGCTTTGATTGAAGCTGAAACCATGAGTAATCTGATTAAACTAGGTTGGGGTAGGGAGCATGATGCCTTTCGACAAGTTTTTTCAAGCCAGTTTATGCCAGGGGCATCATTAGAGCAACTTCAAGATTTTAATGAGTTACAACGCATTTCATGTTCACCTGAAAATGCCATGAGATTTCTGGATGAATTCAATCGAATTGATGTGATGGATTTGGCATCAAAAGTACAGTGCCCAACTTTGGTGATGCACTCAAGAGATGATTTAAGAGTTCCATTTGATGAAGGTCGGATATTGGCCGCACAAATACCTGGGGCACAATTTGTTTCGCTGAAATCTCCCAATCATATTCTATTAGATGAGCCTATGTGGAAGCAGTTTTTGTCTCAATTGATTCCATTTATACAAGAGGACACGCATCATCCAATTTTTCCCAATGCATTGGGTGAGTTGACACCTCGTGAAATTGAAGTACTAGAACACATTGCTCAAGGATTGGATAACACCACCATTTCAGAAGTGTTGGGATTACAAGAAAAGACAGTACGAAACCACATCACCCATATATTTGACAAACTCGCAGTTTCAAGTCGAGCTCAAGCTATTGTGCTGGCCAGAGAAGCGGGTATGGGTAAGAACTTAACAATGTGATTAATTTGTATAGACAATTAATTGGATGTTTGAAACCTTGAATTTTTCTGTCAAACAATCAATCAGGACATTTGACCTAT
>CALDFB010000327.1 GCA_937942365.1 uncultured Marinicella sp. | reverse complement strand
TACCAGAACTCTCTGAAACCGAAAAAGTGGCCTTGGAAGCCGGCACTGTATTTTGGGATGCAGAATTGTTTACCGGACAACCGGACTTCAAAAAACTACACAGCATCAATAAACCTGAGCTCAGCAGTGATGAAAAGGAGTTCATAGCCGGCCCAGTTGCAGAACTGTGTGGCATGTTAAATGAGCATGAATACAACCATGAAAAAGGTGATATGCCTAAACATATTTGGGATTTCATCATGAAAAATAAATTTTTCGCGATGATTATTCCGAAGCAATATGGTGGACTTGGGTTCTCCGCATTGGGACATTCTTGTGTGTTACAAAAAATTTCTTCAAGAAGTGCGGTAGCTGCAGCCACCATCGCAGTTCCAAACTCTCTAGGACCAGCTGAGCTGTTACTTGAATATGGTACTGAGGAACAAAAAGATCATTATTTACCCAGACTTGCAGATGGTTTAGAAATTCCATGTTTTGGCTTAACAGGCCCCAGCGCTGGTTCCGATGCCACCTCTATTCCAGATACAGGTGTAGTGGTTAAGAAAAAAATAAAAGGCAAAGAAGTCTTGGGTATCAAAATGAACTTCGACAAACGATACATAACCCTGGCTCCTGTAGCGACAGTGGTCGGCTTGGCTTTTCAGATGATGGACCCAGACGGTTTATTAGGCGATAAAAAACAACTAGGCATCACCTTAGCTTTGGTGCCAAGGGATACCAAGGGCATGGAAATCGGACGTCGGCATTTACCATTAGATGTGATGTTTATGAATGGTCCCATCCGAGGTAAAGATGTTTTCATTCCCATGGACTACATCATCGGCGGCCAAGACATGATTGGCCATGGCTGGAAGATGCTGGTCGAATGTTTATCTGTCGGTCGTGCCATTTCTTTGCCTTCATGTTCTACAGGCGGTGCTAAAATGGTGGCATATGCTACGGGCGCTTATGCCCGAATCAGAAAACAATTCAACATCCCCATTGGTCGTTTTGAAGGCATTGAAGAAGCCTTGTGCCGAATTGCAGGGAAAACATACATATCTGCTGCTACATCCGCCATGACTGCATTGGCAGTTGATCGGGGTGAAAAACCAGCAGTTCCATCTGCAATTGCAAAAATGCACGTCACTGAAATGGCACGCAGCATGATTTCTGACTCCATGGACATTCATGGTGGTAAAGGCATTATCATGGGCCCAGGGAATTATTTAGGCAGAGCTTGGATGGGAGCCCCGATTTGGATCACCGTGGAAGGTGCTAACATACTCACCAGAAGCTTGATCATTTTTGGTCAAGGTGCTATCAGATGCCATCCCTATGTACTCAAAGAAATGGAGGCAGCTTATTTGCCTGATATGGATGAATCACTGAAGGAGTTTGACCATTTATTGTTCCAACATATCGGTTATACATTCCAAAACGGAGTCCGTTCTTTCTTCCAAGGTTTAGGAACCTGGCGCTTAGAACGCAGTCCCGGAGATAAATTCACCAAAAAATTCTACTCTAAAATCACTCGGTACAGTGCTGCCTTTGGTTTTGCAGCTGACGTATCCATGTTAACTTTAGGTGGGTCTTTGAAAAAACGCGAGAAAACATCGGCGCGCTTAGGCGATGTATTAAGCCATTTATATATGGCTTCGGCGGTACTGAAAAGGTATCGTGATCAAGGTAAGCAAAGTGCCGACCAACCGATAGTTGCTTGGGCCATGCACCATCATTTCTATGAAATTGAGCAAGCTCTGAAAATGTTATCTTATAACTTCCCAAGTAAGGGAGTTGGTATATTTTTACGCAGGGTAATATTTCCTTTTGGCACCCATGAGTTACCACCCGGTGATCGTCTTGGACACAAGGCTGCCAGTTTGTTGTTGTCACCCAATGAAACCAGACAGCGATTGACTGATGGCATTGATAAAGATGAAACCGAACATCACTTTGTCGCTAAAATGAATCATGTTCTGGCCAAAGTAATTGATACCGAACCACTTGAAAGGCGAGTTCTTAAAGCCGTAAAAGGCGGTGAAATCAATGAAATTGACCCCAGTAAACAATTGGCTCAAGCACTGGAAAAAGAAATCATCAATAAAAGTGAGTTCAATTCTTTAACAAAAGTGAGAAAACAAGTCATGGAAATCATAGCTGTTGATGATTTTCCGTTTGATGCGTTTGACCGCAGCAAAGCCCAAGAGCAAGATCAAAGTAAAGTTGCCTAAAGAAGTGTTCTGAGTAAATCAGACATTTTTCTAATAAATTTGGCCCAGCCAGCTTCAGCTGACTGGGTCTTTTTTTATAGCTGATAGGTATGATTGCAAAGAGTCTTCATCAATTAATTTCAGTTGAATCAACTCATCATATATTTCACTCAAATGAGGTGAAGTGGATAATTGAGGAAATTGATAACTGTGCTTAAGAATAGCTGCCAGTATTTCAAATTCAATATGATGAGATTTAGATTTGTTTTGCAAGGACAATTTATTGGACATGTCAAATAAAGCTTTATCTACACACGCTCCTTGACGTGGTAGTTGTAACATCTCAGACCTAAAAGTACGGTGCCACTTTGCTTGCATTTTATTGGCGTAAATTGTTTTGGATTTTATCAAAGCTGCATGTTCCCAAATCCAAGCTTCTTTTTTCTGATACCTGATAAATTCTTTTTTGGTCGTAACCAAAGCTCCAGATTGACCATTTGGTCGAAGTTGCATGTCAAGTTGATACAGCTTTCCATGATACATGGCAGTATTGAGGTGGTGGATAATTCTCCTTACCCATTTTTGAGCAAAAAAGTGTTCATCCGGATGTAATTTTTCGGCATCCACAATAAAAACCAAATCTAAGTCAGATCCTATTGTTATTTGATCTACTGCGGCCGAACCATATGCCACAATGATCAGCTGATCTGGATAAAGGCACTTTTCCTCGCCAATAGATTGTGATATTTTTTCTTTAATTTCCTCATGGGTAAAAAGCACCACTTCCGACAAAATAAAAGCCGCTAATTCAGTTAATGCTTGAACTGTTTTTTCCAGACTCAACTGCTGATCAGACCAAGACAACACTGCCTTAAACTGATGCTCCAGCTTAAAATAGCGCAGAGCTTCCATCCAGTCCTCTGTATCATGAGGCGCCCTGGCATGCCATTTACTTTTCAAATCATCGGCACAAAATGGAACAAACCCTTCTCGATCGAATAAATGTTCCAACAAAACAGGGTGTTTTTGCAAGGCATTGACAAAATATGTATGCTCCCCCATTAAATTCAAAACCGATTGATGAACATTAGATTCTTTGAGCAACATCAAAATATAATTGGGCCTGGTAAGAATTTTTTTCACCAAACCAAAGAAATCAACCACCACAGAGCTAGGCGCTAAAATAAAACTTTTTCTCAATAATTGTTCTATATTTTCTTGGCGCTTGCGAGGTATTCCCTTACTACTCAACTCATTCATCAGCTCATACATATGCGCTTTATGTTGATCTTTTAAGGGTTCGACTTCACCAGCATTAATGAATAATTGACTGAACATTTCAGCTACTTTTTTACGATGATCATCTAGTACGATTTGCATTTGTGACCATTCATCAAAGCCGAAAAAACCACTGGCCACTTGCTTGATTTTGATATTTTCAGGGATGACATGAGTTGATTGGTCATCAACAATTTGACAAATATTTTCTAGTTTTCTTAACCACAACCATGAAGTCAATAATTCTTCACCATCATTTCTCTGTAATTTACCGGCATCAGTTAATTTTTGAATTTGCTTGCTGATTTCAACACCTTGCAATTTTGGATTCCTACCAGCAAAAACCAACTGAAGACTTTGCACTATAAATTCCACTGCACGAATACCACCCAAACCATGTTTCAAATCATCTTCTGCGTATCCCAAATGATCGGTTATTTCAGCTTTTATCTTTGCCAGAGAATTGAAAACAGTGTAATCGAGATGTTTACGATAGATAAAAGGATTGATTTTCCCTATGACTTTATCTGCTAAGACAGGAGGGCCTACAACAATCCTGGCTCGCATCCAAGCAAAACGTTCCCATTCACGCCCCTCATACTGCAAATATTGTTGCAAGGCCTCTAAACTACAAGCCAATGGCCCTGCCGACCCAAATGGCCTCAACCGCATATCAACTCGATAAACTTGTCCATCTTCGGTAAAGTGATCAAGCAATTTGATGATTTTCCTTCCAAGCCGATTAAAATAACTGTTCGCATCTAATTGGCGAATGCCATCAGACCTTCCAGTTTGACTGTATAAAAAAACCAAATCCACATCAGAAGAGTAGTTCAGTTCTTGTGTACCCAATTTTCCCAGCGCCCAAACCATCAGCTCCACTTCTTGGCCTTCTTGATTGACGACTTGACCATGCTTGGCTCGCATATCGCTCACAGCAACTTCATAGGCTTTTTGAATCAATAAGTCAGCCAAGTCGGACACTTTATTCATCGTCAAAAGATGATGTTTCAAAGGTTGTAACAAGTCTTGATAGGCCATGAAAGCCAAACGTGTTTTCCTGAATTGACGGAGCTTTGCAAACCAATCAATATTGGCGTGCATGTTTTCATAATGCGTCAAATATTGTTGCCAATCAGAACTCAAATCATAGTTTTCAAAAGTATGATGCGCTTTCAACAAAGTTGATATTTCCAACCATTGATTTTCCAGAAAAGGAAATTCAGACAACCATACCGGCGGTTTCATGTAATCGCTTTCATCTGAGCGTTATGTAACAATTACCTGACTTTCAAATAGGCCAGTTCAGACACCTTAAGCCAATTTTTGGTTTGATCAGCAAATTTTTTATAAGAAAGGTAAATTTCCTTTGACAACTCACTTTGTTCGCCCAATTCAGATAAAACATCCTCAGCATATGTTTTAAATACCTGCAACACTTCATCGGGGTATTCTCGCAATTCCACCTGATGTTCATTAACCAATGTATCCAATGCCCTTTGATTGTTGGCATTAAATTCTGCAAGCATATTTTGATTGGCAGCCATGGCTGCTAGCTCTACAATAGACTTCAGATCTTCAGGCAGCGCGTCAAACGCTTTTTGATTAATCATGGCTTCAAGACAAGCAGTCGGTTCATGCCAACCTGGATAGTAATAAAATTGTGCCGCTTGATAAAGCCCAAATGCCAAATCATTATAAGGCCCAACCCATTCTGTGGCATCAATGGTTCCTGTTTGTAATGCAGTAAATAATTCTGCACCTGGCAACGCTTGTGGCGTTCCACCGGCTCGAGACAATATTTCACCGCCCATGCCAGGGATTCTCATCACCAAGCCTTTTATATCTTCTTTATGATTAATTTCCTTGTTGAACCAGCCACCCATTTGTACCCCAGACTGCCCAACTGGCAATGGCTTTAAACCAAATGGCCGGTAGGCTTTTTCCCACAACTCTAGGCCACCACCATGGTATAACCAAGCATTCATTTCATTGGCATTCATGCCAAAAGGAACTGCACCGAAGTACTGAGCTTCAGGCAGTTTACCCTTCCAGTAATAAGCTGCACTGTGACCGATTTGTGCTGTACCTGCAGAAACAGCATCAAAAACCTCAAACGCTGGGACCAATTCACCACTACCAAAAACTTTAACAGTTAGTCTACCACCTGACATCTGGGTAATCGCATCAGCAAAAAATTGCGCTCCGGTACCCAGCCCTGGAAAGTTTTTCGGCCATGCGGTGACCATTTTCCATTCAATCACATCTTGTTCAGATTCAGCACATTTTGATGGTTCATTGAGTACCTGCTGAGTACTGTTCTTACAAGCAGT
The DNA here is from genome assembly GCA_937942365.1 of uncultured Marinicella sp. Taxonomy (GTDB): domain Bacteria; phylum Pseudomonadota; class Gammaproteobacteria; order Xanthomonadales; family Marinicellaceae; genus Marinicella. The sequence continues at coordinate 538 of CALDFB010000327.1, read as the reverse complement.
CAATCCGGCTGCCGCTGTAATCAGCGTGGCAGTTTTCAGTAATTTTCTTCTTTCCATTCTGTATTGAATCTATGATCTATTGGCAGTATTGTTTCATGGCTTGTTGCGCCGTTTGTAAGGCATTAACCCGTTCATCATCTGTCATTCTGACGGTCTCACCTTGGGCATTTTTCCTCGATACCCTAACAGTTGCATTCAGTGCAGCATAATTTTTTGTGGCTAAATCACATTGCTTTTTGTTGTTAACTTTGTCTGCTTCAGCTAATTGAGCTGCTGCTTCAGCTTTTGCTTTTGCTTTTGCTTTTGCATCTGCACTTTCAACATCTTTGTTTTCTTCGTCTTTATTCTTTGCTTGATCATCACTTTCTGTGACCGTTTTAGCTGGTGCTTTGGGGGCTTTTTTAAGCTTCATGGTTTCAGCTTCTTGACCAACTGGTTTCTTGGATGAATAATGAATTTGGCCCTTATCATCAACCCACTTATAAATTTTCTCAGCAGCCAATTGGCCTGTAAACAACACTGCTGTCATTAATGTTAG
>CALDFB010000326.1 GCA_937942365.1 uncultured Marinicella sp. | reverse complement strand
GAATAAAATTAATTTGGCAGAATCCAAGTATACCCAAGGAATCCAAGTGGCCAGTGAAGCAGCACCTTTTCTCAAACAGAGCCAGAATGAACAAATTAAATTTAATTTCTATTTCAGTACCTCGATGATATTGAATTTACGCGGCTTGTTTGATGAGTCCAATATTTACATCACTGCAATGACTGAATATGCCAATGAGTCGGGTGATAAGTTTTTTTATTTGGGTGCGCAAATGCTAAAACTCCATACACTTTATGTTCAAAACAAACTGGAAGAAGCATTGAATTATGCCGAAGCTATCCGTAGTGTCATCGAACGTGATTTCTTGGTGGAAGAATCCGCTATATACTACAGCTGGATGATGTTAGTTGTCAGTCAAGTTGAGTCGCCGCAATTGGCTATAAAAAAAATGAATGAAATGGAAGCGCGTTTTCCAGCGTTGTTTACCAGTCATGGCAATGACATGCAGCGAGCAAAAGCACACATTCAAGTGCGTTCGGGACAAGTTGCTTCAGGCATAGAGTTACTATTACAAGTTGAAGAAGAGTACAGAGGTTTAGGTGAGCAACATGTGGCCAATTATGTGGCTTTTGAGGTTCTTGAAATCATGTTGGTACATTCACTACCAGGTTATCAAGCAGTCATTAACCGCATCGATCAGCACACCAGCTATGATTATTTGTTTTATAAACTCAAAGCGCAATTCAAAGCCCAAGAAGGTGACTTTCTGGCTGCAGTCACGCTGATGCAAGAAAACAAACTGAAAGCCAATCAACTGTGGTCTGCAAAAGATCAGTTGAAACTAGAGTCTTTTCAATCCAGTCTCAACCACTGAACATACCTCACTCAATATTTCAAAGCCTCTCTGGATTGTTGAGTTAAAAAAACATAATAAATTGTAACTGTTTGATTCTTTCAGCGTTTATATAACAAATGCTTGAGATGATTCTGAATCAGCTTCTTTGAGTCATGTAGTTTTTAGCCTGGTTCATGATATTAACAAAAGCAGTTTGGTTGTCTTGATGAATCATTTGTATGATTCTTTGTACAGCATCTGATAATGCATTGAGTGTTGTGGGACTATAGTGATTAAGTTTTTGAATCTCAAAATAAAGGTTTGGATTTTCACTTGAGACATTGTTTGCAATACTCAGTTGGGCATCAAATGTAGTGCTGGAAAGCTTGGAGAGTAAATCTGCAGCTTCACCAGACTCAGACAAAACCGTCATAAAAGCGATGTTAACTACATGAGATAAGCCAAGCACATAAGCAATGAGGCGGTCATGATCTTCAAACTTCATGTCTATCCGTTCTGCCATGGTCGGTTTAAACAATTGTTTGACCTGATTGACCGCTTCTTCATTACCCATTTCAATGAATATAACATGTTTACCAGACATCAACTGAATGTCTGGCCCAAACATAGGATGAATAGAGACCACTTTACAGCCACTGTCGGCCAATTGCCGTAATGGCAAACGAAGCGGGCTTTTGATAGAACTGATATCTAAAACAATGCCCGAAGGCTGCAACTCAATCAATTCTTGCAGTATTTCTGCACTCTTTTGAATGGGTGTGGCCACAATCACATAATCATGGTTGAGTTCTATTTGCTTATAATCAGCAACGAAGTTATGTTGTTCACTTAAGGGTTCAAGGTCATGGATATGCACATCAAAGTTTTGCGAAGATAAGAAATGTGCAAACCACTGTCCCATCTTACCGTTTCCACCGATAATCAAAGCAGATTTGTTGGCGCCATAATTTGATTCTTTGACTTTTTGGATTTCTTGTTTGCTCAAAGAGGTTTCAATCACCAATTCAAAGATTTGTTGAGCAATGTTGGGGTCTAAATGATTATTTTTAGCATGTGTTTTGACCTTGTCAAACACTTGTTTTTCCCTTTGATAGTCTCTGGTCGGGGAATTTGTGTCCAACTTCACATTTCCAATTTGTTCGACATTAAACTGACGTTCAGCTATCAGCTTTATAATGGCTTCATCGATTTCATCTAATTTTCTGCGTAAATGGTCAAGTTTTTTGGTATCCATGATTGATTGTCAGAAACAATTGGAGTAGATTGTTACAGTATATAGAATATTAATCAATTAATTTATCTTGGGAGAAGAGATATGAAAAAATTACTTTTATTATTAGCTACATTGACAGTTGCAGGAGCAGCCGTAGCAAAAGATCGTGCAACCGTTGCCGTATTGGATTTTACTAACGAAACACGTGCTCATTGGTGGCAAACTGATGTGGGTCGAGAGTTAGGTGGTATGCTAGCCAACGAACTGGTTTCAACTGGTGCATTTAAAGTGGTCGAAAGAAATAAATTAGACAGTGTATTAAGTGAACAGGATTTAGGTGCTTCAGGTCGTGTGTCAAAGTCATCTGCCGCCAGAATGGGCAAAGTCACTGGTGCACAGTATTTGATTACTGGTAATGTGGCTGCTTACGATGAAAATACCAAAGGAACCGGTGGAGGTATCGGCTTTAAAGGTATTTCAATTGGTGGTAAAAGTTCTAAAGCTTATTTAGCCATTGATTTACGTGTGGTTAATGCCACCACTGGTGAAGTTGAGTATGTCAGAACTGTAGAAGGTCATTCAAAAGGTGGCGGTATGAGTTTAGGTTTTTCTCGCAGTGGCTTTGGTGGCTCTTTAGGTGGTCATAAAAAGACCCCAGCGGGTAAAGCCATTCGTGCAGCATTGATTGAAGCGACTGATTACTTGGCATGTGTGATGTATGATCAAGACAGCTGTGTAAAAGAATACCGCGACAAAGAACGTAAACGTCGCAACAGTTCAAAATCAGCTCTATCTCTTGATTAAGAGTTATTTGACTTGAGTATTAAAAAAGACCGATTTGATCGGTCTCAGACTGCTGACAAAGTCCCCACTTTTGAGTGGGGATTTTTTATAATAGATGTATGTTAAAAGACCAGTCTCCTATCCAGTCTAGTTATGAGTTTGTTAGCCTTGAGGATTTAGTGCCTCAAGATCATTTAGTCAGAAA
>CALDFB010000325.1 GCA_937942365.1 uncultured Marinicella sp. | reverse complement strand
AAAACTCGGTTACATTCTTCAATAGATTCTGCTTGCGATACTATTTCATAGGCGGCTTTTTTTAACATCAAATCAATGGTGGTTTCATCCTTGACACGATGCTCATCTGCAAGGGTTTGTTGCTCACTCTTGGTCAGTGGTTGCACTGCCTTGTTGTTTTCTGTATAGCAAAAACCATTGGTTTCTATATTTTTTAAAGGTTTATAAGTGGTCACATAACTTCCAGTACAAGCCTGTAAAATCAACATGATAAAGAATAAAGGTGCTGATTTGGCTGCGACATGTAATCGCCCATAATTCATTGGGTCTTTTTTATTGAATGTATTCATAATATTTCTCTGTTTAAAAGTTTTCTGTGAATCTGGTGAGTAAGTTTTTATTTTTTAATGCATCAATTGCACTTTGCAGTTTTGCTGGCAAGTCACATTCTATTTCTTGGTAAATTTGGTCATAAATTACAGCCATGTCTTCCATGCATTGCATCAAGATATCGGCTTGTTCTTTGCCGAATTTTGACAACTCTAAAACTGATCGACGACCATCTTGCTGATCAGGCCGTTTTTTAAGCAAGCCTAGTTGCAGTAATTTAGCCACTCGTTGCGCAGCCAACTGATGAGGTATTTCCAAAGCAGCGCCAATGTTGGATAAGGCTGAGTTTTCATGTTGATTCAAATAAGACAAGGTAGAAGAAACTTCAACAGGAATTAACAAGCCTCGCTCTGCATAAACAGCCAACACCTGTTCTGATGACAGGTGCACAAGATCTAGTGCCAATTTTCCTAAATAAGCTTTTCTGTTCAGCCGAGCTGGATTATTCTTACTGTTCATACTTAATTACGCAATTGATTGCGTATATAATTGCGCAACTGATTGCGTATGTCAACAGTTTAGAACACATTAATACCAACAAAACCTAAAATAGTGACTTTTTACCTAGGATATTTGATCAATTAATGCGGTCCTTGGATAACAAGTTAACCCGTTCTGCTTGTCATCATGGCACCCAATGATTAGAGTAAATACAAAATACTGTGTCTGATACGACGAGATAGGATGTTCTTTGCGCCTTCGTACATAGGCGCTAGATTTTCTGAATGTACCAATTTTCCGGCAGGGTCGGTTTTGATGATTTTCTCTCGTTTCAGCACAGAGATGAACTGCCTGAATAAATTTTTATCGAAAAAATCTGGCGAATTGAATTCATACAACAAAGATAACTGACTGGCTACTTGGTGACATAAAGTTTCCAATTCGCTGCTGCTTAAATTTCCTGAACCGCGTTTTTTCAACAATGCGATAACAATGAAAAACCGTTCATAGGTTTGCATCAAAGCGTTGGCCAATACTCGGAACTGAGCGGCTTGTAAAGAACCACCTTTATGACGTTCTAAGTTGCGACCAACAGATATCAATAAATCCAACTCTTTGAGCACCCCTAAAGTTTTTCTGCCATATTCAACAAACTCTTCTCGGCTCCACTTCAAGAACAGCTCATTCTTAATAAATGGATATACAATGGCCATCATCCGCAGAACTTCTCGACGGGGTTGCTTGAGGTTATTCACAAAGAACATGGCGATGAATGAACTGGCAGCGAAAAGGTGTAACACATTATTGCGATAGTATGTCATCAAGACACCCATGTCTTCCTTGACCTGAATCACATCGCCCAGTTTGTGTTCGACTCGCTGAATAAAACCTAAAAACACTCCTTTTTCTATAATTTCTTCTACCGTTAAAGTAGTGACTGTAGTGCGTTGAGAATAGGGTAGTTTTTGGATGATGTTTTTGTATAACTCTATTTGAGCTTTGAGGTTCTTTTCCGAAGCGGCCCGGTTGGGCGTAGATAATAAAGTCACAGCCAGTAAATTAATTGGATTCACATGCGAGGCTTCATTGATGTGAGTCAATATTTGCGTCCCAGCCTGTGAAACCACATCCTTAAACCATGAAGGCTTTTCTTTGACACCTAATTTTACGTCTCGCCAATCTGGCTTATGCTGGTCTAGTATTAAATCAAGTTCAATCGGCTCGGCAAAATTGACTGTCAAACGACCGTAATCTTCTTTCAGTAATTTAATAGTTTTGAACAGGCCGCCAATGGACTCTTTTTTCTTACCCTTGCCACCCAATTCATTTTTATATGAAGCGCCTTCCATCAATTTTTCATAGTTCAAAGAAGAAGGTACAAATACCAAAGGTTTACTGCGTTCATTTAAATAGCTGCGTACTGTCATGGCTAACATGCCTGCTTTTGGATGCAGTAAGCGACCAGTTCTTGATCGGGTACCTTCGATAAAATATTCAATCGAAACACCATGGGTAATCAGAGAACTTAAATACTCTGAGAAGATCGTTGAATACAAGACAGAGTTAAAAGAACGGCGCAAAAAGAAAGCGCCTGAACCTCGCAAAATGCGTCCAACCACAGGTAAATTGAGATTGATTCCTGCTGCAATATGAGGCGGCACAATACCGCGTTCATATAAAGAATAGGACAAAATCAAATAATCGATATGACTGCGATGACAAGGCGTGTAAATGATTTCTTTTTCAGTGGTTAGGTTTCTGAATTCATCGAAAAAGTTAAGCTTGACACCATCATACACCTTGGTCCAAAACCACCTGAATATACCACTCATAAACTTGATTGAAGAATAGGAGTAATCAGCCGCAATTTCTTTGATGATTTTTTGCGCTTCTTTTTCAGATTTTTCCACGGGTATTTTGCGTCGGGCTGCATAGGCAGCAATTTCTTGTTGCACAATAGGGCGCTTAATGATGTTTTTTGCAATGGTTCTTCGATGAGACAAATCACGGCCAACCACAGACGTTTTGACACGATTATTATGTAAGCGCAGCACTCGAGACAGTTTATGTGCCATTTTTTCAGGTTCATCCTGAGTATCCAAGGACTGATTCACCACTATGGGTTGACTGAGGCGAACCAAAGTGTGTTTACCATGAATTAAAAATGAAATGAATTTTCTGAATCGACCTGTGATACCCCACTTTTCAGAAAATATCACTTTGAAAAGCCCATGGTCACGATCTGGTGCTCGACCTAAAAACACAGAAATGGGTATAAGCTGAAGTTGTTTTTCTGAATCAGTTTGAATTTGTTTGATCACATCTGCCAGCTGTATCTCAAAATCTTTATACTCAATCTTTTGATTCCAAAAACCCACAGTCTTTTCTGATGCGAGGATACTTTTACTTAAGTTAAACTGGGCTTCTAATTTGAAGGGCTTGGGTAAATTTCCCCGTTTGATTTCTTCCCATAAAATACTGCGCGAAACTGTTGATTCACTGGAAAGTACATAAACAAAGGGCATATCCGGGTCGATACCCAAACTTTTCAGTTTGGTGGGGCTGTATTCAACCTTAACCCGAAGGTACAATAATTTACTCAGCATTGACATCAGATAATTTTATACCATAGGACGCATAAATGCTGAAGCAAAAAAAGGGCCGTTATCCGACCCTTCAAAGAACTCACTTGGTTTGAAGTTATTGTTCATTAACCCATTTACCATCTTTATTAACCATTTTCACCACTTGAGAAATGGTTTCACCGAATGCTTCAAAACTCACATTCATAGTAGCTTTGTCACCGTCAATTTTGACGTCACTCACTTTTGAAGAATCCATCATGTCATCCAATGACAAGCCATAAGCATCAAATACATTTTTCACACCACCCAATGCTACAGAGCCTTTTTCTAAGGCTTGATCAAAGCTCATGTTTTGTACTTCATCTAGAGATGTCATGTTCAAAGATTTAGCAGTGCTTACCACAGCAGCAATGGCCGCTTTGGTTTTGTCTTCACTCAAGATATCATTTTCACCCACCCAATCCATAGCAGCACCAACAATTGCAGCAGCCGACTCACGTTGATCTTCAGGTAACATTGGATTACTCTTGATACCTTGTAAAACCTGATCTTTACCCATCATCAACATCATAGGCAGCATGGCGCGAGCTTGTTCTAGCTGCGGCTCAGCCATAGCGAACAAAGTATCTTCTGCACCATCAGCAGTCAACATGCCCATGGCTTGAGCAAATTGAGCCTTGTCTGCTTCAGAGAAGTTTGTGGCTTTATTATTTTCGAACTCTGTTACCAACTCATCGTATTGTTCTTTGCTCAATGAGTTTTTAATCAGTGATCCCAAGTCATTTGACTTCAGTGCGGCCATATTTGCCATAAATACACCGTCAGGTGTAGATGTGTCCATCTTAGCGATTTCTTTGGCTGCTGAACCAGCGCCATCATCACCGCCACAAGCGACTAACCCGAACATTGCAATCAGCAACATTGCTAAAACTTTATTGTATTTACTCATGTGTTCCTCTACTCAATAGTATATAAAACCGTGCATTATCCCTTGTATCGGGAGATATCTCAACCATACTCTACAAAATGTAACGGCTTAAGTCTTCATCTTCCGACAGTTCACCAACTGATTTATTCACGTGTTCGGCGTCAATGATGTACTCCTGACCGGACTTATCTGATGCATCAAAAGCCACCTCATCGAGAATCTTTTCCAACACAGTGTGTAACCTTCTGGCACCAATATTTTCAGTTTTTTCATTCACCGACCATGAAATTTCTGCGATGCGTTTGATGCCTTCTGGCGTGAATTTCAATGCCACATCTTCGGTACCAATCAAAGCACGGTACTGCTCAGTTAAAGAATGTTCTGGTTCAGTTAATATCCTTTCAAAATCGCCGCTGGTCAATGCCCGCAGCTCAACCCGAATGGGTAACCGGCCTTGTAATTCGGGTATCAGATCAGAGGGCTTGCTCAGATGAAAAGCACCTGATGCAATAAACAATATGTAATCAGTTTTGATGGGGCCGTACTTGGTATTAACCACCGAACCTTCAATCATGGGTAACAAGTCACGTTGTACCCCTTCACGTGAAACTTGACCTGATCCGCCCATACCACCACTTTTGGCAACCTTATCAATTTCATCGATAAAGACAATGCCATTTTGCTCCGCTTGACTGAGCGCTTGTTGCCTAATTTCTTCTTCGTTAATCAGCTTTTGAGCTTCTTGTTCAGTCAGTATAGGCAATGCTGCTTTGATGGTCAGTTTCTTGGTTTGTTTTTTCTTTTTCCCTAAATTCTCAAACATCCCTTGTAGTTGATCAGTCATTTCTTCCATACCAGGGGGGCCCATGATGTCCACACCCAGGTTCATATTGACTTTGATTTCTATTTCTTTGTCATCCAGCTTACCTTCGCGTAAACGGGTTAAAAATTTGGCCCGAGTGTTTGAGTCGTCCACAGCTTCACCAGGTATTGGGGACTCTCTTTTTGGCAACAAATAATCCAAAACCCGTTGTTCGGCTGCGTCTTCTGCTTTCTTGGTCACTTGTTTCATGGCCGATTCACGGGTACGTTTCATCGATGATTCAACCAAGTCTCGAATGATTGATTCAACGTCTTTACCTACGTAACCGACTTCAGTAAATTTTGTGGCTTCGACTTTGATGAATGGCGCATCCGCTAAAATGGCCAATCGCCGTGCAATTTCAGTTTTACCGACACCTGTAGGACCTATCATCAATATATTTTTGGGGGTAATTTCTTTGGCCATGGCCTCATCTAGCTGCATGCGACGCCAACGATTTCGCAAAGCAATGGCCACAGACCTTTTTGCATTGTGTTGTCCAATGATGTGTTTATCTAACTCTTGGACGATTTCTCTGGGAGTCATGTTCGACATAAGATTCCTTTATCAATGTTGTTTGTTATAAATCTAGGGTTTCAATGGTGTGATTGCGGTTGGTGTAAATACAAATATCAGCTGCAATATTCAAAGATTCTTTGACCAATTTTTCTGCCTGTAATTTTGAGTTTTTGATCATTGCCAGTGCAGCAGCTTGCGCGAATGGACCACCAGAACCAATAGCAATCAAACCGTGCTCTGGTTCAATCACATCACCATTTCCAGAAATAATCAACGAAGTGGTTTGATCGGCAACTGCCAGCAGTGCTTCCAAACGACCTAAACGCCTATCAGTTCGCCACTCTTTGGCCATCTCAACTGCTGAACGCACCAAATGCCCTGAGTGTTTTTCTAATTTAGCCTCAAACACTTCGAATAATGTGAAGGCATCTGCGGTAGCACCAGCAAAACCTGCCAATACCTGGTCACGATACAGCCTACGAACTTTTCGGGCATTGGATTTCATGACCGTATTGCCCAATGTTACTTGGCCATCACCACCTATCACCACTTGTTTTTTATCACGGTAACTGACAATGGTGGTACCGCGGTAGTTGTGCATGGATTCTTTCATATTCAACTGGATTATTAGATAAGTTGCTTAAGATGGGGTTATCACCTTGAAATTTCAATTGTTGCCATCAGAATCTTTTTATCACAAATTCAATGACAAAAAAAACACCTCATCCATTGTGAAGTGTTTTTGATACTTGAAATTGTTTTTAACCGGGTTTTATTACCAACCTCTGTTACGTTTTGATTTTTTAAAACGTCGGTTTCTAGAACGACTGACAGCCTCTTGGTCTTTGATTTGTGCCCAGTCTTCTAAACTGAATGGCCCATTCTTTGCATAGACCAATCTGGCTCGACAGAAATCCTTGTACTCAGTCATTTCCTCAAAAACGGCATCTACAGTACCATCGATCACAATACAATCATCTACATACCCAATTCCAGGTATGTGATCTGGAATCACGTCATTGTCATCAATGAAGTATTTAATGGTGGCGTTGATCTTTTCTTTGTTACTGTCTTCGATCACCCAAGTTTTGTCTTCCACCATACTGAGCATCATTTGTAAGCGGCCTACTTGGTCAAGTACATAACCATCTGTGACGGTGTTTCTGACTTCATTCACTTTTTCCAAAGCTTCTTTGACGTCATTCGAATCTATATTGGTGCCATGTTCCTGGATGAATTTATTAAAATGCGCTTTGACTTGATCATCAATATCTATTGAAATGGTAGCCATCAGTAGTCCTCTGTCAAAATAAGTTATTATAATCAGCCTTAGTGATAAATCAAATGGCTGTATCGAGGCATTTATATTATCATTGCTGAGGACTAATGCGAGCAATAAATATCAAAATTTTTAACCACCCATCAATTAATTTTATTTTATCAGTCATTTTGTTACTGAGTTTTCACAGCTCAATAACTGCACAAACCTACGAAAATCACTCCAGCTTATTAAAAGATGCCGAGCAACAACAAAATAAACTCATAGCGTCACATGGCCACAGTAACCAAACCAAGTGGCAAAGAAAATGCCACCAAATGATTGAATCACTGCAACTTACTCAGTTCAAAGACTGTATTGTGATCAAAGCAACTTTTGCCAATGCTTATGCCATGGCCCACGGTTCTGTGATTTTGACAGAAGGCCTATTGAAGAACATCAACAACGATGATCAGTTAGCGCATATTTTGGCTCATGAACATGCACACTTAGTACTTCAACATCACCAACAAGCTCAAAAGTTAGTTAACAACCCACCCAAATTTTTCACCAAATCAAGGGTCAAAAAATTTTATCGTCAAATTGAACAACAAGCGGACCAATCAGCGGACCAATGGCTTATCAAATTCAAGTTGGATCCGTTACAAATCAACCACTATTTAATGCGCATCGAGAAAACCGCCAAAGAACACAGCAACGATCATCAAAAAATCAAAAATCGCATTCAACGCCATGATTTACCGGTTGAAAAGCGAGCACAATTTTGGACTAAGCGCTGAAAGCCAGAGATACACTGTTCTTAAGGAAGTCCTCACTTGTTGATTGATGACTTGTCACCCAAGCGATTAGGCCATTTATTAGCTATAATCAAAGCATGAAACTGAACAGCAAATCATTGTTGATGGTCATACTAACGGCGCTGGGCTTATTTACCTTGGTGATGGTTTTGATTTTGGCTGAAAAACTGTTGGCCATATGGCAGTATTTACAAGATGCCCCTGTGTGGGTTGCTGTTTTATACGGCATTGTAATATTTACGGTTGCTGTTGTTCCCATCTGGCTATTCCCCAAACTGACAAAACCCAAAGTCAAAGCCAAGTCACAGGTTCAAGTGATCGATGAACACAGCCTCGAGCACGCCATCGACCAAGAACAACAACGTGGTGTAGATACCCAAGCTGCTGATGCAGAAATGCAAGTCCTGCATGAACGCAGAAACTCTGGCAAGTTCCACATCAGCTTATTGGGGGCCGCTTCCACCGGTAAATCCTCACTCATTCAAGCCTTGATTCCAGATGCTCAAGTTGAGACTGATGTGATCAAAGGAACCACCATTGCTGCCCATCATCACTCTTACGGTCAACTAGAAATCACCGACTTACCAGGTTTTGATGCCGTAGACCAAGATGATTTAACTCGACTGGCAGTAGAAGAAAGCAAACGGGCCCATGTGGTCGTTTTTTTACTGAATACTGATTTATCACGCAGTGAAATGGCGTTATTTGAATCACTCAATCAATGGCATAAGCCCATGGTCATTGCGCTGAATAAAATAGACAGCTATAACAAAGATCAACTGGCTGAAATCACCCAAGCCATTGCAAGTAAAATCAAACAAAAATACCCTGTGGTCATGATCAACACCGGCGGTTTCAGAGATGTGATCATTGAACAGGCAGATGGCACGCGAACACACCAAACTGAAACACTACCAACCCATATTCAACCCTTGTTAGATGCCATTGAAAAAGTGGTCAGTAATAACCCAGAAGCCTTACATCGCTTCAGAGATGCTGGCATATTGATGTTGGCTGAACAAAAACTCAATACCGCAAGCAGTATATATAATATACAAGTGGCTGAACAAACCATTGATCGACACACCAAAAGAGCCATAGTTGGGGCACTGGCTTCGGTGGCACCCGGTTCGGACCTGGTCATCCAAGGAACCATTGGTACCCAGTTAGTCCGTGAACTGTGTCAGCTTTATAACGTTCCAGTGAATCAATTACAAATAGATCAAGTGCTCAAGTCAGCCGGTGGCAAATTACGCACTTCCACCTCATTGGTCTTAGCCGTCTCTGGCAACGCCCTGAAAGCATTTCCCGGGATTGGAACTGCAGCAGGTGGTATCATGCATGCGGTGGCCTATGGCATGATATTCAACTCATTGGGCAAAGCAGTGATGGCCAGCGTCAGCACCGAAGGCAGGCTCAATACTGAACTCACCAAACAAACATTTGAGGAAAACTTACTTGGATCATCCAAAGAACTGGCTAAAGACTTGGCGAAAATGGCGCTCAAGCTCAGCCAAAAATAAAGCCAACAGCAAAACTGAAGGCGCTGAGATAGTTGTAGACAACAAACCGAAACCAGGTACATCAGACGATCAGGCGCTGACAGTCAATGAACAAGCTTTAAGCAGCTTGCGTCATTTGTTGGCTGATCCCAAAATTCCCACCACCGTGAGAAATCAATTAAGGGATGAATATCAAAATATTCAAAGGCTGATTGACAAACTGGAAAATGAGCAAATACACATCGTTACATTCGGTAAAGTCAGTACCGGAAAGTCTTCATTATTGAACGCGATTGCTGACCACCCTCATTTTAAAGTCAGTCCCTTACATGGCGAAACCAAACACACAGATCATTTAGACTGGCCAAGTTATCAGCAACAGTCAGTGGTGTTGATCGACACTCCTGGTACCGATGAATTTGATGGTGAGGCACGTGAATTGATGGCCCAACAAGCAGCCAAACAAGCTGACATTATATTGTTCGTTTTAGATGGTGACATCAGTGAGTCGCAGAAACAACAACTAGAAACCATTGCTCAACCCAACAAACCCATCATCATCGTGCTCAATAAAGCCGACCTGTATACGCACGATGAAATTAAGCGCATCAAAGCATCCATAACCGATAAAACTCGGCACATCAAAAGTCAAATTGTTGCGGTTTCTGCCGACCCAAGGCCAAGAACATTGATCGTTGAATTGGCAGATGGCTCTCGACAAGAAAAAACTGAAACCCCACCTGCAAACATAGGTGAGTTAAAGTTAATGATTTTAGAGGTTTTGGACCAGGAAGGTAAAACCATCACCGCTTTAAATGCCAGTTTATTTGCTGGTGAAGTGTCTGATAATGTAGCAAGGAAAGTCATTGAAGTACGCAAAGAAGCTGGCCAAAAAATCATCCGCACTTACTGTATGGCCAAAGGTATTGGCGTTGCCTTTAATCCCGTACCTGTGGCTGATTTGTTATTTGCTGCTGGCTTAGATGTGGCCATGATCAGACAACTTTCTAAATTATATGGCTTATCTCTGGGCAAAGTTGATGCCACTAAGTTAACCACCACCATCATGGCTCAACTGGCCTTGCTGATGGGAGCAGTATGGGGTGTCAACCTGCTATCATCTGCCATGAAAACCATCAGTGTGGGCTTATCTACAACCCTGACGGCTACGGCACAAGGCTCCCTGGCTTATTATGCCACTTATTTGGTAGGACAAATCGCAGAATACTACTTCATACAAGGTAATTCATGGGGCAAAGACGGCCCAAAAACCGTCGCCAAAAACATCGTCAAAAATTTAGACCGCAATTCAATTTTACTGGAAGCACGCGAACAAATCATGCGGCGCATCAACAAATCTGAAGCCGATAAATAAAGAGCTTTATCCGATGGGCTAGCAAATTGATGAGTATGAAAAGACTGGCGACTGTTAGTAAAAACGAGATCACTTTAAGAGGATCTAGGCCATTTATTCAACTTTCGAGAAACAGGCTTTACACTTCGAATCAGTTTACAAAACAACCGGTTTGAGCGGAGCCGAAGCCGAGATATGTATCGATGAGCTCAGCAGTTAAATCAACGCAGAAACCGAATACCCTGTGTTCAATTGTTGCACTTTAGAAATGGCTTGATTCAGCACTTGATCGGCTTTAACCGGGCCTAAAATCTCACACAAGCAGATATATATCTGATGAAAAATAGCCTTCATTTCTTTCACTGTCATTGTTTCTGTATTTAACAGCTGTCCTGAGTCATTATCAAGCCAAGTTGTCAATTGACTGCTGGGACGTTTCGCCAGCTTCATCGATTTATTTACCTTTTTATCTTGAAAATGTTCGATGACATCAGCCTTGGTATCCGAGTCCATCTTATGTGCATGATCAATCAGTGCCTCAACAAATAACTGAAATGTTTTCTCTTCAGGCTTTAAGGGTTCAACCTTTTCAGCTTCTGGTAAATCTTGTGCATTGCCTGTTGTTTGCCCGGCATTACCAGTTAGCACTTCTGGCACACTGAGTAAATCACCTTCACTGCGGGTACTGATGGCGTAAAAAGCAATGCGAAAATTCCTTTTTTCATTGGCATCGAAACCCACTTTGTTTTCAAAGTAAGTCACCAAGTCATCAGCATCGAAATTGATACTGTCTTTATCAGCCCACCAGCTTTTAAAGGCGGTACTGATAAACTGTCGGTCTTTAGAAATTTTCCGCAGAACGGTGAAGATAACCTTTTCATTTTTAGTTGACATGTATGTTCCCGTTACTCGCTGTTACCTTGATGCATTTCGACTTTCATGAATTCTGCATAACCCAACTCGTTGTGCTCAGTATAATCCAAACCACGCTGTTCATGGAAGGTTGACGCCCTTAGACCCATTGTTAAATCAACGGTTTTGAACACCACATAGGCGGCACCGAAAGCCCATATGAATGAACTGATCACCCCGATCATTTGTGCCACCATTAAATCAATGTTAAATAAATCTCCAGCCGTGAACATACCCAGTGCCAAAGTACCCCAAACACCACAGAAAGCATGTACTGGCACAGCGCCTACCACATCATCGATACGGAACCGGTGTAAGAACGTGTCTCCAAAAACAACGATTGCACCAGATATCAAACCTATTAAAATGGCAAACTGTGGCTCTACCACATTACAACCTGCCGTAATTGCTACCAGACCACCCAAGCCACCATTAATGAAACGGGTCATGATGATCGGCATCCCACGGAGCTTCATCACCACTATGGCACTGAAACAGGCCGATGCACCACTTAAATGGGTGTTCAATAAAATTTGTCCTAAATCTGATAAATCATCTTTGGCAGCACCACCATTAAATCCAAACCAACCGACCCAAAGAAAAAAGGCACCAGTGGCAAACATCGGTAAATTATGTCCGGGTACATCTCTGACCTGACCGTCCTTTTTACCAAACCGACCTAACCTGGGCCCTAACACGATGGCACCTGCCAGCGCACACCAGCCACCGATGGCATGAACCGCAGTACCACCCGCCGCATCTTGAAAGCCTAAAGCTCGAAGCCAACCCAGTTGGTCACCGTCGCCACCCCAAACCCAGCTCGCAAAAACTGGATAAATCACAGCGGTTATAAATATAGCACCGATCAAATAGGGTACAAAACTAACACGCTCAGCTAATGCACCACTCACAATCGTGGCAGCCGTGGCAGCAAACAACATTTGAAAAACCATTTCTAACGGATCAGCACCCACATCCTGTCCAAAAAATCCATTGGTACCAAAAAACCCTGTGGCGTTTTCGCCGAAAATGATTCCAAAACCAATCGCCCAGAAGAACAAGGCACCCACGGATACATCGGCAAAGTTTTTCATCACCACGTTAATGGTATTTTTAGCGCGCACCAGCCCACTTTCTAACAAGGCAAAACCTGGTTGCATAATGAAGATCAACGCACAACAGATACCCACCCACACGATATGAGCCAATTCTGCAAAGTTGGTTTCATTGGTCTGTGCAAATGCCAGACTTGGTAACATCACCAATAGGGCGATGTGATTAATTTTTTTCATGATTGATTTCCTGTTCGGTCAGGCTTACTATAATTGAGTGAATGTACTGAATCGTCAAGAATTAAATTGTTACCAATTGTCAAGCCTGCACAAATGGGTTGAAAACCACCTCTAAACCAACGTTTTAGTGGATTAACGATCAACAACAGTGACATTTTTTGTCATCTTCTCTATAATTTATTAAAAAATATCAGTAAATTAGCTCTTTTTGTTAAAGAAAACTCCGTTCAACAATGGTTTTATCCATTTGTTAACATTTTGTAACCATTTCTTTCGCTCAAGAGTGAAAAAGCTGTGCTACCATGAAAATGTGTGATCAATTTAGAACATGTTGATTGGGTGTGTAAGTAAGACCATTTTATCTGGAGGAACTCCAGTTTAACCGCATTAACAACATAAATCTTTAATGCGTGAGGTGTGGTTTTCGCCTTAGCAACCTAATCGTCTTGAAATTTTTAAATATTATGAGGAAAAGCTGTGAACAAGAGAGTTAATAAAACATCATTAGCAAAATCAATTGGATTAGGACTGATGATCATGGGGTCTGCGCAAGCTTCTGCGGAAGTCAGTGCAAACGTTTCTTTGGTTTCTGATTACGTATTCAGAGGCATCTCACAAACCCAAAGCGACATGACCATCCAAGGTGGTTTCGACTGGTCGCATGAGTCTGGCTTTTACGTCGGTACTTGGGCGTCAGGCGTCGATTTCGTTGACCAAGGCCCTGATGATGGCGCTGATTTAGAACTGGATTTATACGTCGGTTACGGTGGCAGTATCAATGATGACTGGGGTTATGACGTCAGTTATGTTCAGTTTTACTACCCAGGCACTGTCAGAGGTGCTAATTATAATTATGGAGAGTTTTTAGGCTCTGTAGGCTACCGAGATTTTTTGAATTTCACCTTGGGCTACTCTAACGATGTGTTCAATTCAGATGAAACTGGCTTGTATTATGAAGTTTCTGCTGGTTCTGACTTTACCGATACGGGTTGGTCTTGGAATGCGGCTGTAGGTCATTATGACTTGGATGATTTAGATGCATCATATACCCATTTTTCACTGGGCGTGGCCAAAGCATTTGAAAAAGCCACACTGGCTCTGACTTACCATGATTCAGATGGGGAAGAAGAGTTTGGTCAAGGCATCGCCGAAGACAGGATTGTATTCAGTATTTCATCAGAATTCTGAACCGGTAAAAAGTTTATTATTAACACCCAACCTCACTCCAAGCACAAAGCTTGGAGTGAGGTTGATAATTAAAAGGAGGTCCGCATGATTAACCTAGGTGCAAGTAAATATAAAGGGTTACTTATCACCATTTCTTTTTTCTTGGTTTTCTTTATCTTGGTAGCTTTATTTAATATTTACCTCGGAAAATCACTGAATCAAGAAAACGAGCGACTCAATAAGATCATAGAAGTACACAGTCAAATCGCTGCTGCAGAACCCGGGACCCCTGAAAGTTTCTGGCAAGTCCGTTCAAATGAGCTTAAAACCTTGTTTGATGGTGGTGACATTGCTGGCATTTCATATACTCCAGTCAACAAACAAATTGACCGATCAACTTATACATCGATTCAAACTGGATTAAACAACCTAGGCACATCAAGCGATTTTTATACCGATAAAAACCGACTCAATGGACAATTGTCCTCACTTGAAAACCAATGGGCTTCAGTCATAGAAAGTAAAGAAAAACGGTTCCAAATTCTACAGTATGCGTCCATTGTTTTGGCCATACTTTATTTCTTAGGTATTGTTTTCCAAATGGTTCGAAACTTCGATAACATTGATTCGGAAATTGAAGTTGTTAAAAATGAAACTGAAAATATTCTATCGACCGTAAACGAGGGTTTATTCTTGATCACTCCAGATCACGAAATTGGAGCTCAACAATCACAAGCTCTAAAAGGCATATTCGGTATGAAAGAAGACATTGAAGGCAACTTCTTTGACTTCCTGAATAAATACGTATCAGAAAACTCATTAGAAATCGCCAAAGACTTTCTTGGCCTGTTGTTTGGTAAACGGGTGAAAGAAAAGCTGATTGATGATTTAAACCCGCTCAAAAGAGTACAGGTTAACTTAGAGCGCAGAGATGGTTCCTTTGAAACCCATTACATCAGTTTTGACTTTAAACGAGTTTTAGAAGATAAAGACGTTCAATACATCCTGGGATCAGCCACAGATGTAACCCAAGAAGTGTTACTTGAATTAGAGTTAGAAGAAACCAGAACACAATCTGAAGCGCAAATTGACTTGTTCTTGAGTGTGTTACATGTACCACCTGCACAATTAAAACTTTTCGTTAATGACACCAATGTGGGTTTAAACCACATTAATGCGATCCTTAAAGACAATGACAACAAAGATTACAAAGATAAAATAAGTCAAATAGGTCGCGTTATTCATAAGATCAAAGGTGATGCTGCCCTGCTGAACCTCCATTCTTTCGAGGTCAAAGCGCATGAGTTCGAAGAGGTGATGGCAGAGATCAATCAAAACCCGAGTCTCAAAGGGGAAGATTTGCTGCCACTGGCCATTCAACTGAAAAACATGATTGGCCACAAAGACTCCTTCTTAGCCATTTTTGATAAATTTGATTCCAGTAAAGCAGAACTTGATAAAGCTGGACTTAAAGTTTCTGCAGGTGATTCATCGGGTGATTCAGAAGCAGCAGCCAGCCCTGCTGGCAGTGCCATTCAGCAAATGGTTAAAAGAATCGCTGATGAATACGGCAAACATGCTGGGGTTATTGAGTACGATAACACACAATCAGGCCACTCACCCGAGGACCTCAAGCCAATTGAAGACAGTAAAATACAATTGATTCGAAATGCAGTCGCTCATGGTATAGAACGCCCAGAGCAACGAATCAAATCAGGTAAAAGCGCCATGGGTACGATATACATCAGTACCACCGAGACCAACGAAGCCATTGAATTGGTTGTCAAAGATGACGGTGCAGGCATCGATGTTCAAGCCATAAAACAAAAAGCCATAGACTTGCATATCATTACAGAGTCACAAGCCTCCGATTTAGATGACAAACAAATCGCTGGCCTTATCTTTAATACCAATTTCTCAACCAAAGACGACGCCGACTTGAATGCGGGTAGAGGTGTGGGTTTGAATTTGGTCAAAGAAATAGCCAAACAACACAACGCCAAAATCGGTTTGGTTTGGAAACCAGAAAGTTACACCGCATTTAAGTTGGTTTTCCCTAAAGAAAACCTGATAGAAGCCAATAATAACGAGGACGATATATCATGAAATTAATGATCGTTGATGATTCAAAAATTGTTCAGAACATGATCCAAAGATTTCTGACTGAAAAAAATATAGAATTTGCTGGCAAAGCCAACAACGGTAAAGAGGCCTTAGATATTTTTACCATAGTCAGGCCAGAAATTGTCACCATGGACATTACCATGCCAGAAATGGATGGGATAGAGGCAGTGAAACGAATTGTCGCCATTGATGACAGTGTCAGGATATTGGTGGTATCCGCTTTGGCAGACAAAGCAACGGCCATTGAGGCCTTAAAGAACGGAGCCCATGGCTTCTTATGTAAACCATTTGATGAGCGTGATTTAAATGACGCATTATATGAATTAATAGAGGATTTGGTTGATGAATGAACAAGAGTTACAAGTTTTTATTGATGGCACAGTAAACTATTTCAATAAAAACTCAAAAGACAAAGCCGAAGTAGGTTCACCCTACTTGGTCAAAGAGTTTAAATCTAATCGAACTCTATTTTCAGCGTCGATTGGTATATCTGGAAAGTTTCAAGGGATGGTGTATTTATTTGCTCCAAAAACAATGTTAGCCTCTTTATTGAAAGACATTGGTGAAACAGAATACACCAATGAATACGCAGCTGATTTAGCTGGCGAAGCTGCCAATACCATTGCCGGTAATGCCAGAAAATATTTTGGCAAAGACTTCATGATATCTGTGCCTGCAGTTCACATTGGTGATGAGCATGAAATACTGTTAAACGAAGGTTTAAAAACTTATGCTGTTCCCATCATGTGGAAGGAGCACAAGTCTATTTTATTGATCAGTATATAAGTTAACAACGTCAGTTAGTTCAGTAAAAACCAGCAAGTTTCTGAGGAAACTTGCTGGTTTTTTTACAGACCGGAATCACATTTTTTTATAGGCCTTGTCGTTCTGAACGCAGGAAAACGGAGTTGCAGTATCTGGTGAGGTGAACGTGGTGTGTATTTCGCTTTAAGAATATCAAAGCATAAGTGATAAGCTGCATGCTTTGATTCAAACAAATAGCTCGAATTTCAATGCCTGATCATTGTTGGATCAAAAATACAGTGGTTGCTCGATTAAAGAAGGGCGCAGATGTAAACAGAAGTTCAGAGAATTTATCTTTCCTCTTCCATTCTAAGGAATGCGTTTATGGCGCTTTTGAGTCTGAATTTTGATTTCAGGTTAACACAGGATATTCTGAACCCTGCCTCAACATTTTCACTGTTCTCAAGCTTATTCAACCAAACAATCTCAGGAATGATTTCTATGTATTGCGGATCACCTTGTCGGTTTTTGATCACTAAGCTCAACTCAAGGTTCTGATCATCCAGAATGCTTTCGTCCATCAGCAATTTCATCCCTGTTTCACTGATATTAATCAACTTTCCGACAATCGCTTTTGTATGCGTATCAACCACCCTAATGATTTTAGTAGGTGCGGTCCTTTTGGCACGATTTTGATAGTGATTATTTTCTACTTTCTTCATTGAGCTCTGGGGCTGAAACATTTTATT
>CALDFB010000324.1 GCA_937942365.1 uncultured Marinicella sp. | reverse complement strand
AATCATAACTTATTATAAAAAATAAAATCGTATGCCACTTCTGCATTGTTGGCAGAAATTGGGTTGTTAGTCAGGCGGCTTATTTTCCATGCCGACCAATCAATTTCTGGAAAATAGGTGTCTCCTTCAAAACCGCTGTGTATTTTAGTGATGATTAAATGTGTGGCTTTGCTCAGCATCAAATCATAAATTTTTGCGCCACCAATTACCATCAGATCACTTTCCTGATCTAACATATCGATAGAATGTATCACATCAAAACCTTTGCGCTTAAATGATTGATTGCGGGTCAGTACTATATTTCGTCTTTTTGGCAGAACAAAGGGTAAGGACTCACAAGTTTTGCGCCCCATCAAGATGGTTTTACCTAAAGTTTGTTGTTTAAAAAACTTGAGGTCGGCAGGCAAATTCCAAGGCAAAGAATTGCCTTTTCCAATCAAACCATTTTTATCCATTGCTGCAATTAATGTAATTTTTTTATCCTTCATACAGCCACTTGACCTTTGATGTGTGGATGAGCTTGATAGTCTAATAACTCAAAGTCGTCATATACAAAATCAAATAAATTGTCTATGTTAGGATTGATCTTCATACTTGGCAAAGGAAAAGTGGACCGATTGATTTGTTGTTTGATTTGATCCATATGATTGCTGTAAATGTGTGCATCTCCAAATGTATGTATAAATTCTCCTGCCTCAAGCCCACAAACTTGAGCCATCATTAAAGTCAATAAGGCATATGATGCAATGTTGAATGGTACACCCAAAAAAACATCAGCACTTCTCTGGTAAAGTTGACAAGACAATTTATTGTCAGCCACATAAAACTGAAATAAACAATGACAGGGAGGAAGTGCCATATGATCGACGTCTGATACATTCCACGCACTTACGATATGACGTCTAGAATTTGGATTGTTTTTAATTTGATCGATGATATTTTTGATTTGATCTATGGTTTGTCCACTGGGTGTAGGCCATGAACGCCATTGGTGACCATAGACTGGGCCTAGGTCGCCGTTTTGATCGGCCCATTCATCCCAAATTCTGACGCCATTATCCTGCAAATACTTGATGTTCGTATCACCAGCAATAAACCATAAGAGTTCATGTATGATGGATTTTAAATGCAGCTTTTTGGTTGTTAAAACAGGAAAGCCTTTTTGTAAGTCAAAACGCATCTGGTATCCAAAAACGCTGGTGGTGCCTGTACCTGTTCTGTCAGATTTTGTGTGGCCGTTATCCAAAACATATTGGGCAAAATCTAAGTATTGCTGCATAAAAAAACCTTGTTATAAAAAAGTGATTATAACAAGGTTTCTAATTCAGACAGGTATTATTTGTATTGGCTTATTATGACGCCAGTAATTTCTGTACAATATTTTTACTGTTAAAGCTGCTGATGATTCCTTCAACATCGATTTTGATTTGATCTGTTTTTAAAGCGCCTGTAATGCATGGACGTTCTTTGTTTGAGAAAACAGCTTTTTTAGACAGGTCGATGAATTTGGGTTTTTCCAACATTTTGTTGTTACTGTCTTTAATTAACAGCACCTCTGGCTTCAATCTTTTCTTTTTATTATGAGAAAGAACCAAACCCGCCGAACCATCTGAAAGTTGAACCACAGAGCCAGCAGGGTAGAGTCCAACAGCTTGAATGAACTCATCTACTAATTTAGCACTGAACAGTTTGTTGCGTTGTTTATATAACCACTCCATAGCATGAGATGAAGTATAGACTGCACCATAAGGCTTTTTACTGGTCATGGCGTCAAAGGTATCAACAATACCTGCAATCTGTCCAAATGCTGGAATTTCATCACCAACTAAACCATAAGGATAACCGCTGCCATCAAATCTTTCGTGATGAGTTTCTGCAATAGTCAGTATGTTGTGATCTAAAGTCCTGTCTTTAGCCAACATCTCTACACCTAACTCAACATGAGACTCAAATGTTTTACGTTCATCTTCAGTTAACTCACCTTCTTTGTTGAGCAATTTACGGCTCAGTTTAGATTTACCTATGTCTGCCAGCAAAACACCAGCCACCAAAATTTCTAGCGATTGTTCTTTGATACCTAAATGGCGACCAAAAACGGCGGATAAAATGGCAGACCGCAAAGAGTGGCCGTACACATATTCGCCTTTTTCTTTTAATTGGGTTAACCAAACCAATGTATTTGGGTTTCGAATGACTGAATTAACAACTTTTGAAGCTATCTGTTTAGTCTTCTTGATGTTTAAACCTTTACCAACTCTCAAGTTAAAACTGGTTTCTTCGATGGCGCCATTTAAATTTTCAAGCAAGTTATGTGCTGGCTTAAATTCGTTCTTTATTGGCTTGAGGGCCTCTTGATAATAATCATGTTTAACAACGAACGGTTTGATGCGTCCACGGTATTTATTACCAACAGTCTTTTTCTTTAAAAGAGGTGATGGTTTAGAAATTTCTGGATCACTGGCAAGAGATTTGCCTTTCTCTACATCTATATACACATGATCGCAAAATGCTTTCAGGTCTTTAATTTCAGTGTTACTTCTGATATAGAAACCTTGGAATGGAAATGGTGTATCTAACCAAGACCTATCAAGCTTGCATACGTACATGCCAATTTTAAGAAATTTGACGGATATTTGTTCTTTTTCGATGTTCATAATGTTTCACACATTTAATTATAGTAGTGCCCGATACATATAATAACACGTATTATCTGTCTATAGGGTGATGAATGTCACAAAAAAGAATGTAAATCAGACAAAAAATGTCACTTTTGACAAATTGTGCAGATGATTTGAGGGTAATGTTTACAACACGTTTTTTTAACTTTGTACAATGAAATTGAGCAGTTATCTAATTCCCCGCACCATTGATGGTGTGTTGTGCGGGGTGAATTTAAGTTAAGACATTGCTTTTATTTTTGCATTCAAACGACTTTTATGACGTGCAATTTTATTTTTATGGTATAAGCCTTTTCTGGCAACACCATCAACCACAGGAACCATTTGCTTGAATAACTCCTGAGCCGCTTTTTTATCGCCATTTTCAATGGCAGAAATTACTTTTTTCATTGATGTACGTGCTTTTGAACGCATGCTCATGTTAAGCTGCCTGTTTTTAACAGCTTGCCTTACGCGCTTTCTTGCAGATGCTGAATTTGCCAAACCTATTTCTCCTTAATTACAAGAATTTTAAAAGCCGCGGATTTTCCCATTAAAGATATGAATAGTCAACATGGATTGATCATTAATTGAATGAATTTAGTTAAATCAACTGTTGTGGTGAGTTTTTTTACCTTGTTATCAAGGATATCTGGCTTAATCAGAGACATTTTAATGGCCAGCTCATTCGGTGCCTCTGGATTATTAGGTGCTTTTTTTGTTGCTTTCAGAATACCTAATCTGTTGCGGCGATTATTTGCTGAAGGTTCTTTTTCTTTGGCATTTATCCCTGTATTGAATGAGGTTAAGGCCAAAAGAAATCAGGTGATACTGAAACATTTTGTCAACCATGTTTTTGGTTGCTTATTGACAGTCTTGCTGGTTGTTTTGATCGTGTTAGAGCTTTTTACTCCGGGCTTGGTGGCTGTTTTTGGTGCTGGCTTTGCTGACGAACCAACATTGTTCAATGCCGCAGTGGATATGTTGCGCATTACTTTGCCTTATATCTTATTTATTTCGTTAGTGGCTTTCAGTGCTGGTATCTTAAACAGTTTTGGGCGCTTTGCTTTGCCTGCCGCAACACCGATACTGCTTAATTTAAGTTTAATCTGGGCCATCTTATTTTTACAAGACTCTTTCAGTGAACCGATTATGGCGTTGGCCTATGGTGTATTGATTGCTGGTGTATTACAGTTGTTGATACAGATTCCAGCTTTGATGAGATTGGGCTTGTTACCCAAACCCGTGATCAAATTTCATGACCCTGAAGTGAAAAAGGTGATGACCTTAATGATTCCGACTTTACTGGGTTCTTCTGCTGCACAAATCAATGTTCTGATAGATACCGCTATAGCGACCCTGTTACCCTTGTCTGGGAGTGTGGCATTTTTATATTATTCAGATCGAATGCTGGAGTTTCCATTGGGTTTATTTGGCATCGCAATCTCAACGGTTATTCTACCCAAGTTATCTGTAGCTTTTGCTGATTTAGACCGCGCTGATTATCAGCAAACCATGAAGTGGGCCATGTCTCTGGCCATGTTCATTGCTTTACCTTCAGCAATAGGGCTGTTGTTGTTAGCGAAGCCAGTCATCATTACTTTGTTTGTTCGAGGTGAATTTACTGTTGAGGCCGCGACATACACAGCTCACAGTCTGATGGTTATTATGTTAGGTTTGCCGGCTTTTGTTGCCAATAAAGTATTGTTGCCTGCGTTTTATTCCAGACAAGACACCAAGTCACCAGTCAAAATTGCTTTAAGAGCCATGTTTTTTAATGTGGTTTTCAATTTTGTTTGTGTGGGTATTCTTTATTATTTTGATGTCATTTCATTGCATGTGGGTTTAGCTATGGCCAGTGTGGGTTCTGCTTGGCTGCAGTGTTTTTGGTTGTATCGAAAATTACGCAATGATCAGGTCATTCAGCAACCTTTATTGTCACTGAGTTTTTTATTGAAAATCATTGGGTCACTGGTTTTAATGGGTGTGGTGATTGTTTGGATGTTAAGTTGGATGCCAGAATGGCATGAAATAAGCGGTTATCAAAAATGTTTGAATTTGTTGATGATAATTGGCATGGCAGGGGCAGTTTATTTTCTTTCTATGTGGATTTTTAAAGGTTACAATGAAATTAATTCCAAGAATCAAAAAAATACATAAATTTCTTTACTCAGCCGTATGCATTTGATCAGGTACCCACAAAATAAATCTTTTCGACAATCGAACAACTTGGCCAATGGCAGCTGTATAACTATTGGTAATTTTGATGGGGTGCATTTGGGTCATCAGGCTTTGATTTCACAGGTGGTTAAAGCGGCTAAAACAAAGGGCAGGCAATCAGTGGTAGTAACCATGCAACCTTTGCCAACTCAATATTTTAGTGGCTCTCAAGCCGTTGAAGTCTTAACGTCTTTTAAACATAAATATCAAATTCTGCAAGCAATTGGCGTTGATGTGATGTGTGTGTTGAATTTCAATCAAAAATTAGCAAATATGTCAGCGACTGACTTTTATCAAAGGATCATTTGTGAAGGTTTAAAAGCCCAGTTCGTTTTGGTTGGTGATGACTTTCGTTTTGGCATTAACCGTGAAGGTGATTTTAATATGTTGGCGAATTTGGCATTGAAAGACGATATTGAAATTGTTGAATCAGCTTCTGTTATTGTTGATGACCAGCGTATCAGCTCTACTGTCATCAGAAAATATTTAAATCATGGAGATTTTGTGGCAGTTAAGCAAATGTTAGGTCGTGATTTTAATGTATTGGGTAAGGTTGCTCATGGAAAAAAAATTGGTAGAACCATAGGTTACCCTACGGTGAATATCGAGTTGAAGGGTGGTGCATTTCCGCTTCATGGTATCTATGTAGTTGAAATTAAAATTTCAGGAAAATTGTATCCAGCTGTAGCTTCTGTGGGATTTAATCCGAGTGTTGGAGGAAATGCCAAACGCATAGAAGTTTACGTTTTAGATTTTGATCAAGATGTTTATGGTCAAAGTGTTGAAGTTTTATTTTATAAGAAGCTGCGAAATGAAGTAGAATTCGACAGCTTAAAGTTATTGACATCAGCCATTGAGAAAGATGTTCAATTAACGCGAAATTTTTTTGACATGTAATAAGGAGAACTGGTGTGAGCCAAGATTATAAACACACGCTCAATTTACCTAAAACCAATTTTAAAATGAAGGCTTCATTGGCCACTAAAGAACCTCAGTGGATCAAACAATGGAATAAAGATGGTTTGTATCAAGCTTTACAAGAACACCATAAAGACAGTAAGCCATTTATTTTACATGATGGCCCTCCTTATGCCAACGGTGCCATTCATATCGGGCATGCGGTGAATAAAATTCTCAAAGACATCATTGTAAAATCAAAAATGTTGTCAGGGTATAGAGCTCCTTACGTTCCAGGGTGGGATTGTCATGGTCTACCTATAGAGGTTCAAGTTGAAAAGAAAGTCGGTAAAGTGGGTAAGAAAGTTGATGCGAAAACTTTCCGTCAAAAATGCCGTGACTACGCTGAAAACCAAGTCAATATTCAAAAACAAGATTTTATTCGGCTGGGCGTTTTGGGTGATTGGGAAAAGCCTTATTTAACCAAGTCATTCGATTATGAAGCCAATATGATCAGGGCATTGGCAAAAATTGCTGCCAATGACCATATTGAGAAGGGTGTTAAACCAGTGAACTGGTGTTTTGATTGCGGCTCTGCTTTGGCTGAAGCGGAGATTGAATACCAAGACAAAACTTCACCAGCCATTGATGTGGCATTTAGTTTTGTTGATCAAAACATTGTGCTTGAAAAATTTGGTGTCTCAGCAGTCGATCAGACCATTGCAATACCGATTTGGACCACCACACCTTGGACCATCCCTGCTAACCAGGCTGTATCACTGCACCCAGAATTAAATTATGCATTGGTCAGTGGTCATGACTCCTATGTTTTGATAGTTGCGGCTGATATGGTGGAGTCGGTTATGCAGCGTTTGGAAGTTGATGATTTTACAGTTTTAGAGACTGTTGAAGGTGCCGCGCTTGAACTTTTACAATTAAAGCATCCGCTGTATGAAAAAGAAGTGCCTGTTATTTTGGGTGACCACGTTAACACTGAGGCGGGTACTGGTGCAGTCCATACCGCACCAGGACATGGCGTTGATGACTTCAAGGTAGGTAACCAATATGAGCTGGATGTCTATAATCCCGTTGATTCTGATGGTGTATATTTACCAGATACACCGATGTTTGCGGGACAGCATGTCTGGAAAGCTAACAAAACTGTGGTAGAGGCATTGTCAGAAGCAGGGCAATTGTTGCATCATGAACACATTAATCACAGCTATCCACATTGTTGGCGACATAAAAGCCCCACTGCATTCAGAACCACACCACAATGGTTTATCAGTATGGATAAACAAGGTTTGCGTGCACAAGCTTTGAATGAAATTAAGCAGGTTGAGTGGATTCCATCTTGGGGTGAAGAGCGCATTTATAAAATGATTGAAAATCGTCCAGAGTGGTGTATCTCACGGCAGCGCACATGGGGTGTGCCGATTACATTGTATGTGCATAAACAATCTGGCCAGTTACACCCAAATACGGCACAAATCATGTCTCAAGTGGCCGATCTGGTGGAGCAAAAAGGTATGGATATTTGGTATGACCTGGACGATGAACAATTTTTGGGTGAGGCGGTTAAAGACTATGATAAAGTCACTGATGTTCTCGATGTTTGGTTTGATTCTGGGGTAACGCATTACTGTGTTTTGCAACAAAACGAAGCTTTGCAGACACCAGCTGATTTGTATCTGGAAGGCTCGGACCAACACAGAGGTTGGTTTCACTCATCGTTATTAACAGGTGTGGCGATTGATCAGCATGCGCCATACAAACAAGTACTGACCCATGGTTTTGTGGTTGATAAATACGGCAAGAAAATGTCTAAATCAATCGGTAACGTTATTTCTCCAAAAGATGTGGTGAATACTTTAGGTGCTGATATATTGCGTTTATGGGTTGCTTCGGCAGATTATCGGGGTGAAATGACCATTTCAGATGAAATCCTTA
>CALDFB010000323.1 GCA_937942365.1 uncultured Marinicella sp. | reverse complement strand
TTCATTGGGTTCAGAAAAGTGATATTCTATATGAGAGCCATCTATAAAAAAACCGATTTTATGAACGAACCCAAAAAATGTGCCATTTTTTACGTATCTGATGGTACTGCCATTACCGCCGAGACAGTTGGCCGCAGCTTGATTACACAATTTACAGGCATTGATTTCATTGAGAAGCGTTTGGCTTTTATCAATGACATTGAAACTGCTCAAGGCGCGGCTGAAATTATTCGCAATACCCCATCTGATTATCAGCCGTTGGTCATTAATACAGTGGTAGATATTGAATTGCGAAAAGTTATCCATTCAGCTGGTGGGTTGAAATTGGACCCATTCAATCGCTTATTACGCGAAATAGAAGATGGCCTGGGCGTTAAAAGTGATCCAGGTGTCGGCCGTGCGCACAGTATGGTTGATAGTAATTCTTACAATGATCGCATTGAAGCCACCAATTATGCATTATCACATGATGATGGCGTTAACTTGAATTTGCATAAAGCAGATATGATTCTTCTGGGTGTGTCGCGCAGTGGAAAAACCCCGACTTGTTTGTATTTAGCTTTACATTATGGATTAAAAGCTGCCAATTACCCTATTACAGATGAAGATTTAGAGCGCATGAGATTGCCTGATGATGTGATGATGCATAAGGATAAACTGTTTGGTTTAACCATTGATCCATTCAGGCTTTCACAAATAAGAAGTGAGAGAAGACCTAACTCCAGATATGCTCAACTCAGGAAGTGTCAAAACGAAGTCAGTGATGCAGAAGTGATTTATCACCGCAATCAAATTTCATTTTTAAACACAACGCATACCTCAATTGAGGAAATATCGGGTAAGATAATGATAGCATTAGATTTAAATAAAAGACTTTATTGAGCCAAAACACAGAATAAATGATTTTAACTGAGCAATATTTAACTCATCGACAATATGTCAGGCGACATAACATCAGCTTGATGCAGTTACATGAGTTTAATCATAAGCTGCTGGCACATTTATTACCTGAATTTTTAACAGACGCAGTTCAATACCATTCCACCATAAATAACAAACCCACCTTGCAGGTAAATATTCGCGAACGATTTAAATTCACTACAGAAATTTCGATGTGCATGTTATTCGATGATGCGGTTTCAGATGCCTTGGTTATCAGGCTGTATCATGATGCGCAATTAGCAGAGTTGATTTACTCTAATGAGTTTGAAAAACAATTTCGTCAAATGGGTGGCAAGGTTGACATTAAAAATCAGGCCAATTTACGATACAGTCAAAACTGTTTTTTAAACAAGTGGTTGATTTATCTATTGGAAAATCAATTTAATTCAAAAACATGGATCGCCATTAAATAAAGTTACCAAGCATACAGTTTACAGAAAAGAGAAAGTTATCATGAAGCCAACCGATATTACTGATCCAGAGTATTTCCATAAAGTGGTCGATTGTCAATATGCCTGTCCGGCACATACCCCAGTTCCAGAATACATCCGGTTGATTGCAGCAGGTCGATACAATGATGCCTACATGATCAATTGGCAATCCAATGTTTTTCCAGGTGTACTTGGTAGGACTTGTGACAGGCCTTGTGAACCTGCATGCAGAAGAGGTCGAGTGGAAGATGAACCTGTGGCCATTTGTCGCCTTAAAAGGGTGGCTGCAGATAACAAAACTGATATCAGTGATCGCTTGCCAGAGATCCCAAAGAAAAAAAATGGTAAGAAAATCGCTTTAATTGGTGCAGGGCCAGCTTCTTTAACGGTAGCAAGAGACTTAATGCCTTTGGGTTATGACATAGATTTATATGATGATCAAAGTAAAGGTGGCGGATTCATGCGTTCACAAATTCCCTCTTTTAGGTTGCCTGAATCAGTACTTAACGAGGAGGTTGACTACATTTTAGACATGGGTGTGGTGACTCACTTCAATCAAGAAGTCACCAGTATGAAAGATATGCTGGCGCAGTCTTATGATGCAGTTTTCGTTGGTACTGGAGCACCCAGAGGTAGGGATTTATCCAATTTACCAGGGCGCAGTGACGGCGATGCCAATATTCATATTGGCATTGATTGGTTGGCTTCAGTGGCTTTTGAGCATATTGAGAAAATTGGCAAAAAAGTTTTGGTATTAGGGGGGGGGAATACCGCCATGGATTGTTGCAGAACAGCGATTCGATTGGGTGGTGAGGATGTGCGAGTTGTGGTCAGAAGTCCCCAAACTGATATGAAGGCATCTCCATGGGAGATAGAGGATGCCATCCACGAAGACATTCCCATGTACGAGAATCATAACCCCAAAGCTTTTGTTACAGAAAACGGGAAGTTAGCAGGCATGTTATTTGAATTGGTAGAGCCAGTATTTGATGATCAAGGTCAAAGATCTTTGGTACCAACTGGAGAAGAAGTGATGATGCCATGCGATGATGTGTTAATGGCTATAGGTCAGCTTAATTCATTTCCGTGGATTGAGCGCGACATTGGTATTGATTTCAATGACTGGGACATGCCAGATGTCGATAAAACGACTTTTCAGACATCTTTGCCGAACGTATTTATTGGTGGTGATGCAGCTTGGGGGCCGGAAAACGTGATTACTGCAGTGGCACATGGACACCAAGCTGCTATTTCAATACATCAATTTTGTCATGCTGAGGACACTAAAATACGTCCCGCTCCTGAATTTAATTTAGTGAGTCAAAAAATGGGTTTTCATGACTGGTTGTATGACGCTCATATTTCAGATGAAGATCGTCACATTGTGGCTATGGTGGATAAACAAAAAGCCATTTCTGATCGAAAGATGGAAGTTGAAAAAGGGTTTGATTTGTCACAAGGTTATGAGGAGGCCATGCGCTGCCTTAATTGTGATGTGCAAACCGTATTCGAAACTGATCGTTGTATTGAGTGTGATGCCTGTGAAGATATTTGCCCTGTTGACTGTATTAACTTTATTGAAAATAATGATGAAGACATTTTGCGTGATAATTTGAAAGTTAAAGCCAGAAATGATGATCAAGATTTGTATGTGTCTGATGAATTAAAAACCAAAAGGGTCATGGTCAAAGATGAGAATGTTTGTTTGCATTGTGGTTTGTGTGCTGAAAGATGCCCCACCGGCGCTTGGGATATGCAAAAGTTTTTATTACACGAAGCAACCGCTGGAAAATAAAGGCATTTACGATGAATGATACAACAAATAAAGAACTTATAAGCATATCTGCCACCAATGATTTTGTGATTCGATTTGCTAATGTCAACGGTTCTGGATCTGCATCAGCTAACAACTTATTCAGTAAGGCTGTTTTTCGTTTAGGTGTGCCGGTCTCATCAAAAAATATTTTTCCATCCAATATTCAAGGCTTGCCTACATGGTTCGAAGTCCGTGTCAATGAACAAGGGTACTTAGGTCGTCGCGGGGGCTATGACTTTGTGGTAGCGGATAATGGTCAAACCATGGTCAGAGATTACAATGAGTTAAAGCCTGGTGGATACTTTTTTTATGATTCATCTAAAAGATTGCCGCATTCGTTCACTCGCAAAGATGTCGTTGAGATTGGTATACCATTGACCCAAATCAGTCATGCTAATTACACCGATCCACGTCAGCGACAAATATTCAAAAATATTATTTATGTGGGGGCATTGGCTTATTTGCTAGAAATGGACTTTTCGGTTTTTGAAGCATCAATCGAATCACTTTTTGCTAAAAAGCCTAAGTTAATTGAACCCAATATCAACGCGCTGAAGTTGGGTTTTAGTTATGCTGAGGAGCACCATAACAATGTATGTCAACTTAACATACACAGGCGAGATCTTAATGGTGATCAGATACTTATGGAAGGTAATGCTGCTGCTGGTTTGGGTGCGGTATTTGCTGGTGCCACCGTGGCTGGTTGGTATCCAATTACGCCATCAACATCGGTCATTGAAGCCTTTGAAAAATACTGTCATGCCTACCGAGTAGATGCCCAGACCGGAAAAAACAAATTTGCTATTGTGCAGGCGGAAGATGAATTGGCGGCCATTGGAATTGTTATAGGAGCCAGTTGGAATGGTGCAAGGGCATTTACAGCAACCTCTGGGCCTGGTGTGTCATTGATGAGCGAATTTTTAGGTTTGGCGTATTTTTCAGAAATTCCAGTAATGCTCATGGATATTCAACGCACTGGGCCAAGTACAGGCATGCCGACCAGAACACAGCAATCTGACATCCTCAGTGCAGCTTATGCTTCACATGGTGATACAAAGAATGTGTTGTTGTTTCCTTCAAACCCCAAGGAGTGTTTTGAGATGACGGTAGCTGGTTTTGACCTCGCCGAGCGTTTGCAAACTCCGATCATTCTGATGAGTGATTTAGATTTAGGCATGAATGTGCACCAATGTGATCCCATTGAATGGGATGATGATCGAGAATACGATCGTGGGAAAGTGTTGAATGAACAGCAGTTGACAGATTTAAGTGAAAGGTGGGGGCGTTACCTTGATGTAGATGGTGATGGAATTCCTTACCGCACCATTCCTGGAACACATCCTGAGAAAGGTGCATACTTTACCCGTGGTTCCTCGCATGATGAGTATGCAGCTTATACAGAGGACGGAGAAGTGTATGCGCGTGGTATGCAAAGATTATTGGTTAAATGGGATACGGCTAAAACCATCGTTCCTCAAGCCGAGATAGTTGGTGTTGAAGGAGAAATTGGCGTGATTTACTATGGTACCAGCGACTATTCAAGTCAAGAGGCTTTAGATCAGTTGCGTGAAACTCAAGTCATTGATGCCATGAGAATTAAGGCTTTTCCTTTTGGTGAAGAAGTGAATGCTTTTATCTCTGGCCATGAAAAGGTTTTTTTAATCGAACAAAATCGTGATGCGCAGATGAAAACCTTGTTGATCAATGAATTGGCGGTCAATCCGGCCAAGATCATTCCAGTGCTTAATATAGATGGTATGCCCATCACTGCTGAGTTTTTAGTGACAACCATTCAAAATCATTTAGATCAATTAAGTATCACTGCGATCAAACAGGAGGCATAAGATGACATTTGTACGTCCGAATTTCAGACACCCAGAAAATCACAGCAATGAGATAGGGTACTCAATTAAAAATTATGAAGGTGCTTTATCAACTTTGTGCGCTGGTTGTGGCCATGACTCGATCAGTGCAGCCATCATCAAAGCTTGTTTCGATTTGAATTTAGAACCACACAAAATAGCAAAAATATCTGGCATTGGTTGTTCATCAAAAACCCCCACTTATTTTTTAGGCAAGGCTCATGGGTTTAATTCAGTTCACGGTCGCATGCCTTCAGTCACAACTGGTGCCAATATGGCCAATAGAGACTTGTTGTATCTGGGTGTTTCTGGCGATGGTGATACGGCTTCAATTGGTATGGGACAATTTGCACATGTGGTCAGAAGAAATCTGAACATGGTCTACATTGTCATGAACAATGGTTGTTATGGATTAACTAAGGGGCAGGATTCAGCGACCGCAGATAAAGGTTCTGCCAGTAAAAAGGGTGTTCCGAGTTTGTTTGATTCAATCGACCTGTGTCAACTCGCTCTTCAGTTAGGCGCAGGCATGGTGGCCAGAAGTTTTTCCGGGGATAAACAGCAATTGATTCCTATGGTTAAGGCAGCCATCAAACACCCTGGTTTTGCATTTATTGATGTGGTTTCACCCTGTGTAACTTTTAATAATACTCCCCAATCAACCAAAGGGTATGAGTGGGTTCGTGATCATCTAGATGCCACCGGTACCATAGACTTTATTCCAAGCCAGTCTGAAATTACCATAGATTATCCTGTAGGGAGTTCCAGAAAGGTGACGTTGCATGATGGCAGTGAACTGTATTTACAAAAAAACAATGAAGATTATGATTTAACCAGCCGCAAAGCAGCCATGAACCGGATAGAAACTGTTAAAGAACAACAAAAAATATTAACGGGTTTGATTTATCATAATGAAACCGAGCTTGATACACATGGTAAAATTGCAACAGTCGAAAAACCTTTGAATGCTTTGTCAAAACAAGAGTTGTGTCCGGGTTCAGGGGTATTGGATCGACTCAATTCGCAATTAAGGTAACTCACTCAAATCATATCAATATAAAAAGGAAAATTCTATTTTGGATAAGCACTATTATTATCAAAATTCAGTTCAGTGTGTTGAGGCAGAAATTGATTTTGTAGAATCAACATATCAAGATTTAAAAGGCGTACCTGCCAGAAAACTCAGAGAAGACTTTTGTGGAACTGCACAAACCGCTTGTGAGTGGGTGGGTCGAGATGAAAACAACTTGGCATGGGGTATAGATTTGGATGTTTTGGTCTTGGATTGGGGGCATCATAATAATTTAGCTGAACTAACCCCCCATCAAAAACAACGCATCAAATTGCTTAATGAAGATGTGATGAAAGCATCCATCCATCAACTGGATATTGTCTTGGCGATGAATTTCAGCTATTTCATCTTTATGGAAAGAGAGTTGATGATACGTTATTTTAAAAATGTTAAAAAGTCATTACAAACCAACGGTGTATTTTTCTTGGATGCCTTTGGAGGTTATGAAGCTCCCAAAGAATTAGTTGAGGAGCGAGCATGTGATGGTTTCACTTATATTTGGGAGCAAGCCACATTCAACCCCATCAATTCACAGATGCAATGTTACATACATTTTGTAACCGATGAAGGTGTGCGTATGGATAAGGCTTTTGACTATTATTGGCGTCTGTGGACGCTGCCTGAAATTACGGAAATGCTGTTAACTGCAGGCTTTAAAACTGCAGAAGTTTATTGGGAAGGAACAGATGAAAAAACAGGTGAAGGAGATGGTGTCTACAGTCAATCTAAGATTGGCACGGCTGATGCCGGTTGGGTTTGCTATATTGTGGCTGAAAAATAACTGATGATTGGCTGATTTACTCAGCTAACTTTTTGATGTCTTCTCGCAGGCTTTCATATTCTTTGGTGTTCAGTTCTATGGTTCTTTTCAAGCTGGCAAAACTGTTCATATCTATCTGTGTCCATTCGGCACCAAAAGTATCGTCTTTGATATGAACAACTTCAATATTCATGATGATGGCAGGAGAATTATCAAGTGGGATACTCAGCCGGTATAAACCACCAATTTCAGGTTTGCGATTCTTAGGGTAGGAGATCGATACGCCTTTCAATGAAATGTCTGTAATTTTTGCTTCTAAAGCTTCCATGCCAGAATACAATGTGACATTTTTTTTGAAAGGAATGCGGGTAAACCTACGCCGTTCCGGATTACTGTGCTCGCTCATGTGATAGATTGTACCTTGGTTTTTTTTCAGTTCAAGTTTTTTTAAAGTATCACACTTAAGTAGTTGTTCAGTAAGCGTTTTGTGAGAGGAGTTCTGTAAGACCTGAATAATCTTCGTTTTTGGCCGCTATGAATCCGTTGGTATTCAATTCTGCTAAAATTTGGAATGATTCATCATCTTTACCTATACTGATAATGGCATCTTGGAATAATGTTCTGATTTGAGGGTCAACTGAGTTTGATGCCATAAAAGTTAAACCTGG
>CALDFB010000322.1 GCA_937942365.1 uncultured Marinicella sp. | reverse complement strand
GCCATCATCATGTGATAATGCATAATTGGTGGCTTCAATGCGATCATTGTATGAATTGCTATCAACCATACTGTGCGCACGGCCGACTCCTGGATCACTTTTAACACCCAGACCATCTTCTATTTCTCGCAGCAAACGATTGAATGGATCCAATTTCAACCCACCAGCTGAATGGATGATTTTTCGCAACTCAATATCTACCACAGTATTAATGACCAATGGCTGATAATCAGATGGGGTATTGCGGATAATTTCAGCTGCTCCATGTGCTGTTTCAATGTCATTGATAAAAGCCAAACGCTTCTCAATGAAATCAATACCTGTAAATTGTGTAATTAAGCTGCGGCCAACTGTCTCAGCTGTGATGGCAGTGCCATCTGAGACGTAAAACATGGCACATTTTTTGGGTTCGTTCATAAAATCGGTTTTTTTATAGATGGCTCTCATATAGAATATCACTTTTCTGAACCCAATGAAATTCATGTCTGATTACATCATTAAACTTGACCAATTAACGCTCAAAGACTTAGACCAAGTAGGTGGGAAAAATGCATCTTTAGGTGAAATGATCACACATTTAAATGCCTTGGGCGTTCAAGTTCCAGGTGGTTTTGCAACCACTGCAGATGCTTTTAAAGAATTTCTACAAACATCAGGTTTAGATCAAAAAATCAGTCTTGAACTGAAAAACTTAGATACAAATAACCTTGACGATCTTCGTAAAGCTGGAGAAAAAATCAGAACTTGGGTTTTAGAAACACCATTCCAGGCGCCATTAGAACAAGCAATCAGAGACGCCTATGCAACCATGAAAGCAGATTTAGGCACTGACTTTTCTGTTGCGGTACGCTCATCAGCAACTGCTGAAGACCTACCCGATGCATCTTTCGCTGGACAACAAGAAACTTTCCTGAACATCAATGGTGCCGATGAAATAGTGGCCAAAGCCCATGAAGTTTTCGCATCTTTATACAATGACAGGGCCATTTCATATCGAGTTCACCATAATTTTGAACACGATGACGTTTATTTATCGGTAGGCGTTCAACAGATGGTCCGATCAGACATCGCTGCCAGTGGTGTGATGTTTACCATGGACACCGAATCAGGATTCAATGATGTGGTGTTCATCACTTCGTCATACGGACTGGGAGAAATGGTGGTTCAAGGTGCTGTTAACCCAGATGAATTTTATGTCTATAAACCTGCCATCCAAGATGACAAGCCAGCTGTTTTAAGAAGGAACCTCGGCTCAAAAGCCATTGAAATGACTTATGCAGAGGACGGTGTTCAAACCCTGAACATAGATGTCAGTCGCAGCCAGCAATTTTCAATCAATGATGATGAAGTTGAACAATTGGCCAGCCAGGCGATGATCATCGAAAAACACTATGGACGACCCATGGATATTGAGTGGGCCAAAGATGGTGTTACAGGTGAGTTATATATAGTTCAAGCCAGACCTGAAACAGTTAAATCACGCGAAAGTAAGGGCCAAAAAATAGAACGATATGCCTTACAAAAAACTGGTCAGGTGGTATGCGAAGGTCGGAGTATTGGACAAAAAGTCGGTCAAGGCACCGCAAAAGTCATCAAGAGCATCGCACAAATGGATGAAATCAACGCAGGTGATGTTTTGGTGACTGACATGACAGACCCAGACTGGGAGCCGATCATGAAAAAAGCCGCTGCCATTGTGACCAATCGCGGTGGACGCACCTGCCATGCGGCCATCATTGCCCGCGAATTAGGCATACCTGCTATCGTTGGTTGTGGTGATGCCACCAACAAAATCAAACACCAACAAGAAGTCACCGTTTCTTGTTGCGAAGGTGATACTGGTTTTATTTATGAAGGTTTGCTTGGATTTGATATCCACACCACAGACCTAAAAAACATGCCTGAAGCCCCCTTAAAAATCATGATGAATGTCGGCAATCCTGACAGGGCCTTTGATTTTCAAAATTTACCTAATTTTGGCATCGGACTGGCCAGGCTTGAATTCATCATCAATCGCATGATAGGTATCCACCCTAAGGTATTGCTTAATTATGACAATCAACCAGATGATATCAGACAAATCACTGATCCAATGGTTGCTGCCTATGCTTCACCCAGAGAGTATTTTGTCAAACGCTTGGCCGAGGGAATTTCTACCCTGGCCGCCGCATTCAATCCTGCTCCAGTCATTGTCAGGCTGTCAGACTTTAAGTCTAATGAATACGCCAACCTGATCGGCGGCAAACAATATGAACCCAATGAAGAAAACCCCATGTTGGGATTTCGTGGGGCTTCACGCTACTTAGATGATTCATTTGTTGATTGCTTTGAAATGGAATGTGAAGCCCTCAAATTCATTCGTGATGACATGGGGTTAACCAATGTATGGGCCATGGTGCCATTTGTCAGAACCTTGGCTGAAGGACAAGGTGTGATCGACTTAATGGCCAAAAATGGTTTGAAACAAGGTGACAATGGCTTAAAAATCATCATGATGTGCGAATTACCATCCAATGCATTGATGGCTGATGAATTCTTGGACATTTTCGATGGCTTCTCTATTGGCTCAAATGATATGACCCAACTCACACTGGGCTTAGACCGAGACTCAGGCATCATTGCTGATTTATTCGATGAACGCGACCCTGCAGTGAAGAAAATGCTGGCCATGGCGATCTCAGCCTGTAAACGCCGTGGAAAATATATCGGTATTTGTGGCCAAGGTCCATCAGATCACCCTGATTTGGCCCAGTGGTTACTCGACCAAGGCATCGAAAGTGTGTCTCTGAACCCAGATACTGTAGTTGAGACTTGGCTAGAATTGGCAAAGAGTTGATAAAAGTGTTTAAGCTGACTTAAACTTTTTGGAAAACCTCATCCAAAACATGAAATGAACCAAAAACGATGACCCTGTCATCAGGTTTCGAGCATTGTAAGGCCATTTGATAAGCTTGTTTTCCTGTCTCAAACAGAGAAAAAAGCGATACTTGTGCTGCCAATGATTGTTTTAAGCTCAAAACATCAAGCGCCCTTTCGCTTGCCATTTCAAATATAAACCAATGATCCACCACCTGATCTAAATCACCCAACCATGTATCCAATTGTTTATCAACCAATACCGAAAATACTGCACGGGTTTCACCTTTCACTGGGTTGGCTTTTAAATACTTCACCAATTGTTGAACTGATTGTCGATTGTGTGCAACATCAGCTATCACCAATGGCTCATGTTGAATGGTTTGTAATCGACCATCTATATGCCAGTCATCAATGGCCTGTTGCACTTCCTGACCATCAAAATCATAATCCAATGCCACTAATGCTGTTAGCGCACTGCTGAAATTTTTTATTTGCCAATCGCCTTTCAGCTGAGGGCGTTTCAATTTATTAAAAGTATAAGGTTCTCGATCGTAATTAAATGTATCTTCATTAAATGTAATTTGATAATTTTTATTCAATTGGATAAGTTCGGCGCCAATATGAAGGGCATGTTTTTTGATGGCCTTGGGCATCGGATTATCACCAAAAATCACTGGCATATTCTGGCGCATGATACCTGCTTTTTCTTTGGCTATTTCTTCAACAGTTTCACCTAACCATGCTGTGTGATCTAAATCTACAGTAGTGATGATACAAACATCAGCATCCAAAACATTAACCGCATCCAACCGCCCACCTAAGCCCACTTCCAATAACATCACATCAACATCAGCTTTTTTGAATAAAAGCACTGCAGCCAAAAAAGCATATTCAAAGTATGATAAATTGATATCGCCTTTGGCAGTATCAATAGTTTCGAAAACACCTAAGATTTCATCATCTGTAACCAATCGGCCATTGATATTAAATCGTTCATTGAACTTAAAAATATGTGGCGAAGTAAATGCACCGTAAGATTTTGAAAGGGTTTTGAGTAATGAGCTTAATGCTGCAATGGTAGAACCTTTGCCATTGGTCCCACCCACAGTGATGATTTGCGGTAAGTTTTTTTGCAATTTGAGCAGCTCGGCGACTGCTTCAAGACGATCTAAACCTAAATCAATTTTGTATTGGTTAAGGGTTGCTAATCGTTGTTCAAGCTTGATTGATGATTTATTCTTTTGGTTTCTCATCTGCCACAATCACTTCATCTGGCACAATGGCAGTATCGGTATCATCACTTTGGATTTCTGAATCCATTTCTTCTTCAACTACCACCTCAGTCTCAACTGCACCCGGCACAGGCTTCAGTAAATCCAGTAATTGAAAAATGCGCTCACTCAAATCATGACGTGTAACAATCATATCTATGGCCCCTTTTTCTAACAAAAATTCACTGCGTTGGAACCCTTCAGGTAAAGTCTCGCGAACAGTTTGTTCAATCACTCTTGGGCCAGCAAAACAGATCAATGCATTGGGTTCAGCGATATTAATGTCGCCAAGCATCGCCAAAGATGCCGATACACCACCCGTTGTCGGGTTAGTTAAGACAGATATATAAGGTAACCCCGCCATTTTCATACGCTTCAGCGCTGCAGCGGTTTTTGACATTTGCATCAATGAAAATAAAGACTCTTGCATTCTGGCACCACCTGAGGCTGCAAAGTTAATCAATGGTAACTGTTGCTCAAGAGCCAAATGGACAGCACGAACAAATTTCTCACCCACTACCGAGCCCATAGAGCCAGCCATAAACTTAAAGTCAAAAGCTGTGACCACCA
The DNA here is from genome assembly GCA_937942365.1 of uncultured Marinicella sp. Lineage (GTDB taxonomy): Bacteria > Pseudomonadota > Gammaproteobacteria > Xanthomonadales > Marinicellaceae > Marinicella. The sequence continues at coordinate 6,089 of CALDFB010000322.1, read as the reverse complement.
CATCACGTCCCTTTAGCTTGCCTTTCACTGCGACCAGTGCATCATTCTCACCGCTGGCTTTTTGGGTAGATACGAGACGATCTTTGTATTTTTTTGAATCTTTGAACTTCAGTGGATCTTGAGGTTTAACATCAACGCCAATCTCTTCTGTGGGCGCATCATCCAGAAAAAACTCAATGCGATCTCTGCCTGACAAAGATTCATGGTGACCACATTTGGGACAAACTTTACCTTGTTTCAAACTTTCAGGTTGATAGAGAACGGCTTCACACTGTTTGCACTTGCCCCACAAACCTTCCGGAATATTTTTCTTTTTATTACCACCTTCGGTACGAATTCGAGGCGACATCAGTTTTTGAAACCAACTCATTTAAACTCTCAAAATACTTAATAACACATCATTATAACGAATCTAAAGCACTACGGATAGGCTTGATAAATTCTCCTGTCACTTGTTTAGCCGATTCTAGACTCTCACAAGCACCCATTAAACTGACCAAAGCACTCCCAATCACAACCGCATTGGCATGCTCAGCTACTGCTACTGCTGATGTGGCATCTTTAACACCAAAGCCAACAGCAACCGGTAAATCAGTATACTTTTTAATATTTATGACATCTTTATTCACAGCCATACTGTCTAAATCAGCTGAACCTGTTACACCTTTGAGCGCAACATAGTATACAAAGCCAGCCGCATGTTCACAAATCATTCGAGCACGGGCTTCTGTGGTTGTTGGGGCAATCAAAAATATCTGTTCCAAGTCTTGCGCTTTAAGCTTTTCCAGTAATTCTTTAGACTCCTCAGGCGGACTATCAACCAATAACAAAGCGTCAACACCCGCTGCTTTTGCTTGCGCCACAAATTGATCATACCCCATACATTCAACTGGATTTAAATAACCCATCAGTACCACCGGAGTCGTTTGATTAGTTTGGCGAAAAGTTTTTACCATCGCTATGGTGCTTTCAATGCCAATACCTTGGGTAATGGCATGTTCTGATGCCTGTTGAATAACTGGCCCATCTGCCATTGGATCTGAAAAAGGCATACCTAATTCAATGACATCAGCCCCATTTTTGACCAGCTCATGCATGATATCAACTGTCCATTTAGGGTCAGGATAACCGGCAGTCACAAAAGGAATCAAAGCCTTTCTACCTTCCAATTGCTCAAAAGTTGTTTTTAATAAACTCATACAGACACTCCTTCAATTGCTGCAATCGTATGTACGTCTTTATCTCCTCTGCCTGACAAGTTAATGATGATATTTTGCTCAGGGGATAGCGATTTGGCAAGTTTCATCCCATAAGCAACTGCATGAGATGTTTCTAATGCCGGCAGAATGCCTTCCACCCTTGTCAAACTATGAAATGCGGCCAAAGCTTCGCCATCATTAATTGTCACATAATTAGCACGTCCAGACTCATTCAAAAAAGCATGCTCGGGCCCCACACCCGGATAGTCCAAACCAGCTGAAATCGAATGAGTTTCTATGATTTGCCCTTGTTGATCTGACATAACGTAAGTCCTGTTACCATGTAAAACGCCCACTTTACCACCGGTGATTGAAGCCGCATGTTGGCCACTTTCTACGCCATGACCACCCGCTTCTACGCCATACAGCTGCACTGAAGAATCATCTAAAAACGGATGAAACAGGCCCATCGCATTTGAACCACCCCCTACACAGGCCACCAGCGCATCTGGTAGACCACCCACTTTATCAGCAAACTGTTTTTTAGCTTCTTGGCCAATCACTGAATTAAAATCTCTCACCATTTGCGGATAAGGATCTGGCCCAGCTACAGTGCCGATGATATAAAAAGTATCATCTACATGGGTCACCCAATCACGCATGGCTTCATTCAATGCGTCTTTAAGGGTTTTAGAACCTGAGTCCACACTGCGTACTTCAGCCCCCATCAATTTCATGCGATAAACATTGATCGCTTGTCTTTGTATATCAACTTCACCCATGTACACCACACATTCTAATCCCATGCGTGCACATACGGTCGCTGTAGCCACACCATGTTGTCCTGCTCCAGTTTCAGCAATGATTCGTTTTTTTCCCATTGCTTTGGCCAGCAATATTTGACCCACTGTATTATTTATTTTATGCGCGCCCGTGTGGTTTAAATCTTCACGTTTCAACCATATCTTTGCACCATCACATTCTTCAGTTAAGCGTTCTGCGAGATACAATGGTGAAGGACGTCCGACATAATCTGCCAGGTCTTGATTAAATTGAGCTAAAAAATCTGGATCTGTTTTAAGCTTACGGTATGCAGTATTCAGTTCATCGAGGCAGTGCATCAATGTTTCACTGGCAAATACACCACCGAATTGGCCAAAATGTCCTTTTTCGTCAGGGTAATTAGAATATTTTATGGTCATAATTTTATGTAGATTAAGTGAGTTAAATTGTTATTTAATTTGTGGTTCGAATTTAAAATTCAGTTATTGTGTTACTTTTTTGATGACTCCGAGAAAACTCTGATCTTCACCATTAAGTCCAACATTTTAACTTTAGATTTTACGCCAGGCTCTGACTCAATACCACTGCTGGTATCGATAAATTGAGTACCAGTTTCTGATATGGCATTAATTACATTATCTATATGAATACCGCCAGCTAATATAAGTTTTGGCACCAATCTTTCAGGAAATTTAAACCAATTAAAAACCTGACCCGAACCACCAGTTTGACAGCCACCAAAAGAATCAAGTATGAATGCTTCAGCTGTTAGGTACTTACCCATATAAACCTCATAGTCTTCAGTTACAAGCATAGGAATCGCCTTCCAATAAGCCTGGCCAAACTGCTCACAATATGCAGCTGATTCATTGCCGTGAAATTGTAAAACGTCAGGTCTAATACTTTGAATTACCTGCTCAACTTCAGGTTTCGATTGATCAGCAAATAAAGCCACCACTGAGACACCTGCATCTTTGGCCACTTTTGTCAATTTTTTCGCTGTTTCAATAGAGACATACCTTGGGCTTTTCTTCACAAAAACCAAGCCAATGGCGTCTACTTTTGCCTCAATCGCAGCATATACGTCTTCAAGACGCTTTAACCCACAGTATTTAACTTTAATCTTATTCATAACTGGGTATTTTAAACTCCTCAGGATAAGTCACACCTGTGAATGTTAAGCCATTAGGCGCAGCAGTCATTCCAGCTTGAGTTCTGTCTTTGCCATCAAGCACTTCTTTCACCCAATTCACAGGCTTCTCTCCTTTACCAACTTTGATCAAAGTACCCATAATATTCCTGATCATATGATGTAAAAAACCATTGGCTTTAAACCTACAAACAACCTCTTCTTCCAATCGAACAACCTCGGCTTGTAACATGGTACGTACAGGGTGATTGGCCTGACACCGACTGGATCGAAAAGCACTGAAATCATGTTTACCCAGTAAATATTGGGCAGCTTCGTGCATGATGTTATGATCCAGTGGTTGAAGGATCCAAGTAACATGGTGACGCTTAATCGCTGGTCTGACTTTTCGATTCAGAATCCGATAAGTGTAACTGCGACTGGTGGCCACAAATCTCGCGTGAAAGTCTTCACTGACTTCTTTAACCCACAAAACCACAATGCCATTATGCAAGGCTGTATTGATACCCAAAGTCCATTGATGAGGCGTTCTGATTGATTCTGTTTCAAAATGAATCACTTGATGTATAGCACTGACCCCTGTGTCTGTCCTTCCTGCACAATTAATTTTTACTGGGTGATTAGCCACATGACTGATCGCTTTTTCTAAACATGATTGTACTGTTGGCTCTTGAATTTGTACCTGGAAGCCATAAAAGGGTTGGCCATCATATTCAATGCCACAAGCAATACGCATAAAAAAAGCCGAATGATTAATTCGGCTTATTATAGTTGAAAGCAAAAGACTATTTACATATCATCAAGCAATTTTTTAGCTTCGCTGATCTGCTCTTCCGTGCCTTCAGAGAAAATTTCATCAAGCAAGTTTTTAGCACCTTCAGCATCACCCATATCAATATAAGCTTTAGCTAAGTCCAGCTTGGTATCTATGGCATCCGTGTCTTCCATCAAATCTTCTAAACCTAAATCAATCTCTTCATCCATTTCCTCTACCTCATCTTCAACAGTGTCAAATGATTCCGTCTCAGTATCGGAAATATCCAACATATCATTAAAATCATCATTGTCATCCTTTTCATTCACAGCATCATCATCTTGATCTAAATCTTCCAACTCTTCATTGATATCAAAATCGAAGTCTTCATCATCATCAAAGCTGAATTCATCCATTTCATCCTTAACTACATCCACAGATGCTTTAACATCTTCAGTCACATCATTTTCAATGTGCTCTAAATCTGAATCTACGTCATCAACCATTTTTTCAACAGTTTCTGATAAGTCATCTATTTCACCATCTAAATCTAAATCATCAAAAGACATGTCATCAGCATCATCTAAATTAATATCCAGGTTTGTATCCAATTCTGCATCAATGTCTGTTTCAACCAGGTCTTCTACCTCATCGTCAAATGACACTTCAGCCATAGTAGAAGAGTGATCTTTGGTAATGGTACTGTCATCAGTGTTTTCATCATTAAGGAAACCATCAAGGTCAAAACCATCTTCTTCAACATGATCAAAATCTGTATTTTCTTCCAACTCTTCAACGGCATCGGTTATTAAATTTTCTACGGTATCATCTTGAGATTCGGACTCATCAAAATCAATACTGCGATCTAATTCTGCCAATACGTCATCACTGGTATCTTCATCCATTACCGGATCATCAACATCGACCAACGGTTGATTCATTTTGGTATCCACTTCACTGATGTCATTTTCTTCTGTTTCCTTTTTACTGTTTTTTATGTCATCTAGAAAACTGGTTTCATCTTCATCATCGTCGCTACCGCGAAAAACCCTGGGTAAAAACAACAACGCAATCAAGGCGGCTAAACCACCCAATACCCACATCAAATTATCCATCACCCAATTGATTGAGGTGTCAACAAATGACTCCTTAGGCGGTCTGCTATATGTAGATGTTTTTACCGGTTCTGTTTCAGTTTCAACTGCGTCAACTGTAGTTGTTTGGTCTGTCATTTCAGCAGTCTGATTAACATCATCTACTGCTGTACTGCCATTAACGGACGTGCCTTCTGTGTCTGTACTTAAATTATCTATATCCAGCGTTAAAGCTTCATCTGCATCACCTACCACATTTTCAACTGCGTCAGTGGTGTTATCCCAAACATCATCTACTGCCCCAGTCACATCGTCAACTGCATCATCTACCATCTGATTGGCATCTTCAATAGTCTCATCAACTTTATTCTCTAATTGATTTTCAAGATTTGCCAGCCCGTCATCACTGATCTCAATCACATCTTGTTGTTGTTCAACAATATCTTCTAATTCAGAAATCCTCTCTTTTAACTCAGAGTTTTCTGCATCCTTGTTGTATAAGTCTTCTTCAATGGCTTGTAAGTTAGCTTCAGAGCCTTCTTCAGCATTAGATTGCCCATCATCTGAACCTTCATTATCACCACCAGAAAGTTGCACCCCATAATCTAATGTAGAATCGGACTCTTGATAATCAGTGTCAACTGTATTTTCAGTTTGGTATGTATTGTAATCCTGCTGCGCCGGAGACCAAGATTGATGATGTGACTTCACTTGTGCCAAAGCCTCAGAAAAACCAATGTTATCAGCTTCATCACTGGTTGGCATGTCTAATCGACTTCCTTTGATCAGTTGATTGATGTTGTTATCAATGAACGCACTGGGGTTTTTATTGTATATAGCCATCATCATTTGTTGCGCTGACAATCCACCCACTTTATTGTTATTGGCAATACGCCATAAAGTATCTCCAGCTTCTACATAAACTTCAGATGATGTAGTGTTGCTGTAAACAGGTCTGCTTTCAACAGTACTTGCTGCACTGCTCTCATTATATGAAATGACATCTTCATTGGTGTATGTTCTGGTCTCTTGGCTTTGAACCTGAGATTGTGACTCAACAACTGGCGCAGTAACCACATTGCTTTGTACTGATTCAACGGTAACACCAC
>CALDFB010000321.1 GCA_937942365.1 uncultured Marinicella sp. | reverse complement strand
TCAACAGAATTTTCTCAGGGGTGATGTCATTTTTACCCATCATTCCTCCCCCCATAGTGAAGTTTGTTAATGGCGTGGTTAATATGTCATTAACTTATGTAGATGAAGTCATTTTAGCTTACTACATCAGAAATAATTCAGAAAACCCATGGGAAGACTCGAGGAAAGCCTTGGTATTATATGCACAAAATTATAAAACATTTCTTAAAAATGCATTGTTCTTAACGATCATTACATGGGTTTTGTCATTATTGGTTTTGATCATTGTATTTGCCCCTTTGGCAGCAGGGCTGAGCTTGGTTGGTTACAGCGGTAATGCTTGGGTACTTATCCTCGCTATTGTGACAGCTTGGGGGATTAAAGCTGCTTTGATAGATCCCATTGCTATGACTGCTTTGATGCAAGTGTTTTTCAAAGTAACTGAAGGCCAAGAACCTAACCCTGAGTGGGAAGCTAAGTTAGAACGTGGTTCCAAGAAATTTACAGCACTTAAAGATAAGGCAGTGGCATGGGGCAAATCTAAGTTTGGTGGCAAAGATCAAGACACAGCTCAATTAGATGAAAAATAGCAGGTTATTTTTACTGGATTATTTTGCAAGATTTTACCCTTAAAATCATTCAAACCATAGTAGCTATTCCAGCTGGACGGGTGGCTACTTATGGACAAATAGCTGCCATAGCAGGTAATCATCGGGCTGCCAGACAAGTCTCTCGTGTACTGCATACCTGCACCAGTAAGTATCAACTTCCATGGCATAGGGTGATAGGTGCGGCGGGTAAAATATCCATTCCCAAAGATCATACAGCTTATTTACGACAAAAGAAAAAGTTAGAACAAGAAGGCATTGAATTTGGCTTGAGTGATACAATAGACCTTTCTTTATACCAGTGGTCGGGCCAGTGAAAGGTTCAGGTCAAATTTTAATTTTCAATGATTAAAACTGCAGAATACATTAAACGTCGTCAGCAACTCATGAAAATTGCAGGCAAACACTCAATTACATTATTGAGTAGCCGTTCTGAATTATTGAGAAATGGTGATGTTCACCATTACTACCGTCAAGACAGCGACTTTTATTACCTGACTGGTTTCAATGAGCCAGATGCTATATTGGTCTTGATTCCCAGTGAATCAGGCCATCAACATGTGATATTTTGCCGCGAAGCTGACCCCAAAAAAGTAATGTGGGATGGGCCTATGATAGGTACTCAGGGGGCGATTGATGATTTTGGTTTTGATGCCGCGTATGACATCAAAGAAATAGACCGACGATTGCCTTTATTAATCCAAGGTTGTGAAAAAATTTGTTTTAAGATTGGCGAAAATGATGAGTTTGATCAAAGACTGGCTGGTTGGGTCAAGTCCATTGAAAGTCGTAAGGGTCAAAAATCAAACATCCCAGAAGAGTTCATGTCCATCAGTCATGTGATTCATGACATGCGGCTATATAAGAGTCATGCAGAAATTAAGTGTATGAAAAAAGCAGCCGATATTGCTGCTGCAGCACATATTAAAATGATGCAAAATTGTCAACCTGATGCATATGAATATGAATTACAAGCCCATTACGCCTATCACTTAACACAAAATCAATCTCACAGCAGTTACCCCCCAATCATTGGTAGTGGTGAGAATGGTAATATTTTGCATTATATAAATAACGATCAGCAAATGCATGATGGTGACTTGGTTTTAATAGATGCTGGTGCTGAATATGATTTTTATGCTTCGGATATCACCAGAACATTCCCTGTGAATGGCCGTTTCTCTCCAAGGCAAAAAGACCTTTATGAAGTGGTACTTCAAGCTCAGCTCGATGCCATAGAGCAGGTAAAAATTGGTAAGCACTGGAATGAATTCCATGATGCAGCGGCTAAAACCATCAGCCAAGGATTGTTAGATTTGAAAATACTTAAAGGTAATTTAGCTCAAGTATTAGAGGAAAAGACTTATGCGAATTATTACATGCACATGACAGGTCACTGGCTGGGTTTAGATGTTCATGATGTGGGTGATTATCGTGTTGACGATTTATGGGTGGAGCTTGAAGAGAATATGGTGTTAACTGTTGAGCCCGGACTTTATATCAGTGAACAAGCCAATGTTCCTCAAGAGTGGCGGGGAATGGGTATCAGAATTGAAGATGACATCCAAGTCACTAAAAAAGGCCCCGTGGTTTTGAGTTGTAATGCACCCAAAACTATTTCAGCAATTGAACAAACAATGAAAGGTTAAGTCCATGTTAAAAAAAGAAAATGCAGTTAAAAGTCTCTTACTCACGAGCGTATTGAGTATTCAATCTGTTGAGGCGTTAAATATCCATTGTGGTCAGGTGTTTGATGCAGCATCTGCCAGTATGTTGAAAGACAGGGTTGTACAGATTGAAGGTGATCGTTTTAAAGGTATTCAAGCGTATACCAATCAAAAGATAGACCTTGACTACAGTACAGGTTATTGTTTGCCTGGTTTGATAGATATGCATACACACATCACCCATGAAAACAGCGCCACCAGATACATTGAAAAATTTCAGTTGAATGAGGCGGATGTGGCTTTTAATGCAGTTGCATTTGCCCAAACAACTCTCAATGCTGGCTTTACGACCATCAGAGATTTAGGTGATGAATTTAATGTGTCGGTGGCGCTCAAAAAAGCCATTAATCAAGGTAAAGTACCGGGGCCGCGTATTTTTACTGCAGCCAAAGCGCTTGCCACAACAGGAGGACATGCAGACCCAAGTAATGGTCATCGAGATGGCTTATTTCCACATACCACGCCAGAACATGGCGTAGTCAATGGTGCCAGTGATGCCATGCGGGCGGTTAGACAACGTTATCAGGATGGTGCTGATTTGATCAAAATTACTGCCACCGGAGGTGTTTTAAGCCAAGCTGCCAGTGGTGATAATGCGCAATTCAGTGATGAAGAACTGAATGCTTTGATCGCGACAGCAAATGATTATGGCTTTAAAGTAACGGCACATGCGCATGGTAAAGCTGGTATGTTACGTGCCATAAAAGCGGGTGTGGCCAGTATTGAACATGGTACTTACTTAGATGATGAGGTAATTAAAGCCATGAAGAAACATGGCACTTATTTAGTACCTACACTGATTGCGGGTGATTGGGTGACTGAAAAATCTAAAATTGAAGGTTTTTTCCCTGCTGTGGTAGCGAAAAAAGCAGCCACCATCGGTCCGTTATTAGCTGGCTCATTTAACAAGGCTTATAAAGCTGGAGTAAATATTGCTTTTGGTACTGACAGTGGTGTATCTGAACATGGAAGAAATGGCGAAGAGTTTACGTTAATGGTTAATAACGGTATGACTAATGCAGAAGCTTTACAAGCCGCTACAATACATGCTGCTGATTTATTGGGCCAAGCATCACAGTTAGGTGAAATTAAAGTAGGGTATTATGCTGATATGATTATTGTGAATAATAACCCACTGGCTGACATAACAGTCATGACTGATATCAAGGCCGTGATTAAAAGCGGCAAATTAGAAAAACATGTAGAATAACCATAAACTTAGCATTTAATTACTCACAAGGCATACACATGAACTATAAAAAAATAATTATTTTGATTACCTTAATCGCTTGGTTGCCAGCTCAAGCTTGTCAAACGCCCGCTCGTTCAGCTATTTTAGGAAAAAAATACCCTGATTGGGATTTTGCTAAGATGATGCATAAGGCCCATAATCAACCTTATACAGGTTATGAGTTTAAGAGCAATCAAGCATGTGAAAATGGTGCTGCAGATATTTTTCCCTGCAAGAATGTTGACCTCAAAGGTCATTTAGATTTGAAAACCTTAGGTGGTGGCCAAGGTTCTGACTCTTGGGGTTGGAAGCATGAAGCCAGTAATCGTTATTTTGCACTGGTGGGGCGCTCAAGTGGTACCTCTTTTGTAGAAATCACTGATCCTGATAAACCTGTGTTTTTAGGTCAATTACCCAGTGAGTTTTCCACCAGTACTTGGCGTGATATTAAAACCCATCAAAATTATGCTTTTATTGTGGCCGATAATATTGGCGATCATGGTATGCAGGTTTTTGATTTAAGTCGTTTATTGTCGGTTAAAAATAAACCCGAGACTTTTAGCGCTGATCATGTATATCGAGGTGGTTCATTTCAAGATGCGCATAATATCATCATCAACCCTGAAAGCAATTTTGCTTATTTAGTGGGTGGTAATACCTGCAGTGGTGGTTTACATATGGTTAATATCCAAAACCCCACCAACCCCACCAATGCCGGCTGTTTCAGCAGTGATGGCTACACCCATGATGCCCAATGTGTCATCTACAATGGCCCC
>CALDFB010000320.1 GCA_937942365.1 uncultured Marinicella sp. | reverse complement strand
ACTATGCAAAAACATTTGCTGGTTTTAAATCAAGAATACTTTCAAAGCTTACTGCTTTGACTGTTATTCAATGGATCAATTATCAAGAAGGGCGAAATATTAACAATTTGAAAACCAAAATCGCCTAAATGCACAACGGGTGATAATAATATCAGTTTAAGTTGATATAATGGGCAAACTTAACACCACTCTTATTATCAATGCACTCTAAACCTGTCGTATATACTCCTTTAAGAATTACTTTGATGCTTACCATCGTCATACTCAATTTGATGGGAATCATAACTTATTTAATACCAGAGCAACCTTGGTCAGAGTTTGTTGGCGTACTATCAGTGGTATTTATCATGTTGTTTGTGTTTGTGATTTTATTGGAGTGGGTTTGGTTGCACCATATGGGTAAGGTTCAACAAGATCAAAACGTAAAATCAAAGTACACTCAAGCAAAATTGATTTATGCAGTGATGTTTGTGATGGGGTTTTTGATCAGTTACTTGGTTTTAAGTTGAGTTAAGCTGGTATCTATTTTTACATTTATTTACAGGGTGGTTGATTATTATGAGCTACACTGATGAAAAAAATTGAGAGGTATTGACATGAAAATTATATACACAGTCTTTTGGTTTTGTTTATTATCGGCATGTGCAACCACTCCCAGTGGAGACAGGAGGTTGATGTTGGTGAGCAGTGAACAAATGAGTCAAATGGGTGTTACCACATTTCAACAAATGAAAACAGCACAGAAAATTTCAAATGATGCACGAAAAAGAAATTATGTTGAATGTGTTTCCTATGCCATCATAAATGCGTTGCCGGACCAGTGGCGGGATAAACAATGGGAAGTGGTTGTGTTTGAAGATGATTCTGCCAATGCCTTCGCCTTGCCGGGTGGTAAAATTGGTGTACATACTGGTTTGTTAAATGTGGCAGAAACGCCATCACAGTTAGCTACTGTGCTGGGTCATGAAGTGGCCCATGTATTATGGCGTCATGGGAATCAACGTATATCTATGCAAATGTTGGCTCAAACAGGGCTTCAAGTAGCCGATGTGATGAGCCAACAACGTGTAGAAGGTTCTGCTGGTAGACAAATGCTCATGACCGGTTTGGGACTGGGGGCACAGGTGGGTGTTATGTTACCTTTCTCTCGAGATCATGAAAAAGAAGCTGATCGTTATGGACTCCATTTCATGGCTGCAGCTGGATTTGATCCAAGACAAAGTGTTACTTTGTGGCGTAATATGGAAAAGGCATCTGCCGGCAAACGCCCGCCAGAGTTTCTATCAACTCATCCAGAACCAGAAAATCGCATAGAAAAGTTAAATAAATTCATGGCTAAGGCGTTGGAGTTTGAACAGGAAGCGAAGGCCAAAGGGCTGAATCCTCAATGTGCCATTTGAATTTAAGTCATTGATTACTCTGCTGAGTTTGCCTGTTTTGGTGATTGGGTGAAAGTTTTGACTTGCCTCAGTTGATCTAATGTTGAGTGTACCAGCGATTCATTTGGGTTGATTGTGTCCCAAGCACTTTGGTGTGCTGAGAAATTAAGGTCACCATTTTCGATCATTTCAGCCACATTGATTTGATTTTCATATGCCTCGCGAAAGAAAGCCATATCTACCAAGCGATCATTGCCACTGAGGGCAGCCTGCAAACTCGGTCGATTAGCATACAGTTGTGGGAATAAACCAATGCTCATATGAGATAAAAGTTTGCGGTGTGTGATGTATTCAAAGGCTGCTTTGGACAGGGCAGAATCGTTGGTTCTTGATTGGTTATTGGTGATGAGTTTACGGTATATTTGTTGTTGTAATTGATCCACGCGTTTTAAAAATGCATCATTCAAAGCGGTTTTGATTTCATTCATCTCATTATAAGAGCTGAATTCATCTGGATTGGCATTAAGCTGTGTTTGCCATTGTTTCCAGTTATTCTCCATCACTTTGTTGATATCAATTTTTTGTGCAGCTAAAAAAGTTAAACGATTGGGGAATAAGCCAAATGTGCCTCGATCAAGACTGGTGTTAATTTGTTTGCCAACAAGTGGTAAGGGGCATGCCGTATCAAGAGTTTCCTGGTTGTTTTCACCAAACAAATATGTGTGTCGTTGCTCGCTCAATAGTGATTTAGTGAATACACTTTGACCTTGAAATATACCGTTAAGTTGAATCGATAGCTGACCTTCAAAGTTAGCAATTTTATTGTTATCTAAATGGGTTGGTGTGGTTTTTCTTTGTTCCCACCTCACTTGGTCATAACAAATTTCCAGCTCTCCTAAGCCAAATTGGGAGGCTAATCTCAAATGGTTAGGAAATAAATTCAATAGATCATTGTTGGGGTTTAGCGTCACTTGCGCACCACAAGATTGGGTGGAATCACAAGGTGAAATCACGAAACTTTCAGGGATGTAATTACTTTTCTGGTCTATTGTTTTAAATAAATCTACATCACTGTTAGGGCTCAGTACATTGTTACGGTATTGGTTGACATGTATCACTATTTCTTGCTTTAACCTTTCCCATTTGCTTTGCAATTCACTGAATTGATTCAAAAGGGGTTGCTTGTCATTAACACAATCTGGGAACTGGAAAAGTTGTTCACCCACTGAGATTAACTCATCGATTTGGCTATTGGGTGAGTTTGTTGCCATTAATCCAGGCCAGCGGTCATGAAACCAAGCCACAGTCTCTGCTGATAGTAACCACTCTAGCAGGTTGGCTTGGGTAGAAAGTTGCTGTTGACAAGTGATTTCAGATGCCGCCTGCATGCTCAGGTTGTTGATGACTTGTACCGCTGGTAAGTCCAAAGCTCTATTGATGCTGCTTGGATTGTCTAGCTGAATCAAATTGCCAGATAAGTTGGCATTGTTGGCTAAATCAGTGCCCCATGTCACAAATTCTCTCAGACAATCATTAAACTGTTTACTTGCAATGGGTGTGGGTGGTTCTGGGTTTTGTAGGACGCTTAGGTTTAAACATACTTCTAAGTTTTCCTGTATTTCTTGCCGTAAAGGATGCGAAAAATAAGCATCAGGATTCTCAAGACCGGTAATCAAAGTCAGTATTTCGCTGTTCAGTTGATCATTAAAATGATCTGGGTTTTTAAACTTATCTGGTAAGGCGTACAATAAATCATCGATCAGCGCATATAAAGGTTCGTTGGTTTTCTTTATTTTTTCCTCTGAAGCAATCCAATGGTTTTGAGCTTGGGTTATCAACTTCGAAAATTCTTCTTGTTGTTCAGCTGTCAACAAATCACTGCTGAATTCCAATAATTGGTAAATTTCAATCCAATCATATCCCAATGCGATGGTTTGGTTTTTGATTAGGTGCAGCTTTTGGCGCATCAAGGCAACCGCAAGTGGTGAAAAGTAGCTGATATGATTGACCGAAGATATCAGTTGATCAACATTTTCATCATCAATTTCACTGATGCCTGATAACACCAGATCGAGTACGTTGTTGGGTTCGATTTTATGGGTTGAAATTTTTTCAGGGTTTTCAATCAGCCAAGGCAACCATTGTGCCATGTTTTTTTGACCACCATCGATAAGGATGTTTTGCCAATGGTAATTGAGATTCAACCAAGTCTGGAACGTACGAGACCTGACATAAGGGTCGTTCAATGAACTGAAATGTGGGGTCAGAGGCAAATTAACTTGACGGAATCGATCCAAAGTCATGCCATTGGTTTGTTGAACCAACGTTTGGGCCATAAGGGCATGGGTGTTGATTTGAGTGAAGTGAGCAGGTTCTATGATTTCTGTTGATAAAGCTTGTTGCCATTGTTGTTTAAGTTGTTCGCTAGAGGCAAAGGATTGAGACAACTGCTGTGCTATTTGGGTGAGGTAAACTGATTTGGCGATACCAAACTCTTGACGCAGGTATTTCGCCATACCTTCTGCATCGTTTATGGTTCTACTGTTTTCAGTTTGACTGACTTCGAAAGACACATCCTCTGTGATTGCCTCGGCATTGACATACAACATACAGCCAAACAGGCTGATTATAAAGTTAATTTGTTTCATGCAGACATTGTATCAAAGTGCATCAGTTTGCCAAGTCCTCAATTATTGCAGATTGTGACAAATCAGAAATGTTTGTGTGGTTCAAAAGGTGATTTAAAATAAATAAACAAAGTTAAAATCAAGCAGCTTAAAGAAAACCAAAGTAGTTTACGCCAGACATTGTTCAGGTGTGCCATTATGTTAATTTCATTGACCAAAATAGTTTCGCAAGCGCCATCTCCAGAATCGGTGCGTGTGATGCTGGTGCCTCTTTCGTATCCTGCGGGGTTTTTGTAATGAGATAACCAGCCTTTGATATGAATTTGGTCACCTATTTTGATGTCATCAATTTGCTTTCTGATAGAGTCATCAATAGCCAGTAAGTGGTTGTTTGAAATTTGTTGTTTGTTGAAAGCTTGCCAAGCTTGGGCATTTTTTGTGCTGAATTGGCAGGTGAATTGGCCATTACTGAAATTAAACTCACGTAATATATCGGCATTGGCCGACTGTCCCCATACCACACAATAATCGGCCACATTGATGTGGTCTTTGTTTAAAGCGTGGATCATTTGACCTGATTCAGAGTCATGCAATCTATACGAAACCACTAGTCCGAATAATTCATAATCATATTTAGGCATAATTTCAAAAGCATCATTATTATAGGTTGTAGTAAATGCTGGCTTTTTGGTTAGGCTTTGTTTGGGTTCTTGTAATAACTCTGGTTTGAGTTGCAAGTCATGTTGAAATTCATTGCGTTTGATGAACGAAAACATTAACAGAAAAAAACTTAAGATTAAAAACAGATTATTAAATTTAATCATACAGGAATTATAGTTTAAATTGGCTTTGGGCAGAGGAGTGATTTCAGCTTTATTTTTATAAGTCTTGATTGGTCTTTATTTGGGTTGAGGGCCTGTGATATGTGATTAACTGACTGTTGTAGTTAAAATAGAAAAGCAATTAAACTTTAAATATATTAATATTGTACATATAAGTTTGTTAAAATTTTAAAAGAGAACTGGTTAAACGTTAGATAAAGCCATCTGTCTGATTAATTTAAGGTGTTTATATACCTTGAATTAATTAGATTTCTAACAATAATTCACAAAAGCAAACAATTGATACCAGACTCATACTCTATAATGATGAATCAATTTTAAGCTTAACTCAATTTGGGAGGTATAAGTTATGAGGGTTTTAAACTGTTTTAAAAAATATTGGCTGTGGCTGGTGCTGGCATTTTTATTGCTGTATCTGATCATGTTATTATCTTTTGGCGGTGATAAATGGAGAGGTATTGAAGCGGATGTGTCAACAAGAGTAGAACAGTCATTGACTGCTGCTGGACATCAATGGGCTGAGGTTCAAACCAAAGACCGTGGACGAGATGTGCTCATTTCTGGACAAGCGCCATCTGAGGTTGCGAAAAATAGCGCGTTGGAAGCGGCTGGGTCAACCACTGATTCAAGGGGTCATCTGGTTACCAGTTCTGTCACATGGAGTGGAGAGGTGTTACCACCCGTTGTTTTGCAAGCGCCTAATTTTTCTGCCGACATCAACTCGCAGCGAGTTGTTTTACAGGGGTATTTAGCCAATCAACAACAAATAGATCAACTGGTCCGTTCAGCGCAACAACAATTTGGTGCTGATCGAGTGGTTAATCAATTAAAGGTAGGTAAAAATTTGAAAGAAGTTAATAAGCTTAATCAATTATTTAATGGTTTCTCGTTTATTCCTTCACAACTTACTTTTAAGGGTCAGAGCCTTACTTTGAACGGAGAAACTTCCACTGAACAACTTAAAACAAACGTAGGTAGATTGATGGCTTCAAAACTAGGTAAAAGTTACACCATAAATAACAGGATTAATGTGATTAAAGTGATAAAACCTGAACCTGTCATTGAAGAAGTCAAAGTGGTTAATGACCTGTGTCAGGATGACTTAACATCATTGATGGAAAGTAGCACCATTTTATTCGCGTCCTCACAAGCTCGAATCAAACAACAAAGTTATGAAGTATTAGATCAGGTCGTCTCGGTACTAAAACAATGTCCTGATGCTTTTGTCGAGGTTGTGGGTCACACCGACAACACCGGAAAAAGGTACAACAATTTAATTCTCAGTGAGAAACGTGCTCAAGCCGTCGTTAATTATTTAGTGCGAAAAGGCGCTGATAAAGCGCATTTAAGTGCTGCAGGTATGGGGTCAACACAACCCATCGCTGACAATAAAACTCCCACGGGGCGAGCTAAGAATCGTCGCATTGAATTTACAATTAAATAACGGAGAAAAAAATGGCATATTTATTTTTTCAAACATGGGTCTGGCTGCTGCTGGCATTCTTATTAGGTTTACTTTTGGGTGGCTTCTTTTGTTGGCTTTGCTGTCGCAATAAAAAACATGAATACACACAGCAAGTAAAAACAGAGCCAGTTAAACGTCAGGCCCCGGTACAAGTCACGACACCAGCTGCTCCTGTCACCCCGCCACCAGCGCCAAAAGCTGTTAAGAAAATGACTTTCCTGACTGAACCTCCTGCTGATGTAGATGATTTAAAAAGAATCAAAGGTGTTGGTGCTGTTTTAGAGGGTACCCTCAACGAATTAGGGATTTATCAATTTAAACAAGTTGCAGCATTTTCTCAGGACGAAGTGGATTGGGTTAATGAAGCCATGAGTTTCCCTGGTAGAATAGAACGTGAAGACTGGATCAATCAAGCCAGAAAATTGTCAGCAGGTATGGAGACAGAGTTCTCTAAAAGGGTTGATGATGGTGAAGTTGAATATTGAATTAAGGTGTATTGTGAGTGAAACTCCAATTGGGACAAAATATAATGAATAATTGGGGTTTTGCTTCGTTTTTTAGTCGCCTGTCGTTAGGGATTTTTGTTGGGATGATAGGTGTGCATAAAGTTTTTGTGATTGGTGCGTCTGGCCATGCACAAAACTTTTTCATCAATGGTTTTAAAGAACATTGGATTCCTGAATGGCTGTTATTGATCTTAGGTTATTCAATACCATACATAGAGTTAATTTGTGGGGTTTTAATCTTTGTTGGCCTGTGGGTTAGGTTAAATACCATCATTATCGGTTTTTTATTATTGATAGTTGCATACGGGCACATGTTGCAAGATGCTTTTTATGATCCCACTTCTCATTGGTTACCCAGATTTATTTTAATGACAGCTGTTTTGTTGTTATATAACTCTCAAGATAAATGGTCTATGGAGCATTTGTTTCGAAAACATAAGAAGTAGTTTCTCATTCATTGATTCGGTTTTGTTGGGTGGGTTCTTCTTAGCAACATAGGCACGGTTGGCGCTTGAACAAATAAGGTGAATAAAACCACGCCAAACGCCATGGATTGAATGGTCCACCAGGCGTTAAGTTCGACAGGTAAAGACAAGGCAAGAGCGACCGTAACTGCGCCGCGAGTTCCTCCCCAGAATAACACTTTTTTGGTGGGCATGCCCACTGAGTTTTGACTTTTACAAGTCATCATAGGCAACAGAATAAATATGGCCAGAGCTCGTGTCAGCAACACTGCTGCAATAGCAATAAGCATAGCCAGCCAACGTTCTTCAAACATACTGTAGGTAATGGTTACACCCAGTAATATAAAAATCATGGCATTGGCAAAGAAGCTGATGACTTGCCACCAGTAGTTTATAAATTGGCGGTCTTCTTTGGGTATGAACTTTTCATGGGCCTTATTCATGATCAGGCCAGATGCCAAGACTGCCATCAATCCTGAAACCATTAAATAGTCTTCAGCAATCAGAAAGGAACCGTAAGCCACTGAGACCAAAAGTACATTTTCTAAAATCCTGGTCTGTAATATATAACTGAGACAAGTTCCTATAATTCCACAAAGTGCACCGAATAATAAGCCACCAAAAAATATCTTTAAAAAATTGATAAAGTGAAACCAGAACGGGGTATCAGAACCAGTGTTATCTAACCCCTGAAGGCTAAGTGCCATACTCAATAAAGTGGTAAATAACACGACAGCTATTGCATCGTTGAATAAACTTTCTCCCTCAATCAATGTGGTAACTTCTTCAGGTGCCTTGATTCGTTTGAGGTGACTGACTACAGCCATGGGATCAGTGGCGGCTAACAAGGCGCCTGTGACCAATGCCGTGTAAACAGGAAATCCACTGCTATGACCTATACCCCAATAGATTAAAAAAGCTGCGATGCCAGCAGAAATTAGCATGATGGGCATGGCCAAGACCAAAATAGGGTACAAGCACTTTAACAATGCTTTGCGGTTGATGCTGTAGGCCGATTCAAAAATAATGATCGGAAGGAATACATAAAAAACCAACTGATTGAAGCTAGATGCCCTAATTCCGGTATCAAACCCAAGATGTACAATAAGTTCTGACCCCAAAAACCCAATGATAATTAAAAACGCCACAAAGGGTAACTTTAAGAAGCGTGCTAATGGCTCCGCTATCAGACTTGCCAGGATTAAAATGACCAATGAAAAAACTGCATTTTGTATCAACATTCCGTCTTCCACAGTGCCACCTCTAATTGATTAATTTGTCACAAAGGATTGACCCTGTCATTGCTGTAAAACTTTCAACAGTTTTTGAAATGCCTCAGAACCTGGATGAATCCAGTCAAAGTGCCCAGCCTTAGGAATCAGTTGGTTGGGAACTTGATCAAGCTGAGCTTGTATCGCTGGAACAATTTCATCTGAACCCCCATACAAAAGTAACGTTTTTTCAATGGGTTGACGGTAAATTAAATTCGCTTCATGGTACGCATCAGCCTGCTCATGTGGTAACCCCGCCATGAATTTTTGTGTGGCTTGTTGGCAACTATTTTGACCCAATGCATAGCGACTGACATCAGTAATGGCGGCCAAACCAATGATTTTTTTAAATTTGATGGTTGACAATTCACTGGCTGCTAATAAGGCCAAATGACCACCAGCAGAATGTCCCATCAGAATGGGTTGATCTGTCTTTATACCATTTGCTTGTAGTTTTGATAGGGACATTAAAGCCAATTTGATGTCTTCATAACTGCCTGGCCATCCTCCACCAGTATCTCCGATTCGGCGGTATTCTAATGACCAAACAGGGTGTCCTGCTTGTGAGAGCTCGGTGGCCATGGGAAAAGAGTGATCAACACCAAATGCATTAAGCCAACAGCCACCATGAATCAAGATAATCAAGGATTTGTGCGTTTTTTCTTGAGGTATCCACAGTTGGCCATATTGTAAGGGGTCAATTCCATATGCAATTTTTATATCAGGTTGTCTGGTGGGTAATTCCGTCACAGCTTTGAAGGTAACTTGGGAATCAACCGAAGGATAGATAATGTCTGAAGTATTAGCCTCATTGGCTTGAGCCAATGAGTTTTGAGGATTAAACAGGTTTGAAAAAATCAGCAATAAAAAGATTTGATACATAAAAGCCATTGGTTTTTTCAATGACTATAACAAAGGCTTGGTCAGAAGCCAATGGTATTTTGGCTTCTATACTAAGATCGTTTACAATGACTGAGGCAATTATTGAGAGATGTCAACATGAATGACTTGTTCTTTGATGGGTTGGTCGTGCATGAACATCAACATGGTTTCAATCACTTTGGGTGAAGATTTGAATAGATTATGTCCAGCATTCTTAAGAGTTATTTTGGTTACATCAGATAAATGCTTTACGGCTTCGTGTTGACTCTCAATATAGGTTCGACCGTCTAAAGTTCCACTGAGTAGTAAAGTCGGCACATCACTGATTGTTTCTTTCCTGAATGTATCACCCAGATCTAATCCCAGTTCGTATGCCAAATCAGTGAAGTACAATGAAAAGTTTAAGTAACCGCCTAAAAGGGCAGATTGGGCTTGTTCTTCAATAACACTGCGGCGTGAAGGACTGATACCAGATGCCATATCCATCACTACTCCCATCAGCTTGAATTTAATGGGATCTTTGGGATTTAGGTGCTGTTGGATTATGCCTGAAATGGGAGCAGTGATACCTGCATCCACTGTGTGATATAACATCAGCATTTGTTGAGCTCTTGATGGGTCAGAAATCATTCCAGAGGCCATTTGTTTCATGAGTCTGGATTGCAAGTAATAGCTGGTTTGTTTGCCTTCATCTTCCCATGCCAATAATATCGGCTGTTTATCTAATTTTTTATGAACACGTGTCAGTAGAGCTTTGATGTCAATTTGCATTTTGGATTTCTTACTGGCTTGGTTTAAAGCCGTTTGTAACCGTGTGAAATATTCATCGGTTCGAGCAGGATATTTAATGGTTTGTGATAAACCCTCGGCACTGGCGATGATAACTTTATGGAGTTTATCTCCCATGGTTTTCATGGCGGCCAAGGCCAGATGACTGCCATAGGAAATACCCCACAAGCTGATTTTGTCAACGCCTAAATGAATCCTCAGATCATTAAGGTCTGCCACACTTTCAGGGGTGGTATAGGCGGCGTAATCGATGTTTTGATCTTGCCAATACTTAAAACATGTTTTTAAAGCTTTTTGATTCAATGCGATGTATTCTTCATCAGTGATGGGTCGGTCTGTTGGTATGAATTGATCAGAATGACATTCAGGTAAGTTATCTGAATCACCAGTTCCTCTTTGGTCAAAAGCGATGACATCTGCCACTTCACGCATGGCCATAAATAATTCAAAACGGCGGTATTTCGCGGTAGCTATACCGGACCCCCCAGGCCCTCCGGCTAAATAAACGATTGGCTTGCCAGGCGTTTTACTGGTGCTAGGAAATCTGACGTAATGTAGGGGTATGGTTTTACCATTGTCTTTCTTGCGATTCTCTGTGACATTAAAGACCCCTTTGTAGGCTGCAACAGTTTGTTCATCTCCCGCAGTAAAAGTGAAGGCTGTTTCGTGTTTGAGTGGCAGGCCTAAAGATAGATTACTAAGTAATATGCAGATTGTAGAGATTAAAATTTTCATGTAAGTATGCTCCGTAGGAATAATGTCACAGTAACAAGAGTTAATAAACAATTGGTGTTATGTTCTGTGAGTGGTAGTTACTTTTCTATTAACGGACTTGGTTAGCTTCTTAAAAAACAGTACCATGAGCGGATGAGAATTCATCTGACCATCAAAATGTTTTTGTTGTTGATGCTAATTAGCCACGACTGTCAACCCAGTGAGTTGAAACAATCTGACTTGGCACTGGTGTGTGAGGTGTTGTTAATTGATAACCTCAATAAGCCCCTCGAAGAACTTTCAGAAAAAGATTTTTCAGAAGATCAATGTGAGAGCGTGAAAATCAGGTCGATTGATCCAGAGAAACGTTTGTTGTGGGTCAAAACATATTTGAGTTTAAGCCCAGAAACAATGATGACCAATCATCATATGGGGCTGTTCATATCAGGAAAGGCATCATCAATTGTATACTTGAATGGTCAACTGGTTGGGTCAAATGGATCACCTGCTTTACTTAAAGCCGATGAAATACCTGGTTTAATTGATGTTGTATTGCCTTTGGATAAAGGGCTGTTAAAAGCATCAGAAAATGAATTGATTGCTTTGTTTTCAGCACATCGGGGTTTTTTAGATTTGGGTTCACCTATTCATGGCATTTCTATTGGCACATTTCAGAACCCTACTGACAGAATATTGAGGCATTATTGGCCATCATTGTTGCCTTTTGGCGTTCTTTTACTGGGTTCTTTATATTTGATCGTGATGGCAAATATCAAACAACAGCCACTAAGGGCTTATTTACTTCCTATGATGGCATGTTTTGCTGCAGTTCAATTATTTATAGAAATTTATCGAGGTTTGGTTACTTACTCTTATCCTTTTCATGATTGGCGTTTATTATTGATTTTATTGTGTTCTCTGGGGTTTGGTTTGTGTTTAATGTTTTATGTGTTATCCAAGATAAAACTCAAACAAAGTTACCAACATTTTTTTATCTTATTGGTACTAATCATTTCCATGGTGGTGCTGGTATCAGGTTTTGATGTGAAAAATTTATTGGCCATTGTGTTACCTACATTCTTAGCACTGCTTTATGCTGGCTTCGCATGGCGACAAGGCCATCAAGGCATGCGTTTAATTTTTACCTTGTTGTTATTGTTTTTGGTGCTGATTATTTTGAATGCTTATATATTTATTGATACTTTGTATTATTATTGTGTGGCATTGTTGATTTTTTTACTAATGGCAGAACAAGCCATTCAAGCCAGCATAAGCAGAAAACAACTCCTAACGGATCAAGCCAGGGCCACTCATTTACAACAGGTTATTGACCAACAAAAGATTCAGAACAGCACCGACCAACTTGAAATTCGCAGTGCTGGGAAAGTTGAATGGGTGTTGATCAATAACATCGCGTACTGTAAGGGTGCAGGAGACTACATAGAACTGGTTTTGCTTGATGGTCAAGTCAAACTTTTCTATGGAAGTTTGTCTGAATTATCTTTACGCTTGCCAACGACATTCTTAAAAACTCATCGATCTTATTTGGTCAATACCACCTTAATAAAAAGTTTGGAAAGGAGCGGATCAGGATCAGGTCAGCTGCAATTGTCTTATGGGTTTAATGTGCCAGTGAGTCGCCGTATCTTACCGAAAGTCAGAGAAAGTCTTGGTTGATACAACCCGCTGGCATTCTCAGGATATAATGCTTGCATGAATCAACATGAAGCAAATAAAACAGCCTTGATGTTACCTGGTGGCGGTGCTCGTGGTGCTTACCAGGTTGGTGTTATCAAAGCAATCATGGAAATCATGCCGAGCGGTTTTAATTTTCCCATTGTCAATGGTACATCAGCTGGAGCGATTAATGCGGTGGTCATGGCTTCACATGCTAAAGACCAAAGACATGGTGTAGCCAGGCTCAATCATTTTTGGACCACCATTCATTGTGAAGATGTTTATCGTACAGACGCCAGGCAAGTCTTTAAAACCTTGGCAAAAGTGGTTGGTTCCTTATTTCTCGGCCGTTTAGGCATCAGCCCACCCAAATCTTTATTGGATAATACGCCTTTAAGTGAGTTACTTGGGCGAGAGTTGCATTTAGAAAAAATCCAAGCAGCGATCGAAGATGGAGATTTAACTGGTCTATCAATAGCCGCCACTTCATATGATACATCAATGGCGAAGTGTTTTTACCAAGCCTGTGAAGATGTCATTCCATGGCATCGAACTCGTCGTGTCGGTTTACCTCAAGAAATCTCTGTAGAACACATCATGGCATCAACGGCTTTGCCATTTCTATTTCCAGCGCAGTTAATTGGGCATGAGTATTATGGTGACGGTGGTTTACGGAATTCTGCACCGCTCTCACCAGCCATACATTTGGGTGCTGATCGAATATTGGTGATTGGAACTCGTGATGAAAGCCCCATCGAAGTGCCAGAGGAAGCAGGTGCTTATCCAAGTATGGGTGAATTAGGTGGTTATATGCTGGACACCATTTTTATGGACACCATGATGGCAGATCTATCCCGTTTAAAACGCATCAATCAGACCCTTGATTTATTAGAGGCACCTGCACGAGGAAAGGTGCCTCTCAAATCGATAGATACTTTAGTTATTAAACCCAGTGTGGATGTCAGAAGTATCACCGAAGCACACGCCCATTGTATTCCTAAGCCAGTTAAATCATTGTTGAAGATGATTGGCGGTTGGGGCAAAGATTGGCGCATGCCCAGTTATTTGTTGTTTGAACCCAGTTACACCAAGGCCTTGATTGAATTGGGCTATCACGATGCTATGGCACAGGCTCAAGAGATCAAAACATTCTTGGAGTGATGGTGTAAGAGTTTAGTGCCATTTAAGAGGTTTGGATTTAATTTTCACTGAATAACTGATTAAGATCATCAATACTTGTGAGTAATTCGTTTAAATTTTGTATTCCAGATCTTGATTGAAGTTTTTCATCGAAATTGGCCAATAGATTACGACACTCACTGATCAACTGTTCACCCTGTAAAGTAAATTCAATGGCTTTTTGTTTACCAACAGGTTCTCCTTGTAGCAGATACCCTAACTCACACAGTTCTTTGACTGTTTTTGCCACCATTTGTCTGGATACTTTTAATTTTCGGCTGATTTTTGAAGCATAATTCACACCACATTCCAAGGTGCTCAGGAAAGTCAACCGACTGGTATTGATTGATTGATGACCTTTTTTTTTGAGTTCTTTAACCAACATACGAGAAATGCTGTCTTGCAATAAGCTGGCTGACATCACTAACTGCAGCGTTATTGAATCTTTCATGGGCGTGGCATTTTTTGTAAACTTGGTTGACATATGATTGAACTCGTACTAGTATGTCAACCATATTTACATGAGGTTGGTGAAATGTCCAATATAAATGTTATTCTGAAATTAAACGGTTTGAATTGTTTATTCTTTGGGGCTTTATTCGTTTTTATTCCGAATATAGTGACTGAGTTTTTAAGCAGTGACAAACCTGCTCCAGAAGTAGCCATTTTAGCCATGGGTGTGGTGTTAAATCTTTATGGATTGTTTTTACTTTGGGTTGCTAATAAAGAAGCGTTGTCACCCATGTTAGTTTTGTGTATTGCTGTAGGTGATTTTTTATGGGTACTGGGTACTGTTCTTTTGATTTCATTGGGTATTTGGGTCACCCACCTAAATGGCATAGCGGCAGCAGGTCTTGTGGCTATTTTAGTTGGTTGGTTTGGCTGGTTACAATTTCAATATTACCTTTCTCATAAGTAAAAATCACCCGCAGGGGTGATGTGTTTTTGTTGGTTTTTGCTTAGTATAAAGGTTCATCTTTAATCGTAAATGGAGTCAGTTATGACCAACAATTCAAACCAATCATTAGGTGCTTTTTCAATCAGTCTGGCCGTCAAAGATATAGGGATCTCTCAAGCATTTTATGAAAAATTGGGGTTTACAGCGGTAGGTGGTGAACAATCTCAAAACTGGCTGATCATGCGCAATGGTGATAACACCATAGGGTTATTTCAAGGTATGTTTGAAAAAAATGTTCTCACGTTTAACCCTGGATGGGATGTCAGGTGTAACCCGCTGAACGAATTTGATGATGTGAGATTGATTCACAAAAATTTAATCGCTGCTGGTCTTAGCTTGAGTGATACCAACCTAGCCAGCGATCACGGCCCAGGTCACATCAGTTTGGTAGATCCTGATGGTAATTCAATTCTGATTGACCAACATATTTGATCATCAAGTTAAAAGATCAGCTGATTGGGTGCCAATCATTTCTGCCATGTCCTGTATGTTGTTATATCACCAAAGGTAAGGATGATCATAGGTTTTATTTTGAATCGATTGCTTGTTGGTTTTAATCTGTTCTTTTGTAATCTATAAGTCGAGTTTCACCATTTTTATCAACATGAATTAATGCCCGTTTTCAGAATTGTTGATACATGCATGAGATCAATTTAAAAAGTATATCAGTTGATTGGGTCATATAAGAACAATTGAAATGGAAATTATTTTCAATATACTTGTAATCAAGTGTAATCGACTGAATTATGTATTTCGTTGAGAATAAGAGTAATCAATGAAAGATGCTTGAATAGACGTAATATTTACATCAGTCATAACAGGTTTTTTTCCAGTAAAAACATCGAAATCAAAGGGGGGTTAGAATGAGTCAAAAAAAATATACTGCACAAGTTTACAAAGCAAACAATTGGAACGCGCCTACAAATGAGTCAAATAATGGACTTTGTCTTTCAGGGGGCGGATCAAGAGCGCTTTCGGCAGGATTGGGACAACTGATCGGTTTGAAATCTATAAATCATAGCGGTGGCTCGCTGCTAGATTCTATAGACTGTATTTCTTCGGTCTCAGGTGGTACTTGGTTGACTTCGATTTATAGCTTCAGTGAAAACCAAAATTTAGATGATTTATTGGGAACATACTCACCCCCAAATACTTTGGCAGAGAACAATATTGGTGATTTATCTGGCGGTTCGATTGGTCATGCACCCAGTCAGCTCTCTTATACAGGCATGTTAGATGTTGTTCATAAAAAGATTGGCTTAAGAAATATTTATAAATACCCTGAAGTTCGTAAATGGATATGGCCTGTTATTGTTGGAGAGTTGGTTTTAAAACCCTATAACTTATACCAAGGTGTTATGGAAGGCAGTGGCACCAGTTTGATGCCGATGCCGAAACGTTTCTTCTCACTGAGTGAGCCATACATGGAACAGCACATCAAATCTTTGGGCGGTTCAGGAACAAATAATAAGGATTTGTCAAAAGAGGACTTTTATTTTCGCCAAGTTGGTCGTGCTTTCCCGATAATGAATACCAACATTAAACTCGACTACCAGCAAAGTAATTCACCTCTGCTACCGGTTCAAGGCACGCCAATTGCTGTGGGAGCAACTGGAACAATACAGAATAAGGGTGAGTCCCTGACGACTGATGGTGGGGTTGAATCTTTTGCATTTACATCAAGTTGGCAATCACAATCTTCTGATGAGGTGACTGTAAATATAGAGCGGCGTTATTCTCTGATTGACATTGTTTCTTGTTCATCGGCATTTTTTGCACAAATTGTTGGAGAAAAAGTCACCACTGCAGCTGCAATTTATTCTATGGCGCTAGGAGAAAGCAATGACTCCAATGAATCAAGCTTCAAGGATACTGAAGAAGGTGTTCGAAAAAACCTCTCTAGCTTGGTTCCACAATATAATTTTTGGCCAGTTGGGGTAACTAACACGAAAAATCAAAACACAGGTTTCGCTGATGGTGGCAACTTAGACAACACAGGTCTGCTTGGTATGCTTGCACGTTCAAAGACAACTCAAATTGTTGTTTGCTACAACGCTGAAACTCCATTGGGTAAAGAAGAGGACATCAGTGTTGAGGGCTACGCTGAAACTGTGGCAACAATATCAACCGACATTCCAATTCTTTTTGGCTATCAACCTAAACCAGTAAATGGAACTTACGTAAAGTTCAGTGACAGCACGCCGAGTGATCTAGATTATTTAAAAGCAGCACAAGTTTTTGACAGTTCAGAATTTGGGCCATTAGTTAAGAGTCTGTTTGAAGCTTCTAATGGTCAAAAATCACCGACTGTTGCGAGTACAAAAAAATTAAACGTGTGTGACAATGCTTTCGCTGGAATTTGTGATCGTGGCAATGTTGATGTGTTGTGGATTTACAATAATTATGCTTCAGATTGGGTTAATGAAATAAAAAACAACAGTTGGGAGTTGGCCTATAACATAAAGGCTGGTCGTTATATTCCAGGCAGTGATTTTTATAACTTTCCAAATTACAGTACAGGACTGCAGATTAATTTGAATGCCACCCAAGTGAATGCTTTGGCACAGTTTCAGGCTTGGGTCATTAATCAAGTTAGCGATCAAATACTTGAGATGTTTACCGAATGATTGTTTTTATTATGGTTCAATTGTCTGAACTGGCTTGGTGAGGTAACTGTTCAGCCATTTATGTTTTCGGTGCCAATCGAGCGGGTTAAAACTGTCTGCTGTTACCCCAGAAATGCTTAATCGATTTATAAGAATTTAAATTTTTATGGTTGCACCGGACAGTGCGAGAATGGCATGTACCTTGGTCCTTTATGCTTTCATACTTGATCAATATACAAACTGAAATGACAATGTAATTATATAGTGACATCTTTATTGACATATTCCAGTGATTCATCGATACACCAGACTAGAATATTGAAATCACAATCTGGTGTATCTGGACTAATAAAATGTTGGTGTGCTTTATTTACCTACATCAATGAATATGAGTTTCATAACCGAATGAGTTCACATTGGGAAAGACATGATTGAAATTCATTGTTACATTGTTGTTGATTAACAGGAGGAATAGGATTGCCCTCTGGATCGAAATTGGCTACGCCTACCTGAAAATCACATATGCGTTTTTGCATTTTACAATTAAACTGGCACATTCTCTTCTGACACAAGGGTCCTTGAGGGTTGTCGATACAAGCCCTGGAAGGTACGTTGATAATTAACTGCGCGCTGGCTTGATTGATTAATACAAACATACTTAATAAGATAAATAGTTTTGTTACTTTCATTTCTTTTCTCCTAAAGTTAAATGTTATATACACATTGATTTGTGTATTTGCATATTCTTATAGAAATAAGTCTGACATTCCTGATATTTGGATTAAATCTTGATGAGAATTACATGAGCGCTTTTTTGCATGGGTACTGATTCAAATAGAAATACCTTGAAGTAATCAAATCACGCATTGACTGAGAATAGTGATTATTGCTGAGGGCAACAGTAACTTTCTACTTTTGAAGGCACTGCAAAATGGAGGGATTACCATCTGACACTGAAGTGATGGTTTTTTTGGCTAAAAAACTATAAACCATGGGTACATGTTGTTCTTTGTGTTTAAGGTAGAGTCTGCCAGTTCTTAGCATTATCAGTGGAAAAAAGTGAGTGTTGAGACTATGCTAGGCTCACACTAATAATTAATGATAAAGAATGTCTCAGAAAGAAGCAAGAGATCAGCAGTCAATGGCTAAGGGGGCGATTGGTGATGCAGAAAAAATCGCACAGT
>CALDFB010000319.1 GCA_937942365.1 uncultured Marinicella sp. | reverse complement strand
GTCTTCAACACCAGAAATCAAGACGTGTTGAGAATTGATCAAATAGGGTATGCATGTGTACAGTTGCCGAATGATCATGGCATCATCTTTCCAGGTGGTTATTACTTACAAAGCGGTGAATCAAAAATTTTTGCTGAAGATGTCAGTGGATTAAAATTCAAACGCCGTTGGAACTCACCGAACGGTGAAGATGTTTTGTATGTGTTTTATGAGCACACCGAAGGTAAGTTCGCATTATTTTCATACAACATGATCCGCAAAGAGTTACAAAGCCCAATATTAGGTCATGGTTATTCGTTATTTGATGATGGAAAAATGGTTATATTTCGTTCTGAATCATCAGAACCCACTCGTATTCACCCGATGCAAGTGTGGCAAACGCCATATACCAGTGATGAATTCAGCGCAGCTAATGCCAATGATCAAACGACGCTGTCAACCATTGGAAATGCTGAGTTAGTTCAGGGTATATCAGAACTTTACAGCATATCAAAACTGATCAGTGAGCAGGAAGCCAGCGCTGAAGTTTATGAAGACCTCATTAAAAACATTCAGCGTGTTAAAGATGGCTATTATTGGTTAGGTAATGAGGAGTTAGGTGACTTTTCTGAACATTTGAAGTTGATCGGCGACACCTCCGAATTAGTGCTTGATGAGTTTGAGAAAGTCAGATCAATTAATCTTGAGTCGGCGAAATCTTTAAAACAAGCGCAACATGATCTCAATCAATTGCTGAAAAAAATTAAGATATCAAACTGGGATACACCTGCTCCTTTTGTGGATGGTTTATTGCAATTGAAACGTCAAAAAGGGCATTTATTGTCTTTAAAAGAATATCGATACATTGATTTGGATGAAATAGATCGATTAAGTAGTTTGGTCAACGAAGAGATCAATGATCTGGGTGTGAAGACCGTGACATTTTTATCACAACCAACAGCTATGCAGCATTATGACAAAGTGGTTGAAGACGTTCACAGTAAAATTACCACCATCAAAACAGTCAAAGATTTACAACCGCTGTCAGATGAATTAGAAGAAATGGGCCTAGGTTTAGATGCATTATCTGAAGTAATCAATGGTTTAGAAATCAACGACACCCTGCAAAAAACCGCAATTTTAGAGTCCATATCTAAAGTCTATAGTCGCATCAATCAAACCAAAGCACACGCCAGACTAACCATCAAAGAATTGTCAGCCACAGAATCAGTGGCAGAATTTGGTGCACAATTAGCGGTCTTGTCACAAAGCATCACCAGTGGTGTATCTGTGGCCGAGACGCCTGATGAGTGTGATGAGCAGTTGGCCAGATTGTTGGTGCAATTAGAAGAGTTGGAAAGCCTTTTTGGTGAAAATGAAACTTTTCTTGATCAGATATTGAATAAAAGAGAAGAGTTGCATGAAACTTTCGAGAACAAAAAACAAGGTTTAATTGACCAGCGTCAGCGCAAAGCAGAACAAGTTCAATCTGCCGCTATGCGCGTGCTAAAAAGCATTGAGCGTCGATCGCTTAAATTCACTGATAACGACCAGCTCAATACCTATTACTCTTCTGACTCTATGGTGCATAAGGTATCGCAAATGGTCAGTCAGTTGCGCGATTTGGAAGATAATGTCAAAGCCGATGACATAGAAGCGAAGTTCAAAGCGGTTCGAGAACAAGCTATCAGAGGCTTGCGTGATAAAAAAGACATTTTTGAAGATGGTGGCCATACGATCAAACTGGGTAAGCACAAATTCAGTGTAAATACCCAAGCATTGGACTTAACCATTTTGCCCAAAAATGATGATTTGGTTTTCCATTTATCAGGTACCGAATATTATGAGCAAGTCAACAATCCAAAGCTTAAGGAGCTACAAGCTTATTGGCAGCAGACGCTCAGTTCAGAAAACGCTGATGTTTATAGAGCAGAATATCTGGCATTTGTAATTTTTTATGAAGCGCTTAATGGCGTGGGTACAGAATCAATTAAAGATTTAAATGCCATGGCAGAAGAAGCATTGCATTTATTCGTTAAGGATTATGCCAGCCCCAGGTATCAAGAAGGGTATGAAAAAGGTGTACACGATCATGATGCCAGTAAAATTTTAAGTGCATTGTTGAGTACTTATGAAAAAGCGCCACTGCTGATGTATTCGCCAAGTGCTCGAGCTATCGGTACTTTTTACTGGTTACATGCACTGGATGATAAGCAAAAAGCATATTTAGTCGCGCAGGCTCAAACGGCTCTAAAAATCATCCAATCTTTTGCACACCATGAAATGAAACAAGATTGGTGTGATGAACTTCATGTTGAATTAGTAGCCTACTATCAGCAACAACAGTTTGACTTAGATGAAGGTGAAATCAGATCAGTTGCGCAGTACTTATTTGCTTATATAACCTCTCATGAGCAGTCTCAGCGCTTTCCAGTGTCTTTGCATGCGATTGAATTAGCCAATCAAATAAAAAACCACCTACAATCAAAGTCACAGTACCAAACATTTAAAACAGAATTAAATAAATTGAACAGTTCACCCAGACAACAATGGCTACTGGCCGGTTATTGGTTGCGTGGTTTATTGAGTGAGCAAGTAAATGCAGTTGATAAAGTGGATCGAACCAGGTACATCAATGAAGCCATCGTTTTGTTGTTGTGTGATGATCAAGATGTATTCGATGCCTCAGCTGAATCGCTCAGCTGCGAAATTGAACAATTATTGGGTGATCATGCCATTATCAATGATCGCATGTTGAAATTTGAGTTTGATGAATTCTTTGAACGGCTAGAAAGTTATCACAAAAAAGAGTTACCCAAATATTTAGCATATCGTGAAACTAAACATGATGTAATGAAACAACAAAGAAGTTTGATGGCTTTAGAGACTTTTAAAGCCAGGCCGTTGGCATCATTTGTGCGCAACCAACTTATCAATGATTCTTATTTGCCAATTATTGGTGATAATTTAGCCAAACAAATGGGCGCATTAGGACAAGATAAGCGCAGTGATTTAATGGGTTTGTTGTTGCTGATTTCACCACCAGGCTATGGTAAAACCACTTTGATGGAATACACTGCCAATCGACTGGGGTTAAACTTCATGAAGATTAACTGTCCATCTTTAGGCCATGAAGTTAAATCTTTAGACCCCGCAAATGCGCCCAATGCCACAGCCAAACAAGAGTTAGATAAACTGAATTTGGCTTTAGAAATGGGTAACAATGTGATGTTGTACCTGGATGATATTCAACATACCCATCCTGAATTTTTACAGAAGTTTATTTCTTTGTGTGATGGAACCAGGAAAATTGAAGGTGTTTGGAAAGAACAGAGTAAAACCTATGATTTAAGAGGTAAGAAATTTTGTGTGATCATGGCTGGAAACCCTTATACCGAATCGGGTGAAGTTTTCAGAGTGCCCGATATGTTAGCCAATCGCGCGGATGTCTATAATTTAGGAGATGTCTTGAGTGGTCAGGATGATATTTTTTCAATGAGCTACATAGAAAATTCACTCACTTCTAATGCGGTTCTGGCTCCTATGGCTTTGCGGGACTTGAATGATTTGTATTTAATGATGGACATGGCGAACGGCAAAGAAGTGGCCTCATCTGAATTAAGTCACAGTTATTCAACCAGCGAAACCAATGAAATCACTACTGTGTTAAAGCGTTTGTTCAAAGTTCAAGAAGTCATACTCAAAGTTAATCAAGAGTACATTCGTTCAGCCGCCATGGATGACAGGTATCGTGAAGAACCGCCATTTAAGCTTCAGGGCAGTTATCGAAACATGAATAAATTGGCCGAAAAAGTGGTGCCAATCATGGATGAATCCGAGTTACAAAAACTGCTAGATGACCATTATGTAGGAGAGGCGCAGTTATTGACCACTGGAGCGGAAGAAAACTTGCTAAAACTCAAAGAGCTCAGAGGGCTTTTAACTCAGGATGACGCTCAAAGGTGGGATGACATCAAAGCTGAGTTTAAAGTCAGAAACGCATTGACTGGCGATGATGCCGATGGCGCGACTAAAGTGGCCAGCCAAATTGCAGCCTTGCAAACCAGTTTGTCTGATATAGGCACTTCGATCACCGAAGGACAAGCCAAAACCACTCTGCAATCACAAACTGATTTGAAAAGTGTAGCTACAAAATTAGTTAACTCTATCAAAGAGTTGAATTTAGAAGTTAATGTGTCTAATGAACCCCTTCCAGGATTAGATGATGCTTTAAAATCACTGTCACAAACCATGGAAACTTCGTTTATTCCGGTGATCATGACTTTAAACAAAAAACTAGATATCAACACCGACGTGTTGGAAAAAGTCACAGCATTAAGTCAAAAAATACATAAGTTGAGTCAAATCAATACCAGTAAAACAATCACTCGTACAAGCAGTGGTTCGAATAAGGCTGTTAAGAAAATCACAAAAAAGAAAGCTGCAACTAAAAAAGTCACGAAAAAGAAAACAACAGTTACCAAAGGAAAAACGAAATAAATACATCTAATTGTTGAATATGTATTTATTGGTTTTTCCTTGGTTAAAGGTATTAATCAGGTGGAATTTCTAACTGACTCGGCTGATTTTAAAGAAGATTTTTTGTTATAAACTTTTCCTAACCACATTGCACAGATTGACCATGTGGCGGATATGCCTGCG
This sequence comes from uncultured Marinicella sp., assembly GCA_937942365.1. Classification (GTDB taxonomy): domain Bacteria; phylum Pseudomonadota; class Gammaproteobacteria; order Xanthomonadales; family Marinicellaceae; genus Marinicella. Next base: position 5,029 of record CALDFB010000319.1, on the reverse strand, counting down.
CCGATGAGTGATAAAAACAGCAAACCCATACCGATACCTTCACTCAGGAGTGCAAATAAACTGCCACTTACGGCATCTCCACCTCGATAGACGACCACATCTATAACAGGTTTAGATTTAAATCTTTCATCTTTGGTCACTTGGGTGAATAACAATTCTCTGGCAGGCCTGGTGATGGCATAGTTACCGACTCGCCTGAAAATTTGTATCAACAGTACAATCATGACCATGGGGGCAAATGCCAGTGCAATCATGCCGATGGTCAGGAATATAGGTAACAGGGCTAATGTGAGTCCCATACCGCATTTTTTTAATATTCGACTGGTAAAGAACAACGCCATGATAAAGGTCAGCGAGTTAACTACCCAGTCTATGATGGCCAATATTTCCGCACGTTCTGGTCGGGTGTAAGCTGCTAAGATGTTTTTTTGTTGAAAGTAGATGAATGCACCCAAAAATACATACAATAAAATAAAAGCAGCGATACCCATCAAATAAGGGTTTTTAAAGAGTGCTTGTATGCCACTGGACCAGTTTCGATTCAATGGTTGAATGTCGGTCTTGATGTCTTTGTTATTCAATCTTTTGGATTTTTGACGGGTAATATACAGTATAAGAGGAATCGCAAGCAATAAGCCTACCGCAGCTAAAAGCATCAGATTATGTAAGCCTATGTTTTCAGCCAGTGTGAGTGGCACCAGTGGACCGACTATGGCGCCAGCGCTTGCGCCCATGGCAATCAATGCAAATAACCTTTTACCTTGTTCATTGCTGAATGTATCGCTCATAAAGCTCCAGAACACCGAGAGGTTGAATAAGCTGAAGGCACTGACCCAAATATAAAATGCTTTCTCTACCCAAATCAGCGAATTGACTTGATGTGTAAGTACGTAAAAAACCACAAAACTGAGAGCAAAACTGCTGTAAACCAGGGGCACAACCCATTTAAATCGAACTTTGGAAATCACCCATGCATACAAAGAAACAATACCGGCACTGATGAAAAACTGCAGGTTCCAAAGCATGCTGACCTCTGCATCACTCCAGTCACTGGCCATGGCATCCCTGATGGGGCGTAAAACAAAATAACTGGCCATCAGAATAAATGCCAACATAAATGCGGCCAATGTCACTTGCCATTCTCTGGCTCGAACATTCAATGATCGAGCCAGTGTTTGTGAAAATCTTTTAGGAAACAATAAATTCATGGTTGTTTCACTTTTGGTGGATTGATCAACTCATCCATCATCGTTTTCATTTCATCAGTTGTTAGGCTGTAAGGGTGGGTTTGATTAAGTTGTACTATTCTGCGCAAAGCGCCTTTGATGGCCATATCTGATTCTCGCTTGGAAGGAGCGACTAAATAACGCCTTTTAGTGGTTTTGGCAGTCATGATGTCTAAAGCTGCCAGTGCGATTTCATCTGGTTTTTTGAAGCCTGATCGATCAGCAGGAATATACTGCTTCAGTCTTTCTTGCTCTTCGATAAACAGTGAAGCTTTATTTGCTTGTCGATCTTTTTCCATTCTGTTGCGCATGGTTTTGATGATGTCACTGCGGTAATTACCTGGCTCAATGACACTGACTTGCACATTGAATTTTTTCAGTTCCCCGGCCAAGGCATCACTATAGGCTTCCAAGGCATGTTTACTCATGCTGTAGGGCCCTGAAATAATACCGGTCGTGACCCCCAGTATCGAACTGACTGAGGCAATCCTTCCTTCACTTTGAATGATCAAAGGTGCAAATGCCTTGGTAACTCGATAGGGTCCAAATACATTCACATCCATTTGAAACTGCATGTCTTTTTCACTGACTTCTATCAATGGTTCCATAACCGTCACGCCAGCATTATTGATCAAACCGAATAATCCCATGCCAGCTTGTTCTACCGTTTTAACTGCAGCATCGATGTCAGCTTGTATGGTTACATCCAATCTGATGCCTTGCATGTTGTTTTTGAGGTTGAGAGTGTCTATGTCTTTTTGCTTTCTGGCACCAGCAAAAACATAAAAGCCTTCAGCTGCCAGTTTTTCGGCCATAGCTAAACCCAGGCCACTGTTCGCCCCGGTAATTAAGACGGCCTTTTGGGGTGCATAAGTTTGTTGTTCTTGGGACAGTCTTTTTTCATCAGCATGTGAAATGCCAGCAAGAGTGATCATTAAGATTAAAATATAATTTTTCATAGGTACCTCTGAGTTAATGTGTTTGAGGAATCCGCAATGCTATCGCCCAATCGTCTTCTGAGCGGTGCAAAACATATACGGATTTGATGGTTTGTATGATTTTTCCCTGATCATCAATGAGTTGAGCTGTGTTATTGGCCACTATTGCATAATCATTGATGCTTTGCAGGTCCATTTGTTGCCATTGGATTTGTTTTACACCTTGGGCTTTGATTTGTTCTAAGAAGGCGGTGAAACCTTTGACTACTTGTTCCTGTTCTTTGAACTGGGACAGGTTGCCATTGGGTTGGATAACCAGAGAGGGTAGGCGAATGTCTTGGCTGGTTTTGTTTTTCACAGCTTGTAAATCCTCACCAGAAAGATACAGGTTGAGGTGATTGATGTAGCCATGAAAAAAATCATTGGCTTGTTGTCGCAAAGCTTCGCTATTATCAGATGTGGATGACGAGCATGGGTTTGATATAAAAATCAAATACAATAAACAAATTACGTACTTCATAATGGGCTCCAAAATATTAATAAGTGGCGCTCAGCTTAGGCTTGAAATGAATCGGTGACAGTATTAATAGACCAGTGCATATGATTCATCGACTGGCTGCGTTTTATCGAGAAAATGCGAATTTGGATTGATTGAACATATTTAAGTATGGATTGGTCGACCCATAACAGTTGTTGGTCGATAACAGTTTGACATTCTGAAAGATTGCTATAATCTGGTGTAACAGTAAAATCATGTTCATCCTCAATGTTGACTCAAATCAAGTATCAGATTAAAAATGCCTCAAGTTCAAACTAATAAATACCTGCTGTTAGGCTTCTGGGCATTGGTGTTTTTAATCAACACCGGCCCCCATTGGCAAATCTACTCAACACCCACTGAAATGTTATTAACTGTTGGCTTAATCACCTTGTTACAGTTTTTAGTGGCCTTCTTTGCCATTAAATGGTTGATACCGAAAACGTTGGACTTGGGAAGGAATGTGTGGTTTTTTATTGGTTTATTGGTTTTGGTTGTGTTGGCAGCTGAGATCAATGTCGCTGTACGTTATCTGTATTTGGAACCCACTTATGCGGCGTCTTATGAACGCTTTTTAGAGCTCTATGGTGATAAAAACATGAGACAGCGGATGTTCAGTTTATGGACCTTAAAATATATCTTTTTTACCAAGATCCCTTTGTATTTGTATCCGGCAGTGATTTGGATTGCTAATAATTTTCACCAACAACAAAAAAATGTGCTCAAGCTTAATGAGCAAAAACAAAGGGCAGAACTGGCTGCACTGAAAAATCAATTGAATCCACATTTTATCTTCAATACGCTGAATAATTTATATGCCTTGGCACTTAAGAAATCTGATCAGACTCCTGTGGTGATTGAAAAGCTATCAAACATTCTTGATTATGTGATGTACCGCTGTCAGTCTAAATTTGTGGCTTTGTCAGATGAGATAAAATTGATCCAAAATTATGTAGACTTAGAAAAAATCAGGTATGGAGATCGGATTAAGATTAAATTCGTCCACAATTGTGATGGACCAGTTGAAATTGCACCATTGATTTTACTCACAGTGGTTGAAAATGCCTGTAAACACAGCACCCGAGAAGAGCTGGGTACATCAAATGTAGTGATTAATATCAAAGCAGACAGCCAACTGATTCATTTAAATGTGACCAATTCTAAACCTCAAGCAACTGCTTCTAAACCAATCAATCACCAACCCATTGGCCTGGCTAACATGAAGAAACAATTGGAGATGATATACCCAGATAACTTCAGCTTAGCAGTAACCGACCAAGAACAGTTTATCCTCGATTTGAAGATACAAAACCCATGAAGAAGTACCGATGTTTAATTATCGATGACGAAGCATTGGCCCGGGAATTGATCGAAAACCACCTACAGCATTTACCTGAGTTCGAATTGGTGGCCTCATGCGCCAGTGCCATAGAAGCCAGCCAAGTACTACAAAATGAATCCATTGATTTGCTGTTTCTGGATGTTGAAATGCCAGTTTTAAAGGGCACAGATTTTTACCAAGGTTTGGCTGTTAAACCAGCAGTAATTTTTACCACTGCCTATCGAGATTATGCTGTTGATGGTTTTGAGCTTGATGCGGTGGACTATTTATTAAAACCCATTGTTTTTAGCCGGTTCTTTAATGCCATTGAGAAGTTTCTCAAGCTAAATAAACCCAAGGTCTTAGCCAGCCAAACAAGTTTTCAGTCTAACGATGAGGGGTTTGTTGTGTTAAATAAAGAACGAAAGAAAATCAGGTTGAAACTCAGCGAAATCTTATATGTTAAAGGCATGAAAGATTACGCAGAGATCATTTTGGCAGATCAAACGCATGTGGTTAAATACACCATGGTTAAGTTAATTCAAATTCTGGGTGAAAAATTCCAGAGGGTGCATAGGTCATATATTGTAAATATCGATCAAGTTACTGCCTATACTCATCATGATGTTGAAATTGGCGCACATGAAATTCCTCTTAGTCGCAGCCATCAATCGAAGTTTATTCAATGTTTAAAAATTAATGAAAATTAAATTTTAATGAATGCGCATGTATCTGTTTGAATAAAATTATTATTAAGCGAAAGTTGAGCAGTTCGCTAGATATGCTGATTTCAAATTGTAGTTTATGACTCTTTAAGCACCTGCATTTATCCATTTAATCAGTGATCTTGTGGCTTCATCTACTGTGAATGATTTAGGGTCAAGGTCATAGATTCTTTGTAGTTCGTCGTAAAAACTACTGAATTTAATAAAACCGCGACCTTTGGGGTTAGATTCACGTTGAGCCCAAGAAGATTTTATTCTTTGATAATCTTCAGTTTTGAAGT
>CALDFB010000318.1 GCA_937942365.1 uncultured Marinicella sp. | reverse complement strand
TACATTAAATAACCTTGCATAACAAGGAGTTTAATTCAAAAAATAGTTGAATAGGCTATGAATATTTCAGTTGTTGATTATAATTAATTGATGTGTGGGAAATTTAAATTCAAAAGTTTATTAGTCATGTTGGTATATATGCTGTCATCGAATGATGTAAGTGCAGTGCTTGATACCAATACAGTTTGTACTCAACCGTGAATCAACGCTGATTTTTTAGAGTGTGCTTCTTTGGTGAATTTATATAACATCACCGATGGTGATAATTGGTTTAATAACAGTAATTGGGGGAATGCTGATATCAACAGTTGGTTTGGGGTCAGTGCATTTGGCCCATCTACTGTTAATGTTTGGTTTTTACAATTAAGTAATAATAATTTAAATGGCATCATCCCAGGGAACCTTCAAGAGCTTACAGAGTTACGTAGGCTGGAATTAAGCGGTAACAGCTTATTCAGCTTTATTCCGCCACAGTTGGGCAACTTGCCATTACTTGAGGTTATTTTGTTAGGCGATAACTTTTTGGACAGTACTGTTCCCAGCAGTTTTGCGAATTTATCTCAGTTGCGTGTATTGCAGTTGCAAAATAATCAGCTCAGTGGTCAGATTTTGCCTACTGTTGTGGCTTTGAACTCATTGACAGACCTATGGCTTGATAACAACAGTTTTGTAGAAGAAATTCCTGACAGTATTAATCAAATGAATTCTTTAGAGTTTTTTTCGGCTTTTAATGTTGGTTTTTTTGGACCATTGCCAAGTTCAATAGTTGAGCTTGATCAATTGGAGTTTTTGTTTTTGCCGGGTAATGATATCAGCGGAAAACTACCCACTTGTATGGGAGAAATGTCCAGCCTGCGTCAAATAGATTTGTCTAACAATCAAATGAGAGGTCATTTACCTGCTTCTTTAGGTGCGTTGATAAACTTTGATTTTCTGACATTATCAGGCAATGAGTTTTCTGGAAATATTCCAGAATTGTGGTCTCAAATGATCCTACTGCAAGCCTTATACTTGACTGATAATGCCATCACTGGCCAGGTGCCGATAGGTTTTGGTAATATGAGCTTAATGAATGAGTTTTTTCTTGATAGCAATAACATGAGTGGTGCTGTCATACCTGCAGCTTTAGATAGCTGGTATCAACAGATTCCTCTTAAAAGCATCATGTTTCAAGGAATTTCAGATGAAATTTTCTATGCCGACTTTGATGGCTCTTGTGGCTTTTAAGGAGCCTTTGAAAAATACAAGATGCCTCTGGTTTTCAGAAGTTTTCAAGATCAAGGCGAATGAGGGTCGGCCCCTTTTTGGGTATTGCATAGTTGGTTATTCCAACTTAAAATCATTGAACAACAGTAAGCGCCATATGCGGCGCTGAGATTGGAAATTGCTGAAAGCCCCAAGGGGCTGGGATTAAAACACCCAGCAGCGGTATGTTCTATTTTTCAGAGGCCCTTTAAGGGAGTTGATTTTTTATTTTCTGAGGGATAAGTTTCAATAATTCAGCCACTGGCTGATCCGTATTCCAGTTATTTGAGTGATTTTTCCACAGTATCTGACCACTGCCTGTGTGTACCAAAAAAGCACTGGCATGTTTTGGAGTACTTAAATCAACACCAATAAAACCATAATCAGCTTGGCTTGCGATGGCACCACTTAATAAAATTGAACCTAATTGCTTGATGATTCCAACCGCTGATTGATTGACATGTATGTAAAGTATAGCGGTATCATCAGGTAAATCTATGGATTCAAAATGATAGCCCATTTGCATGCCGCGATGGCTTAATTCATCATTTTTGATATGACGTCTGGTTGCCAAGTACTTGATCATGACACTCAAAACCTCTTGGTGTTGAGTGACTTGTGTATCATCAATGCTTTTAAGTGCTAAGGTGTAAGGCGGATGGAGTAGCTCTGGTTGTAATTGTTCCTTGATGTAATGTTCTACAGGGAAGTCATTTTTGATCAGCAAACCACTGCTCAATAAGTAAGACTCTGCGGGAGGGTAACCATTTTGTTGCATGGTGTCATTGGTTTGAGCTAATAAATGATCCAGGGTTTTTTGGTGGTAGTAACTGTCATAGTCCCAATATTTTCCTATATCGTCACGTAAATTTAAGTAATCTATAACGACCACCAATTGGTTAATTCCTATATTTTCAGTATCCGGGTATTGATAAATTAGACTGCCTTTGGGTTGACAGGCCATCAACCCAAAAAAACAAACAAATACTGTGAATTTAAAGTGCTTCATTTCATTGTAAGTTGTTTTTATAAACTTGGGCATTTTTCATGACAAAATCAACATCCAGTAATTCTTTGATGTCATCAATGGGTGAGCCAGAAGTGGCAATGATGTCAGCATGCTTGCCTACTTCCAGTGTGCCAAGCTGAGCACTCATACCGATTAAATCGGCGGCATTGATTGTGGCACTGACTAAAACTTCAGAATTAGGCATACCAGCATCGCTCATCAAAACAGCCTCATCGGCATTGGTGCCGTGTTTAGAAATACCACTGTCTGTTCCAAAAGCTATTTTGACACCGGCTTTATATGACTTGATGAAGTTACCTTGCATGTCAGTACCGACTTTAATGGCTTTAGCAGCCACTGCTGGAGGTAATATATCGGTGTTATTGGCCATTTTGACCACGGTATCACCGGCCAGTAATGTCGGTACTAAATATGCCCCAGTTTGTTTGAACAATTTAATGGCTTCTTTACCCGTGTAGGTCCCGTGCTCAATACTATGAACGCCGGCTTTAAGTGCTGCAATGATGCCATCTTCATGGTGAGCATGAGATGCGACCTTTTTGCCCATGCGTTTGGCAGCCAGAACAACCTCTTTTAATTCGTCCATTTCCATTTGTTGTCCAGTACCAGTGGCGCGGTCTGTCATTACACCTCCGGTTGAAGTGATTTTAATGAGGTCAGCGCCGTATTTAATGGCGTCACGAGTTGCACGTCTACAGTCATAAGGGCCATCACAAATTGATTTATCGGTATAAAATTCCATCAACTCTGGTTTGATACCACTGACATCAGCATGCCCACCTGTGATGCCCACACCACCTGCTGCAATGATGCGTGGGCCATCGATCCAACCTTTTTCGATGGCATCTCGATAGGCATACATGTATTGAGAGTCAGAGCCGACGTCTCTGACAGTGGTGAAACCTGCCAGTAAGGTTTTCATGCCATGGTGTACAGTTCGCATGCCGACTAATTGTGATGACATTTTCAATGCATCGCGATCGTTGGTGGGCCCTAATTCGCCTTGTAAATGAACATGCATATCCATCAGTCCAGGCATCACAAAGGCATTGCGTAAATCTAATACGGTTAAATCATCTGTTTGATCGAAGCGTGTAAAACCAGCCTCAACAGCAGTAATTTTACCGTCAACAATGGTTATTGTTTGATTTTTTAGAGTAGGTTTACCAGGAACAGCCAATAATTCACCGGCATAGATAACAGTTGTTGCTGCATTTAATGTAGCTGTATTGAAAGAAAGTAGTAGCAGAAAGGTCAATAACTTACGAGGCATGATAAAGGGCTCAGGATTAAGATCAAATAATCATAACAGAATTCATTGATTTTTGGTTTGTTTATAAATTGACAAGTTGATTGCGGCTGCTATCATGTAAACGAATCAGATCATTACTAATTAACTTGGGAAATTTAAATGTCTAACACCTTAAAAGTTGGCTTGATCCAAATCGCACCGGTTTGGTTAGATCGCATCAAAACCACAGCAAAAATCATTGATTATTTGCACCAAGCTGGGAGTGAGGGTTGCCAGTTGGTTGCTTTGGGTGAAGGTTTGTTGCCTGGTTATCCTTTTTGGATTGAATTAACCCATGGAGCCAGGTTCAATGCCAAAGACCAAAAAGAGTTTCATGCGCATTATTGTGGGCAAGCAGTGCAAATCGAACGGGGTGATTTGGATGAAATTTGTGCGGTACTGAAGCAATATAATATGGCTTGTTATTTGGGTATCATTGAACGGCCGGTCGACCGCGGTGGGCACAGTTTATATTGTTCCATCGTTTATATTAATGAACAAGGTGTCATTCAATCTGTACACCGTAAACTACAGCCAACTTATGAAGAACGTTTAACCTGGTCTCCAGGCGATGGTAATGGGTTACAAACGCATTCATTGGGTGCTTTTACAGTTGGTGGATTGAATTGTTGGGAAAACTGGATGCCACTGGCAAGAACCGCTTTGTATGCACAAGGCGAGGATTTACATGTGGCCAATTGGCCAGGGAGTATTCGCAACACACATGACATCACACCAATGATGGCCAAAGAAGGGCGTTCTTTTGTGATCTCTGTCAGTGGTTTGATGCGACCACAGGATTTCCCGAAGAACACTCCTCATTATGAAGCTTTGATGCAAGATTGCCCGTCAGATTTTTTAACTGATGGTGGATCATGTTTGTGTGCACCTGATGGCTCTTTCATCATTGAACCGCAAGTAGGCGAAGAGGGCTTGTATACCGCTTCTATCAATCACAATATGGTCTTTGAAGAACGGCAAAATTTTGATCCCGTTGGGCATTATTCTCGGCCTGATGTATTGCAATTGTCAGTGGATAAAACACGGTTAAGTAATATCAAAGTTAAATAACGTTTCAATCGCAGCTATTGACCAGCTGCGATTAAAGTTTTTTTAGATCAAAATGAAAATCTATAACCCACTCTGGCGCCGGGGTTACCTTCAAAACTTTCTAGGCCGGCAGTTAATGCTTGGCTGGGTGTAAACTTGAACAAGCCTTTGACTTCCGCTTCGTAGATGATTTGATTGGCACCATTCACGAATTCAATGTCATCTATATTGGTTAAGCCAATTTTAGAAATTAATTCAAATCGATCATTGAATGCAGTCCTGGTTCCTGCATATAAACCGACTGTGTTCCCATCTAAATTATCATATTCAATTTTTCCGAGTCTTAGATTGGTATAAAAATCTGTTTTATTGGTCATACTGGTATGAAAGCCCAAAGAAATATCATAGCGATTGAAGTCAATCCCTTGAGACGCTCTGCCATCAATAAAACCACCGATATAAAAACGATCCGACAAATTAAAAGCACCATCTAGGTAGAAACCATCGGGGTTGATATTGTCATTAATATCGAGATATCCATAGCCAATTTCTAGGAAGTTATAGTGGATGTCTTTATTGGCTTGTGCAGATATATTGATAATCAAGAAGGCAGTTAATGTCAGTTTCTTCATTTATTCTTTCTCCAAAAATATATATTAAAATCAAGGCCAAATACATGACCTTAAATTGTCTCTAGTTACTCAGCTTTGGTAACGTTGCAGGATTTTATGCAGCGAAAACTGAATCATTTCTGAATAAAAAAATTAAAAAAAGCTGTTTTTTTAAAAACATTTAAAATATTGTCAGATATAAACAAAGGCATGAAGAAGCTATTAATTGTTTGTTATTTTTTAGTTTGAAAGCCGTGTTCAAATTGAAGATAATTTGAGGGTTATTCAAATAATTCAAGCTTGATACATTCTTAATGTTACATGATGAATTGATTGTTTTCATTCAGCAGCAATTATCAGTCAGTAACTAGATTCCTAAGTGGGCCGCCAAATATCATTTGATTCATGTATAAGTGACTGAGAATTTTCTTGTGATCACTCTGATCTTGACCTTAAGTGGCTTGTAAAGAAGTGGTTTATACAAATAGAAAATTATTTCAATCGAGCT
>CALDFB010000317.1 GCA_937942365.1 uncultured Marinicella sp. | reverse complement strand
TTTGTAGGTCCATTGGTATTGGCTGGGATTAATGGCCACCACTTTTTCAATTTCAAGGTTAACAGTTTTCATAGATTCTTCCAAGCTTGCATAAATGCTGTCGGGTGCTTGATTGAAATGTAAATCAAATCCTTGGCCATCGCTCAGTCTCTCAGCCACAGCAAAAATAACGGGCACTTTGGTCTTTAATGCGATCTTAGAAAACAAACTCATGGTGTATGCATTTTGTCCCATAAAAGGTACAAACATGCCTTGGCCGTTTTTGGGTTGTTGGTCAGGTAAGATGGCCAGGATGTTTTTGTTTTTGAGCACTTTGAACACTTTTCTGACACCTTGGGCATCAGCAGTGATTTGTTGTGCCCCACTGAGTCCCCTGTACTTGAGTAATAATTTTTCAATGTTAATTTCAGTGGGTGGTTTGTATAGAAAAGCAAAACCAGGGTATTTAGATAACCACAGGTTCAAAACTTCCCAGTTCCCAAAATGAGGCGCTGCCATCAGCATGCCCTGGTTTTGAGCCAAGGCTTGTTCAAATACCTTTAATCCATGAACATTTCTGATTAATGGTTTGATGTTAGGCCCATATTTTTTCCAGATTATGCCCAGCTCGAACATGGATTTGATGGTTTCTCTTAAGCTGTTTTCGGCCAATTCAAGCTTCACTTCGTGAGATAAATCTGGGTAGCACAAAGCGATGTTTGTGGTGGTGATTCTTCTTTGTTTTTCAGAAAAGTGCCAGGTCATTTTGGCCAAAAAGGCAGCCCATTTATGAGCTGTTTTTAAGGACAATAAACTGGTGAGGTTAATGATCAATTTGAACAACAATGTGCGCATTCGAGTATTCTAATCGAAAATAGTCTGGCTTACAGATAAATTACAGACAAAAAAAACCGCCATCACAAGTAATGGCGGTTAATTTTCGAAAGTCCCAAACACAGAACTTTCTTATCCTTATTCCCGAGTGTGGTACATCATGTACCTGATTGAAACTCCTTGTTAACAATCATTAGAATCAGTTCCCCGACTCATTCCAAGTGTGTTTTTTGAGATAACTGAATTTTAAACATTAAGCCAAATCTCTTAATTCGGCTTTAATGTGTTTATTATGCGCATACGTAATCTGAAAATCTGTCAATAAATTCTTAAATGCTTGTAAGAAAATTCCTACAAGTGGTTTTCGTAGGTGAGGTTTTTTTGATAAATAAGGCAGCAATATTAAAGTCAAATTAGGCTTTGGCTCCGCTCAGTCAGCGGTAATTGCTTACTGAGTGAAGTGGAAGTGAGTTTGATTTAGTTTATTTTTTCAAGTCTTATCTAGGCTTCGGCTCTGCTCAGCCAGCGGTAATTGCTCACTGAGTGAAGTGGAAGTGTGCCAGCTTTAGTTCGTTCTTGGATAGGTTTGGTCTTCGAGATGGTTTATATTACATCAACAGTCGGCCTCAGAACACAGAGAGTTATTCTGTTTTCGAGGTAGTTTTGGAGGTGCTTTTTTCCGAATTTGATTTGGTTTCTGCTTTGGGTTTTGAATTTTTAAAATCCGTTTCATACCAACCAGTACCTTTTAATCTAAAACCTGCCGCTGAAACTTTTTTACATAAGGTGTCTTGCTGACAACTTGGACATGCTTTTAAGGGTTCGTCTGACATTTTTTGCAGCTTCTCAAGTTCATGGCCACAATCTTGGCATTGGTATTCGTATATTGGCATCAGTTAATCCGGTTATTTTAAAGCAGTCGTATTTGCATTTTAAAGTCGCCAAATGTGCTCATTAAGCGACTTTAAAATCTGCTGAGTTTATTCATTCCCCTTATTGGGGTTGTTGTGGCGTGAATTCAAGTTTTTGATCTGTTAAATTCACTTGAATGATACTGCCAGGTGAAAAGTCTCCAGCCAATAGTCGTGATGCTAAGGGGTTTTCTAGCTCATCTTGTATGGCGCGTTTTAAAGGTCTGGCGCCATACACTGGGTCGAAACCCACGTTGCCCAAAAAGTCCAGTGCTTCATCGCTGATTTGTAAATGTAAATCTCGAGCTATCAAGCGTTTTTTTACTTTCTTGATTTGTATGCCCGCGATTAATCGGATGTGTTCTTTTTTCAATGGATGGAACACCACGATGTCATCGACTCGGTTAATAAACTCAGGTCGGAAGTGCCCACCAACCACCTCCATGACGGCCTCTTTGATGTCTTTATAGGCTTCATTTATTTTGGCTTGAATTAAGTCTGAACCTAAATTTGAGGTCATGATGATTACGGTATTTTTAAAATCTACCGTGCGGCCTTGACCATCGGTGAGTCGGCCATCATCCAATACTTGTAACAGCACATTGAACACATCGGCATGGGCTTTTTCAACTTCGTCTAACAGGATTAAAGAATACGGTTTGCGCCGAACTGCTTCAGTTAAATACCCGCCTTGGTCATAACCAACATACCCTGGAGGGGCGCCGATTAAGCGAGCCACTGAATGCTTTTCCATGAATTCAGACATGTCTAACCTGATGATGGAGTCTTCAGTGTCGAACATAAATTCAGACAAGGCTTTACATAACTCAGTTTTTCCCACGCCAGTGGGGCCGAGGAACATAAATGAACCAATGGGTCTATTTGGATCTGAAAGCCCAGATCTGGATCGACGAATCGCATCTGCCACAGATTTAACCGATTCTTCTTGTCCAATTAAACGCTGATGAATGATGGATTCCATTTTTAATAACTTCTGCTTTTCCCCTGCCATCATTTTAGTCACTGGAATACCCGTCCACATAGAGACGATTTCAGCTATTTCGGCTTCGGTTACTTTATTCCTGAGTAATTTGAATGTGCTCATGTCCACTTCAGTGGCTTGCGCAATTTCTTTTTCTAACTCAGGTATTTTACCGTATTGTAATTCTGACATTTTGGCCAAATCACCACTGCGTTGAGCGACCTCGAATGCCGCTTTGGCATCTTCTAACTCTTCTTTCAGGTGTGTTGTGCCTTGGACAGCTGCTTTTTCACTGTTCCAAATTTCTTCTAAGTCAGAGTATTCACGCTCCAATGAGACGATGTTGGTTTCAAGTTCAGTTTTGCGTTTTTTTGAGGCTTTGTCTTTTTCTTTTAAAATGGATTCACGTTCCATTTTAAGTTGTATCAGTTTTCGATCCAGTTTATCTAACTTATCGGGTTTAGAGTCAATTTCCATGCGGATGCGTGAAGCAGCTTCATCCATCAGGTCGATGGCTTTATCAGGTAGATTGCGATCAGTGATGTAACGATGAGACAAGGTCGCCGCCGCAATGATGGCAGGATCTGTGATTTCAACGGCATGATGGACTTCATAACGTTCATTCAAACCACGTAATATGGCGATGGTGTCTTCGACCGAAGGTTCTTCAACGAGCACCTTTTGGAAACGTCGTTCCAGCGCCTTGTCTTTTTCAATGACCTGTCGGTATTCATCTAAAGTGGTGGCACCTATACAGTGTAGCTCTCCGCGAGCGAGGGCAGGTTTGAGCATATTACCTGCATCCATGGCCCCTTCAGCAGCACCAGCGCCAACCATGGTGTGTAATTCATCGATGAATAAAATCACCTGACCTTCTTGTTTACTTAAATCATTCAGTAAGGCTTTCAGGCGTTCTTCGAACTCACCGCGGTATTTGGCTCCAGCAATCAGAGCGCCTAAATCCAGCGATAACAATCGTTTGCCTTTAACGCCTTCTGGCACTTCGTTGTTTACAATGCGTTGTGCCAAACCTTCAACGATAGCCGTTTTACCCACCCCAGGCTCACCAATCACCACTGGGTTGTTTTTGGTACGTCGTTGTAATATTTGTATGGTGCGACGAATTTCAGCATCGCGGCCAATGATGGGATCCATTTTGGACTGAGCGGCACGTGCTGTTAGGTCAACAGTATATTTTTCCAGCGCTTGGCGGTTTTCTTCTGCACCCGCATCATCGATGGTGGCATCGCCTCTGATGTCATCAATGGTTTGTGCGATGGAATCACGTTTAGCACCCGCTTTTTTCAGTAGTTGTGCGGTGGTGTCATTCGAGTCCATCAAAGCCAAAGCAAATAGTTCACTGGCGATGTATTGGTCTTCACGTTGTTGTGCTAACTTATCAGCCAGGTTCAACACCTTAACCAAGTTAGTTGATAGGTTGACATCGCCTGTGTTGTTGGCGATTACTGGCATCAGTTCAATGGTTTCCTCCACACCTTTGCGCAATTGGTTGACATTCACCCCTGATTTCATCAACACATGTTTCATGGAGGAATTTTCTTGGTCCAGTAAAGCGGCCAGAACATGCGCAGATTCAATCACCGTATGGTCTTTGCCTACAGCAATGGATTGTGCCTCATTCAGTGCTTGCTGGAAATTGGTGGTTAATTTATTAAAGTTCATAATTTCCAATTAAATTGCAGATTGATATTAAGGTGGGGTTGTTATTAAATATTTCAAATTTTGTGTATTTACAAACATGTTCATTCATACAAGCTTTATAATATCGGGATATTTGTATACATAATTATGCATTACTGTTGAAAATTAATATATCAGAAAAGGAGCTTGATCTTGAAAAAAATTATTTATTTAACCATCCTGGTATTTAACTTACCATCGCATGCTGTTTTAGATTTTGAGCAACAATTAATCAGCACAGATCCACTTATATTTAGTAATTTCATACAAACCTATGACATGGATGGCGATGGAGACCTGGATATTTATTCTGGAAATGGCTTCAACGCCGCTTTTATTACTAATTTCTTGAGTTGGTTAGAAAATGATGAAGGAGAATTTTTGCCCCATAGAATTAATTTTGAAGATGGTATTTTTAAAAGAGTAGTGAAAATTAAAGATTCAGAATTTACGCTTTGGGGGGTTGATAGGTCTGATGAATCAGTAACTGTTACTTATTATGAAGCTGATGATAATTTTAAAGGTAAAGTATTGTTTGATTTTGAGCTTGAAGAAAACCATCAAATTCTGATTCATGCTGGTGATTTTAATGGTGATAAACTGGTTGATTTTATTTCTTTTGACATTACTGGAGATGGCTTAAATTCTATATATGAAGTGAAATTTACTTACCACTACAACATTGGGGATGATGAGTTTTTATCAGTGCCATCGCCGCATGACCCTTTATATTTTATAGGTTTTGACGCATTTGATCTTTTTGATAATTATCAAATTGTTGACTTAAATGATGATGGTTTGGATGATTTGGTTGTTTTAGAAAAAAATAACTCTAACAGTGGTTCTTTGATTTACTTTAAGAGCCAGGATGCAAACGAAGTTGAAAAAATAGTCATTGAGGAAGAAATTAATGCGAGTGTATTATTTTTTGATATCCATTTCAAAAGCAATAATTCTGATGGTCTACTAAACGTTTATCACAGAAACTTTTGGTATGAGTTACATAACGATGTTTTTATTAAAAGAGAACTTGAATCTACTTCTGGCCGAATATTCCCTGGAGAGAATTTTTATTTCGAAGATTATGACATTGATGGTGATTTTGATTTGATCACCTTTCCTGATCATTTTGAAAGAGACTGGATGTCTGTTTACGAAAATGAATCAGGTGTATACCAGGATGCTGAACAGTTAACTTTTTTCAATAACTCGAATACAGGGGTAAGTTCGCTATCAAAGCCAGGAGAAAGTTTAATGTCTTTTGTTTCTGGGTCTAGTTTTGTACAACTTTTTAGCAATGTTTTCAATTATCGATATGAGTTAGAGAGTGGTGAAGTTATTAGGGAAAGCTTAAACAAAGGAGTTGTCAAAATAAATGATATTGATATAGGAGACATTGATGGTGATGGTATACAAGATGTAATTGCGATGGACTTTAATTCACCTGAAATTCTGTTACTCAAGCAATCCAGTCAATATCAATTTGAGAAAAGTACATTAATAGAGTTATCCAATGAACTCAGAGCAATTAAATTGAGTGATATAGATGGAGATGGAGATTTGGATTTATTTGTTGTGAGTGCAAGCAGCGAAATCAGTTTTTTTGAAATTTATTTGAATAATGGTTCTGGCATTTTTAGTTTATC
>CALDFB010000316.1 GCA_937942365.1 uncultured Marinicella sp. | reverse complement strand
GCTTAATGAATCTTTCAGCCAAAGT
The DNA here is from genome assembly GCA_937942365.1 of uncultured Marinicella sp. Classification (GTDB taxonomy): domain Bacteria; phylum Pseudomonadota; class Gammaproteobacteria; order Xanthomonadales; family Marinicellaceae; genus Marinicella. The sequence continues at coordinate 3,932 of CALDFB010000316.1, read as the reverse complement.
TATGCGTTACCTCTGATCAATCATGGCAAATTATGTAAGTTAGCTCAAAACGGCTATAGATTTATTTTTGTGACAGATTTAGTGAATTAGCCTGTCACTTTGTGTTTATAATAAATTAGCACCAGATTGTGCACTTCATGAAGATGCCTTAAAAATAACAACAACGGCACGTATGATGACACCAGGATGTGATTACTGAGATGTTTTCATTGAATCGTCATACCAACTTCATCATGGGGTCATGAACACCTGATAAGTTTCGGAACGATCAGAATTCAAAGAATTCATCAAACCAAACTTTAAAAAATTGGGAGTTAATCATGTATCAATATAAAGCCATCATCGGCGCCTTCCTGTGCGCCTGTTTCATACTTTTTTACAACGAAGCGGAATCACAACCAGATCCAAATTACTACAACAGTGTCGACGATTCATCACCCACTGCACTCAGAAACTCATTACACGCCATCATTGATGACCACACACGTTTTCCCTATACTTCATCAGCTACAGATACTTGGGATATATTAGAACTGGCTGGAGAAAACGTAGACAACAGCAACCAAGTCATCACCATCTATAAAAACTCAGCCAACACCAAAGTGGGCGGTGGCAACAACAACTACAATCGAGAACACTCTTGGCCAAAATCCTATGGGTTTCCAGATGATGGCAGCAGCAACTATCCTTACACGGATATGCATCATTTATTCATAGCCAATAGTTCTTATAATTCATCACGCAGTAATAAACCATTCGATATATGTGTCAGTGGATGTGATACAAGAGCCACCGATGTCAACAACGGCCGAGGTGGCAGTGGTCAATCCAACTTAACCAAAACAGGTGTTTGGGATGTTTGGGCTGGCAGACAAGGTGATATCGCAAGGGCTTTGCTTTATATGGATGTTCGCTATGAAGGTGGCACTCATGGCATCACAGGTGTCAGTGAACCAGATCTCATATTGACTGATAACCTCAGTCTGATTAACGCTTCAGCCACAGGCAATAATGAATCTGTAGCCTATATGGGATTGTTATCGGTATTATTGGTTTGGCACCAAGACGACCCTGTTGATATATATGAGCATCAACATAATGAAGCGGTGGCTGCAGCTCAAGGTAACCGCAACCCATTTATTGACAACCCTGATTGGGTTGAATGCGTATTCGAACTGGTTTGTAATGGTGGTGGTACTGACACCACACCACCAGCAGCAGTCACCAATTTAAGCGCCACTGCCAATACCAGCTCCATATATGTAGATTGGTTTAACAATGATGAAACAGACTTAGCCGGTTATACTGTTTATAGATCAGTTAATAACACCAACAACTTTGTGCCATTGAACAGCACTTTAAGAACTTTTTCTAACTACACCGATAATAATGTCAGTGCAGGCAACACCTATTATTATTATGTGACTGCTGATGATAATTCAGGCAATGAATCGGCCAATGGCAACACCGCTTCAGCCACCATGGCCGGTGGGTCAAATAACGTATTGAGTAATGGCGTAACAAAAACTGGATTATCAGGCAGCACCAACAACAATCAGTTTTACACCATCAACGTACCAGCCGGAACCACATCATTGAGCTTTAATTTGAGCGGCGGCTCTGGTGATGCCGATTTATATGTCAGGTATGGTTCACAACCAACGACATCAAACTATGATTGCAGACCCTGGCTTAATGGTAACAACGAAAGTTGCAACATCAGTTCCATACAAGCGGGCACTTACCATGTGATGGTTCGAGCTTATTCGACTTACAGCGGTGTCAATTTAGTGGCCAATTATGCCGCTTCGGTGCAAACCGTATTCAGTAATGGTAGTAACTACAATATTCCAGATAACAATGCAACTGGAGCAAGCAGCCCAATCAATGTCAGCCTGTCAGGCCAAGCTGGCAACATGGCCATCAGCTATAACATCGTTCACACCTATCGCGGAGACTTAAGAGTTCAACTGATCGCCCCCAATGGTAATGTCACGACCTTGAGGAACCCCAGTGGTGGTAGCACCAACAACCTCAATGAAACAGTCAACACCAATCAAGGCAACCAAAACGCCAGGGGCACTTGGCAACTCAAAGTGGTAGATACTTTCAATCAAGATACAGGGTATATCAATTCTTGGCAAATAGAGTTTTTATGACCCTCAAACATCACTGTTCTGATTTAACTCCTGCGAAAGCGGGAGTTTGTCTTTATCGAATATTTGGTAACTCAATTTAAATCATCGATCAGCTGCTATTGATTTTTTTCAAGCCAACTTGCAACCAATTCATCAAAACCAGATGGATAAGCGGCGCCATCTTCAACACCCACATACAACAAGCACATCTTCCTGGAGTTTTTGAATACTTTACTGTATTTATTGAGCCACAAGGTCAGATGACTGATTAAATCCTGGCTTAATGGCACCGCAGCAACCATATCAGCATTGTTATTTAACAGACTGAGTATGGCCAGGTTACTGTCGAACATGGGGCCATCGGTATAAGCTCGAATTTGTTCACATAAAAACAACTCTTGCTCATTCATTTGATCATGCAGTTGATAAAAACGCTTTTCCCATGAATCTTCTTTTTTAAGTTCAAACCGCTTACTCAACAGCTCCCCCAATTCATTTCGACGATGCATTTGACTGATGAAAGCTTGCTTGGTAACGGCCAAATGTTTATCTAATTCAACCATTTTGTCGACTAACTTTTCTTTTGCCTGCCAAGTATAAATTAAAGCCATTAAAGCCAAAACTCCGACTGCCATAACAACTTGGGTCATTAATTTTATATGGGGTTGCTTCGTTTTGCTCGATTGCTCAGGTGGATCACTGGTAATGATTCGATAACCCTCACCGAATACCGACTCGATTTCAACCCCTTCAGGGTTGATTTCTTGCCTCAGTTTGCTGATGGTTTTGTATAAGGTGTTTTCGGTAACGACTCGGCCTTTCCACACCTCAGCAAAAATCATTTCTTTACTGATGGTATCCGGGGCATTTTTTAGAAGCAGTACGAACAATTGCGACGCTTTGCCACCCCATTTCATGGCGACTCTTTTTTTATATACGCTCCCTGTTTCATCGTCGACCACAAAAGGCCCAATTTCTAGTGACATTAAATTTAATTGATTGAGGGTGTGCCGTATTTATGACACACACCATCAGAATTTTCAACTTACTTATGATGTTCTTCAGTCAATCCACCCTATTCCTTACTCAAAACCATCAACAAAAATAATGTCTGGATCTACCTCTAAGCCACCCAACTCGAATGCACCCTGATCATAGAGCCCAGTCCCATCATTTCTGAACAATCCATCCAAGTCACCCAACGGGCCGGAGGTGCATGCATTGTGACTGGGAGAAGTGTCAGATAAGCGATAATCACCTCGGCTGGTGGTCTCAAACAACGGGTCACCGAGGTTTCCTCCCATGGTTTGACTGCTGGGGCTAGGAGCTTGGCTGTTGTTACAAGACCGCGTAAATGAAGATCCAAAAGCCACTTCTGGGGCAGCCGTATTATCGAAAATTATGCTATTGGTTAGCTCCACTTCAGTGTCAAAGTTTTGAATTAATAAAGGAGCACCTTGATTTTCAGCTACAGTAATTGAGTTCATAGTTATATTACTATTACCACTGATTTCAATTACTGATGTACTGTCACCGGATATGCCATTATCAGTAATCAACACATTTTCCATATTAATAACCACATCATCGAAGACATCGCTATCACTTGTAAGAACAGCGCTTCCCTTTTCTGCCGTATTTCCAGAAATAAATGTGTTCTTTATATTAACAACTGATCCAAAAATTGCAAAAACAGCTCCACCACCTTCATTAGAATGATTATTTATCAACGCAGAACAATATTCATTGAAGCCCAATTGACTGGGATTGCATTGACCCGCTCCTGTGCCATAT
>CALDFB010000315.1 GCA_937942365.1 uncultured Marinicella sp. | reverse complement strand
CAAGAAAAAAGCATTAGCGGCAGCTTTGGGACAAATTGAAAAACAATTTGGTAAAGGGTCTGTGATGCGCATGGGCGATAACCAAGCCTTAACAACTGATGTGTATTCAACCGGTTCTTTGGGGTTGGATGTGGCACTAGGTATAGGCGGTTTACCTCGAGGAAGAGTGGTAGAAATCTACGGGCCAGAATCAAGTGGTAAAACGACTTTAACGTTGCATGCGGTTGCAGAATGTCAGAAAAATGGTGGTACTGCTGCATTCATTGATGCTGAACACGCTTTAGATCCTGCATATGCGGCTAAATTAGGAGTTAACATCGATGATCTTTTGGTTTCCCAACCTGACACGGGTGAAGAGGCTCTAGAAATATGCGATATGTTGGTTCGTTCAAATGCAGTAGATATGATTGTTATCGATTCTGTGGCTGCGCTAACCCCTAAAGCTGAAATCGAAGGTGATATGGGCGATTCACATATGGGCTTACAAGCCCGCTTGATGTCACAAGCGCTGCGAAAACTCACGGGTAATATCAAACGCACCAATTGTATGGTGATTTTCATTAACCAAATCAGAATGAAGATTGGTGTGATGTTCGGCAGTCCAGAGACGACTACAGGTGGTAACGCACTTAAATTTTATTCATCTGTTAGACTGGATATTCGAAGAATTGGTGCCATCAAAAAAGGCGATGAAGTGATTGGTAATGAGACCCGTGTTAAGGTTGTAAAAAATAAAATGGCGCCTCCATTCAAACAAGTTCAGTTTGAAATTTTGTATGGCAAAGGTATTTCATTATTGGGTGAATTAATCGATTTAGGTGTGGCCCATGATTTAGTCAGTAAAGCTGGTGCATGGTATAGCTATGGTGATATCAGGATTGGTCAAGGTAAGGAAAACTCTAAAAACTATTTCATTGAAAACCCAGAACATGCGGCTGAATTAGAACAGAAGTTGAGAGACATTTTATTACCTAAGCCAGAAGATGTAGAAGCCGCATTAGCGGCTGAAGAAGTCGATCCATTTGAGGCTAAATAATTCTTTAATCAAGTGTCTACATTTGATCGAAAAAAATATTCTCCTGAGGCACGGGTGCGTGCCTCAGCGTTAGGCAGTTTAGCCATGAGAGAACATTCTTGTGATGAGCTGCGAAAAAAGTTAATCAATAAATCCCATGATGCGATTTTGGTTGATCAACTCATGATTGAATTAATCAAAGAGAATTTAGTTTCAGACGCCCGTTTTGCAGAATCGTACTGGCGCAGTCGCTCAAATAAAGGTTATGGACCAGCAAAGATCAATCGAGAGCTGGAAATGAAAGGTGTTTCATCACAGACTATTAATGATGGGTTGGCAGAGGCGGAAATCGATTTTTTTGCTGTGGTTGAAGCTGCATATTTAAAAAAGTACAAAAACAAGGGGTGGCAAGACTATAAGGAAAAAGCCAAACGGCAAGCTTTTTTATACCGTCGAGGCTTTGATACCGAGTTAATCAATCACGCCCTTGAAACACCCTTAAAGTGCAGTTGAGAACCCTATAAAATGGATACAGAGTTTGATCAAAAACATATATGGCATCCGTATACCAATTTAACTAATCCAACCCAAACATACCCTGTTGAAAGTGCCGATGGTGTCTACCTGTATTTAACAGGTGGTAAGCAATTGATTGATGGTATGTCATCCTGGTGGAGCTGTATTCATGGCTATAACCACCCAGTTTTGAACCAGGCCATTTCTGATCAACTCAATATAATGTCACATGTCATGTTTGGCGGATTGACCCATGAGCCTGCCATTAAATTAAGTAAACAATTATTAGCAATCACTGATGACTCTTTAGATGCGGTATTTTTTGCTGACTCTGGTTCGGTGGCAGTGGAAGTGGCGATGAAGATGGCTGCCCAATACTGTTTTGAACAAGGTTTGACAGAAAAAACTCAATTTTTGACTTTTGCCAAAGGTTATCACGGTGATACATTCGGAGCCATGTCGGTTTGTGACCCAGTAACGGGGATGCATCATAAGTTCAGTCGTTTGCTGAACCAACATATTTTTGTTCAATCACCTCAGTGTGGTTTCTCTCAAGATTGGGAAGAAGATTACATCAAGGAATTTGAAACACAGATTATTCATAACCATGAACAAATCATTGCCGTTATTTTAGAACCCATAGTTCAAGGAGCAGGGTGTATGAATTTTTACTCACCTGAATACTTAAAAAGGGTAAGGGCTTTGTGTGATCAATACAATGTGTTGTTAATATTTGATGAGATAGCCACCGGCTTTGGTCGTACTGGTCAAATGTTCGCATATGAACATGCTAATGTGGTACCAGATATAATGTGTTTAGGTAAATCATTAACAGGTGGGTACATGACACTTTCAGCGGTGTTGTGTAACCGAAAGATCGTTGATGGCATGGATACCAACTTTATGCACGGTCCTACATTTATGGCTAATCCACTGGCTTGTGCAGTGGCATTGGCCAGTATTCAGCTGTTGTTGTCAGGTGATTGGCAAAACAAGGTCAAACAAATTGAAACGCAATTGAAAGATGAATTAAAACCTAATGACAAGAACCCATTGGTCAAAGATGTCCGGGTACTCGGAGCGATTGGCGTCATCGAATTACATCGTCCACTAAACTGGGCAGTGTTTCAAGATAAAATGGTGTCGCAAGGCATATGGGTCAGGCCATTTATGAATTTAATTTACTTGATGCCGCCATTTATCATTGAAGCTGAACAATTAACCCACATTACTTCTACAATAACCCAATTACTGAATCAAGAAATAACATGTTAATTTTACTATCACCATCAAAAGGGCAGGATTTTGATCATCACCCATTACAGCAACACAGCCAACCGGTTTTAATTAAAGAAGCGTCAAGTTTAGCCAAAGAGTTGAAGTCATATCAGCCGCAACAAATATCTGAACTGATGTCGATCAGCGAGAATTTATCGCAGCTCAACTACGATCGTTTTCAAGCATTTAAAACACCATTGAAACTGGGCGTTGCTAAACAAGCTGCTCTGGCATTCAAGGGAGATGTTTATACTGGATTAGATGCTCAAAGCATGCAAGAAAAGCAATGGGAATATGCGCAGAAAAACTTGCGAATTCTTTCAGGGTTGTATGGGTATTTAAAACCATTGGACTTGATATTGCCATATAGATTAGAAATGAAAACGAAGTTACCTACTGCAGTGGGAGAGAACTTGTACCAGTTTTGGGGTGATAAAGTGACTCATTTAATCAACGATGAACTGGGTTCAGGTACCATGGAATCAAACAATGTTGTGGTCAACCTGGCATCCAAAGAATATTACAAAGCAGTCAAGCCAAAGTTACTTAATTCACCGGTATTAAACATAGACTTCAAAGAAACTAAGAACGGTAAAACCAGAGTCATCGCTTTTTATGCCAAGGTTGCCCGAGGTATGTTGGCTCGTACAATGATTGATCATCAGGTGACGAATATTGAGCAAATTAAAAAATTAAGTTTTGCTGGATACAGTTATCGCGAAGATCTATCCAAGGATTTAAATTGGGTATTCGAAAGACCTCAACCAGCACCTAAAAAGTAACCGTTCAGTGAGCTTTGTATTGAGTTGAGTAGGGGCGGCAAAGGCATAGACTGGCATGCTGAACTGGTCATTGACGAAATAAAGCTTTGGCTTTGATCAGCCATCAGATTCAGTCAACTTATTCACTCAGGCTGAATCAGTACAAAAGTATTTTAGATTATGTACAATGCTATTGACCCTGTGGTCATTCAAATGCTATGATTTCGCGCACAAAAGGATCCCATCAGAAATGGAGTTTTTCAATTATTTTCAATAAATTTAAATTATTTTGACAAGTTTCATCACTGTTTTACGAGTATATCTATAAGC
>CALDFB010000314.1 GCA_937942365.1 uncultured Marinicella sp. | reverse complement strand
CAAAAATTTAACTACTGATAACCAAGGGTATGACACCAGTCCAGCTTTTTCCAGCATCGGCGAAATGGCTTGGTTGAGAATGAAAACACCTGGCTACGAAGCCGATAAAAATGACATCATGGTGATGGTGCGGGGCAAACCTTTAAACCTCACTGCCCAGTGGGACGGAACTGTCAAAAGCTTCCTATGGAGCCACAATCCACGGCGTATTTATTTCACAGCCCCAACCAAAGGTACGATACAAGTTTTTAGTGTTGAGTTAGTTGGTGACAGCAAGAAAGGACCCGTAATCACCCAAATCACCAATGGCCAGTTTGATGTTAATGGAATTATTGCACATGTAGGAGAACAACTCATTGTTACCAGAAACAGCATGAATGCAGCCAAGGAGATTTACAGCTTAGACTTAAACAATAAAAATCTAACGGCACTTACCTCAGTGAATGATGAGATGTATGCTCGTCTGGATAAACCAACCATAAAAAAACGCATGGTCACCACCCGAGATGGACATGAAATGTTGGTATGGGTGATTTATCCTCCAGGGTTTAATGAGAATAAAAAATACCCCACTTTGCTATATGCACAAGGTGGTCCACAATCACCCTTATCTCAGTTTTACTCTTATCGTTGGAACTTTCAATTGATGGCATCGCAAGGGTACATTGTGGTCGCACCAAATCGCCGTGGTATGCCAGGTCATGGGGTGTCTTGGAATGAGGCCATCAGTAAAGATTGGGGCGGTGGCGCCATACAAGATTACTTGGATGCGATTGATGATGTGAGCAAAGAGCCTTACGTAGATAAAAATCGTTTAGGCGCTATTGGAGCCAGTTTTGGTGGTTTCTCAGTATTTTACTTAGCTGGTCATCATGACAAAAGGTTCAAAACATTCATAGCACATGATGGGGTATTCGATTTTCGCAGTATGTATGGCACAACCGAGGAGTTGTTTTTTGTTAATCATGACATGGGTGGCCCTTATTGGGATAAACAAAATCAAGCAGCCCAAAAATCATACCTACAGTTTAATCCCAGCAGCTTTGTCGACCAATGGGACACACCCATGTTAGTCATTCATGGCGGCAAAGATTATCGCGTACCCATTGGGCAAGGCGTACAAGCCTTCCAAGCAGCTAAACTGAAAGGACTCAAGAGTCGTTTCTTGTATTTCCCAGAAGAAAATCATTGGGTTTTAACGCCTCAAAATGGCATCGTGTGGCAACGTGAATTTTTTCGTTGGTTAGAAGAAACACTGTAGATAAACCAATGGCATTTAAATGGATCATTGAACGTTCTGAAATCATCAAGGGCGCCATCACTTTTGGTGTCTTTGATACCATTGCAGCCATTATATTGGGTGAATTCAGCTGGCTGAGACTGTTTGGCATGACCCTAATTGGTGGCAGCATTTATGCCATTGAAATACCCAGTTTCTTTGCCTGGATAGAAAACAAAAGCAAATCCATGTCTCAAAGTGGTGGCAAGTGGTTTAAAACCTTAATGACCGTGGCTTATTTTAATCCACTGTGGATAGCCCGCCACATGTGTTTTATTTATCTGTTAAACCAACAAAGCATAAGCTGGGACGTACTCGGCGCTGCTTGGCAATCTTTTGTCTATGGCATGCCAGTTTCTGTGGTGATCAATTACTTGATACAAAACCAAGTACCCATCAAACACAGGTTTTTGGTAAGTTCACTGTTTTCAGGCTGCATGGCTATTTTCTATGCAGTTAGTGCCGTTATTTTTAAATGATTTATTGATTTAATCTCTTTTGCCAAAGATTCCACTTAATTTGCTTAGATATTCAAGCTTGGCACCTCAATACATTTAATATGAATTAACAGAACAAATAGTCTATACTATAATTTAATTGTGTGTTTTCAGTTAAAAATTCGGATATTTTTCGTTTTTTAACGACTTCTGATATTTAATAAATGCTTGAAAATAATAACGACAGAATTGTAGAAGACCTGCTCGAAGCTTGGTCTTGTGGTGATAAAATTGCTGAAAATAAATTAATGGAATTACTCTATCCAGATATCCATAAAATTGCCCATTTTCAACTAAAGTCCAACCACGCCAGCTCGCTACAAACCACAGAAATTGTCAGTGAAGCTTTTTTGAAATTGGATCAACAAAAATCAGTAAAATGGAAAAATCAATCACACTTTTTAGCCATAACAGCCAAGGTAATCAGGCGTGTATTGATTGATCATTTTCGCTCGACAAGCAGTGACAAAAGAGGTGGAAACGAGGCTGATATGACCATTGAACGGTTTGAAAACTTCATAGAAGATTCAAGCCAGTTCGGTATCGATTGGCTTAGTATCAATCATTTATTGAAACAACTTCATACTATAGATCCAGACGCAGCAACTGTTTTAGAGTACAAAGTATTTGGCGGTTTAACGCACATTGAAATGGCTGAAGTTATGTCAGTATCTGAATCTACCATTCTAAGAAATTGGAATTTCGCTAGGTCATGGATCATCAGAAAGTTGGAAAAGTAATGACACAAACCACCACTGAGCTAACCCCCCAGGAATGGGCAGAAGTAAAGAGTCATTTTAACGACTTGATTCAATTTCCTGTAGATGAGATTAAACAACAGTTCAATATCAGGCCCAAAATAAAATCACATCACAAACCCATCATCCTAGAACTTATCGACGCCCACCTGCTAGGTATAGACAGAACCATCACACCAGAACAAACGCCCGCAGATACATTACTCCAACAAAATCAATTTAAAGCTGGTGACAAAATTGGTAAATACACCATCAATAAAATTATTGGCAGTGGTGGAATGGGCCAAGTTTATTTGGCACAAAGGCATGAAGATGTGGTCCAAAAAGTAGCCATTAAAGTTTTAAGTTTCCATGGCTTTAACGACCAATCTAAAAATCGATTTGATACAGAACGGCGTATATTAGCCAGCTTAGAACACCCAAATATTGCTCGTTTAATAGATGCAGGCTCTGTTAATGAACAGACCTACTGTGTTATGGAATACATCGAAGGTTTACCCATTCATACCTATTGTAAAAATGAAAAGCTTGGGGTCGTCGAAAGGCTAGAATTATTCTTAGGTTTGTGTAATGCAGTCAGCTATGCGCATAATAACCTCATAGTTCATCGAGACTTAAAACCCAGTAACATCCTTATCACTGAATCTGGCGAAGTTAAACTGCTTGATTTTGGCATAGCTAAACCACTTGCTGTCTTGCCTGGAACGGATGAAGTATATAAAACCTTGGTCGGCACCAATTCTCTAACACCTCAATACGCTGCGCCAGAACAAATCAATGGCGATAAGATCACTGTGGCTTGTGATATCTACCAGCTGGGCTTGTTACTATTTGAGTTACTCACCGACCAAACTGCAACCAACCTTTCTGGTAAAACTTGGGGAGAAATAGAACTGACCATCTGCGAAGAATTACCAGCCATCCCAAGTCGAGTCGTAAAAAATGCCAACCCTAAGAACACCAGCTTTAACCCCAAAGAACAACATAAAAAACTGCTGGGAGATTTAGATGCCATCATTACTCATGCCTTAAAAAAATCACCCAAGGATCGATATGATAGCGTCAGGTCATTCGCCAATGACATTCAAAAGCATTTGAACCTTCAGCCTATAGAAATCAAAAACAATCAACAGCTCTACCGCCTCAAAAAACAAGCCAGAAAACATTGGTTACCTATCAGCGCTTTGTCATTGGTAGGACTTATTCTGCTCACTTCATCATTCATGATTTGGCAACAATCACTGGCAACTGAAAAGGAAAGAGACCGCGCACTTACCGAGAAACAAGTGGCTGAACAAGTCACTGATTTTATGGTCGAAACATTCAGTGCCGCTGACCCACAAAACCGATTAGGCACGAAAATCACAGCTGCAGATATCCTTAAGCAAGGGGTTTATCAAATTAGTAATCAATCGATGGAAACGGTAGTCAAAAACAGACTTATCAAAACTTTAGGGGAGGTTTATGTCAACCTTGCCGATTTCAAATCAGCAGAAAATTTGCTGAATCAATATCAATTCAACTCCAACGATGTTGATTTGGACAATCAAGTAAACTTTCAAAAAACAAAGATACATCAAAGCTTAGGAAACCTAGAGATTGCTAATGACTTAATTCAGAACCTCAAAAAAGACTCCAAAAATAATGAACTTGAACTCAAATTAAACATTTTAGAAGTAACCAATTTAGAAGCAATCGGGAATGAAGAAGCAGCTAAAAAGTTAAGTCAAAATCTACTCAATACTACTCGCTCACAATATGGCGAAAATTCCTATGAATACTTTACTGTTTTATTAAATCATGCTAACGCCATTAATGAACAAGGGAATGTAAATAAACAATTGGAATTAATAAGTGAAGCGAAAAGTATTTTGATTACATATTTCCCTGAAAAAGAAATCGAGCTCGCTGAAGTTTATAATCAATTATCAAAACTATATAGGAAGAAAAGCAATTACGAATTGGCAAAAAACTATACGGTAAAAGGATTAAATATTGCTTCTAAAGTTTATGGTCAAAACCACCTTCAAGTTGCCATCTCAGAACACTTACTTGGAAACATAAACAGTGAATCTGGGGCTTACAATCAAGCCCTAAAACATTTCGAAAGATCACTTGAGATTAAAAAATTATTTTTTGGTGAAGAAACTTGGCAACTAGCCACGCTATACTATAACAAAGCACTAATCCACTCAAATCAATTAAAAGACTATTCAGCTGGCTTAGCGCTATTTGAGAAAGCATTAAGCCTCTTAAAAAAGCACCAAGGTAAGCGTTATAATAACTACCAATATATGCGGATTGAGTACACTTTGACTATGATAGAGTTGAACCAAATTGACAAAGCCATTCCTATCCTGCATGAACTAATAGACTATTTCGGAAAAAAAAATACGATAGCACGAATTAGCGAATCTACCGCAAAATCATACTTAGCACATGCATTCATAATTAATAAGAATTATATTGATGCTGCTGTTTTAATTAAATCTTCAATTTCACATTTAGAAGCTGGACTTAAACCTGATCATCACACGCTTTTATTAGCAAAAAATAATTTTAAACTCATTGAAAAGAAAGGGTTTCTTTGATATTGTTCCAATTTTTAAAACAGGTGTATTTAATGAAATATTTTGCGTTTTTCCTCACACTCTATTCTGGCACGGTCATTGCAAACTGTGATCCAATGGCAATTGCAGGAAATTCAAATTGGGCCAACCCTGGATCTTCCAACATAAATTTAGTAACAACTTCAGATCCTACACTTCTTATAGGTGTAGACTGTGATGATAAAATATTAGTAAACAACATCACCAATGGAACCAGTGCATCTCAACAAGATGATTTTTCCTATTTTATGCCAGACATGACAAGATTATTTAGTAATGGTAGATTTGACTTTGAATTTTCTATTGATTTTGCTGATGTACTATCAGTTATTGGTACTGGTAATAAAATAGATTTTCTAGAACTCATGGTTGAGCCTGAACACGGGCCTAATACTACCCAACACAAAATTGCAAAGATCAGAATCAAGAAGAAACCTACTGAATTCGGTACAAATCATGAAAGTCCGGGCTGGAAAGTCCACTTTATTTGGTCTGACCTGCCGGACAGCAATGGTGATATTGCAACCAATATAGAGGATCATTTTTGGTTGCCTGAGGATGTATCAAACGGTCTTCTTCACTTTCACGTCAGTTGGGCAAGCCGAAGTAGTCTGGGTGGTACAACATATATCAATGTGACGTCTGATATGAGGAATGATAGTGGTTCACATGTTTTATTAAATACAAGTGATACTATAGATGATGTTCCAACTAATGATGATTTATCTTTTTCGAAAACCTTCCAATCCCCTTATCTCCACCCTGGTTATAAAATTGCAGAAACCAGATTAGGAATCATCAGACATGATCATGGGGTTAATAATGGTGATGGTTTTACATTCTATAGACCTTTAGTTTTTGATTAAATCGAGGTTATTTAATTTTATAACAAAAAGAGGTTGATGATCATGCTTCATCAACCTCATCTGATTAATACCTGCTGAATTTACAAATATACATCATTACTCACTTTAACAGTAAAACTTTGATAACAATCTTGAAGTTGAGCTGCTTGAGCATTGTTTTGATCATCTGCTGGATTATCAACCAAATAATCAGTTTTAGCAGTCCAGTTGATTCGATCTAAACCAACAGTGTTCATTTCTGCTGATGCAAAAGCAGTGGCGTAATTTGCAGAAAAAGAGCTGTTACTGCTATTGGCAGAAAAACCTGAGTCATTCACTCCTTCTCTATCAACAGCCATAGATTTAACTACGAATGTACCACTGGCATCATACCCTTTCAGTTTTGCCTTGGCTCTGGCAAATGCAAATTTAGGCGGTGGTGGTGAAGTCCCACCAACAAAAACCCTGCCTTCTGCCGTCAATGATAAATTGTTACCATTGATCGAAACAACTTCATCGTGTAAAACATCATAAGCTGTACAAAGATTAATATTCACAATTGTTGATTTATTAACATTATTTTTACTGTCTAATAATTTCCTTATAGCATTACTGGCCTCGTCACTTTCATCTAAGTCCATAGCCAATTTCGCTTGTTCTGTAACCGCGATCTCAGTTAATGTGCCATCTTTATCTAAACTGGCATACAAACCATCTTTAACTTTCACAAAGTCGCTTAAGTCATATGCATTTGCTGTTGATAAAGCGCATAAAGACAATGCTGAAACCATTATTTTTTGTTTTAAATCCATAATTTTTCCTAGTTAATTAATAAAAAGAACATCCTTGTTTAAGATGTCCTATCTATATACTCGAATCCCAATCCAAAACACCTTCAATTATTTTTATTTTTTAATTCATTTTTTTTCATTTGATAAAAACCTTCTTATATGAAACTAAATTTATATGCTAAAATGCCGCGCATCCGAGGGGTGGTTGAATGAACAACCTGAGACACTCAATGTTTTTGAGCAAACCCTTTGAACCTGATCCGGTTAATACCGGCGTAGGAATGGGTAATACAATTCGACACGCCACAACCGGGTCTCATATTAATGAATTTATTCAATAAGAGATCCTATGAAAATCAAGAAAAACACCTCAGCATCATTGTTGACTTTATTGCTGACATCAAGCTGCTTAACTTTTGCTCAAACTGAATCTGATAGCGAAAAACTTGAGGATATGGTGGTATCTGCAGATCTGCGAGATGACACCACGACTCGTGAAATTGCCACCTCAGTCACTGTGCTCGATGAAGACACTTTATCTGCAGCAGGTACACAACACTTTCAAGATGTCATGGGCTTGGTACCTAATTTAAACTGGGCAGGTTCAACCAGCCGACCCCGTTATTTTCAAATCCGAGGAATTGGGGAACGTTCACAGTATGAAGGCGCTCCTAATCCATCTGTAGGTTTCATCATTGATGACATTGATTTCACTGGCATTGGTGGTGCAGCTACATTATTTGACTTACAACAAGTTGAAGTATTACGTGGCCCACAAGGCACACGTTATGGCGCCAATGCTTTGGCTGGATTAATTTATGTGCAAAGCCAAGACCCGAGTTTTGATGAGGCATACACTATTGAGACCACACTCGGCGATCATGGTACCTATGCAGCTGGTTTCAGCGCCACTGGAGGGCTTGGTGATTCTGGACGTGCAGCCTACCGTTTCGCTGCGCATCAATTTATCAGCGATGGTTTTCGCTACAATGATTTTTTCAACACCGATGACACTGACAACTTAGATGAACTTATGTTGCGAGGCAAAATCAATTGGAACGTCAGTGAAAATTGGCAAGCTGACCTGACCTTGATGTTGGTGGATATCAATAATGGTTTTGATAAATGGAACCCTGAAAACACCTTCACCACTCACACCGATGATTTAGGAATCGATGATCAACGATCAGTTGGTTTCAGTGTTAGAAATACATTTTCTACAGCAGCCAACTTTGATTTAATCAGTATCAGTAGTTACACCGATTCGGACATTCAGTATTTTTTTGATGGTGACTGGGGTAATGACATCTACTGGGGAGAGTTTGCTCCTTATGACTTCACTTCCAACAATGATCGTGAGCGCACTAACTTCACCCAAGAATTTCGATTGGTCTCCAAACCCGATGCCAGAATATTTAACGGCTCAACCGATTGGATAGTGGGTGCCTACCTTTCTGAGTTAGATGAAGACAATGTGATCAATGATTTTTTTAACGACGATGTATTTCGAGATTTTAACAGTCAGTTTGAAGCAACCAATGTAGCGTTGTTTACTCAATTAGACACGCATCTCTCAGCACAAACTGTGTTAACTACTGGCTTGAGGTTTGAACGCAGAACTGCTGATTATCAAGACAACAGTGGCTTAGATTTATCTCCCGATGATGACATGGTTGGCGGGCAAATTTCTATCAACCACCAATTAAATCAAAACAAAAATATCTATGCCACTTTATCTCGAGGTTATAAAGCCGGCGGTTTTAACTTAAGTGCTTCTTTACCCGAAAACAGACGTGCTTATGACCCTGAATTCCTCTTGAATTTTGAAGTCGGCATGAAAGCCTTGTTAATGGACTATCGATTGAACTTAAATGTCAGCGCTTTTTATGCTAAACGTGATGATGTACAAGTCAGTACCTCTGTACAAGAAGATCCAACAGACCCTCTGACCTTCATATTCTTTACCGGCAATGCAGCAGCTGGAAAAAACTATGGCTTGGAAGCTGACTGGTTGTACCAAATCAATCGCAACTGGAGCTTTCATGGTTCCTTAGGCTTATTGAACGCCACCTTCTCAGACTATGTCACGGCAGAAGAAAACTTTAATGGCCGAAAGCAAGCCCATGCGCCAGATTATACTTTTAACTTGGGCTTCACTTATCAAGGTGATTCAGGGTGGTTTGCTCGAGCTGATATGAATGGCTCAGATGGTTTTTATTTTTCAGACTCACATGAACAACAAGCCAACAGCCGAGAGATCTTGAATTTAAAACTGGGTTACCAAGCTGAAAATTGGTCAGTGTATGGTTGGGGGCGTAATGTATTAGATGAGGAATATGCAGTTCGTGGATTCTTTTTTGGCCTGGAGCCACCTAATTTTGAAGACACACTATACAGGCATCTGGGCGATCCAAAACATTTTGGCATCACCGCACAGTTTGAATTTTAATCAACATACTCAATACAAACAGATTATGAAAGTATCCGTAGAAATCAGTTTATATCCATTGGATGAAAACTATATTCCCCCGATCCAAGGTTTTATTGACCAACTGAACACTTATGACGAATTGAAAGTGGTTGAAAACACCATGAGTACACAAGTGTATGGTGAATATGGCAGGGTGTTCGAAATTCTTAACACCGAAATGATGCGCACTCACCAAGTCACTCCCAAAGCCGCTTTTGTCATGAAAGTTTTACATGGAGATTTGTCACCTGAGGTGTAATTCATATGCATGAAATTTGGCTTTCAATTCTCAATGCTTGGCAAGCACAGTCTAACCTTGAAGTGGTGGCTGTGATGGCGGCCATTTTGTACTTGATTCTGGCTATTCGTGAAAACATCTGGTGCTGGTTATTCGCACTGATCAGCACAGGCATCTATATTTACCTTTTTCAAAGTGTTTGGTTGTTATCAGAATCCTTATTAAATATTTATTACTTTGTGATGGCAATATACGGCTGGCTCAAATGGCGACAAGGCAGCAATAATGAACTGTTAAAAATTGTCAGTTGGCCACTTAAAAAACATGCCACTTTGATTTCAATGACTGGAATTTTGGTTCCGATACTCGGTTTTAGTATGGCTAAATTAGGTGCCCAAATGCCCTATTTAGATGCTTTTACTACATGTTTTGCAGTACTGGCTACAATTATGGTGGCACATAAAGTCTTAGAAAATTGGCATTATTGGTTGGTCATCAATGTAATTTCTGTATACTTATTCATCAGCAAAGATTTGTTTTTAACTGCCGCCATGTTTGTCTTGTATGTGATACTTACAGTTGTTGGCTATTTTAAATGGAAGAAAAAATATGCAAGCCAAAGAGAATTGGTATGAAAAACTGAGATCAATTGATATGGTTTACAATGCCGGTTTATTGGACTGGCAACCACTTTATTCTGGCACCAGTAACCACGTATTTAAAATTAAAACAGAAGTCGGAACATGGGTAGTGCGATTCAATCGAGCAGCGCTGGGCATTGATCGACTCAAAGAAAAGGAAGTGATGGCATTGGTCGAACCTCTGAAGTTAGGGCCCAAAGTCATTGTTAATGATCCTGAAAAAGGATTTTTAGTGACTGAGTACATAGATCGCCCCCCATGGAGAGTTAACGACTTTAAAGATACAACCCAGTTGAAACGACTTAAAAAAAGACTCAATCAATTGCATTCCATACCATATGAGCACCTTCCCAGTCGTCTGGATTACAGATTAAAACTGTATATAAAAACCATCCAAGGCATTTCAGCCAGCGCTTCTCTCAAATTACTGACTTCAATTCAAAAATTAGAATTTTTAGGTTTTTGGGAAGCCAATAAATCATTGTATCACTCCGACTTAAATCCCAACAACATACTTGGCCACGATAAAATCTCAATTGTTGATTGGGAATTTGCTGGTCAAGGGCACCCTTTGTTGGATTGGCTGATCATCGAATATGAAACCAAAATAGATTTATCAGCCTATTTCCCTCAAGACATCAATCCGGTATGGGTAGAACCAGCCAGACAAATGATCCGTGGCATGATGAATCTTTGGCCTTATGAAAGTCCTTAGAGAATACCTTTAAGCCTTTTTTTATACCCTCTTATCAAGTAGAATACCCATATTCAAAACTGACCTGATCAAGCTTTGAGCCCAGGTGGCGGAATTGGTAGACGCGCTAGCTTCAGGTGCTGGTGACCGTATGGTCGTGGAGGTTCAAGTCCTCTCCTGGGCACCATCTATAAATATTAATACACCTTTGACAGTACCTCAGCCTTCAAAATTAATGAGGATTTATATGGGTAATTTACGGACTTTTCATTAAACTGCGTAATCGACTTATTTCATTGACTACTAAGTTGATGTCTTCTTTACGATTATTTTGAAATGACATCTTAACCATTTCTCTTTGTAGCAACTTGATACGCTGAATAAGTTCTGCGTTTGGGCTTATTTGAAGTTTTTTATCGCGAATGTTGTTGATGGATTGCTGAGCAATGGATTGTCCTGTTATCATTATGGGTGCCTCTTATTTAATAAATTAACTAATACAGTGATTCAAATTCCACTGTTACACGACACACAATATATTCATAATATGACAATTTTTTGATGCAGACAAGATTTTTTATCTGACCTTGCTTAATTCTGCTGTTTTTGTTATGTTTCTGTGATGAACTTAACAATTTTTCGCCCCATTAGATTGCTTTTAATGCTGTTTTGGTTGTCGATTTCATGCCAACAACTCCATGCCAAAAAGTATTATAAGCATATTGATGAGAATGGCATCACCCATTACTCTGATAAACCACCCAAAGATGTTGATGACTTTGAAAGTTGGCAAGTACGAGCTGAAGATACTCAATACGAAGTCAAAATCATTAATCGTGGTACCAAAAAATCACCCATATTCTATGCAGTCAATCCATACCATGGTCCAGTTGAAATATTCATGGATGTCACCCAAAGAGACAACATCATCATCACCCCCGAATGGCCCAAAATTTATGTCATTCCGGCCAACAGTGAAGTTTTACTGGCCACCGTAAAACCGAAAAATACCAAGCAATCATGGTCGTTTAAATATACTGTGGGGTCAACCTTCGGACATCCTGAGGCCGTACATGATCCCAATTATGCGTATAAATTACCTTTTGTTGGTAATAAGAAATAT
>CALDFB010000313.1 GCA_937942365.1 uncultured Marinicella sp. | reverse complement strand
AAAGACGGTTTAGCCCGTTACATAAAAGAAAATGAAGTTTGTTTCGACCTTATTTTTGGTGACTTTGTTGATCAATTAGAAAAAATAACCGCCGATGTCATTTATTTAGACCCCATGTTTCCAACCAAAGACAAAAAGTGCAGAAACAAGAAAGGTATACACTTATTTCAATCCATTCATCAAAACCAATCGGATGATGCCACTTATTTATTACAATTGGCATTGTCGGCAGATGTTAAGCGTGTAGTTATCAAGCGACCGAGTAAATCACCACTGCTTACAAATTACAAACCAACGTTTCAAGTTATGGGCAAAATTTGTCGTTTTGATGCTTACCACCTTGTCTAGCAAGAAATATATACAATAACTGATTTTTTTGTGACCAAAAGTAACAATTTTCGTGATAAGTACGTTAAATTTTTATTATAATGTAATGCGTGTGTAATTAAAAAAGTGTGTAAAAATGAAAAATAGTAATACGTATGAACAATCAGAAATGGGCGAATCTGTAGAAAAAATAGCCAAAATCATGGCGGAAGCCACATTGAAAAATGATTTTCCATATAAAGAATTTATGGAATATTACAAAATGCATATGGTCAGATTGGCCAAGCAAGAAAAGAAGAAATCTACGGTGGTAGAAATATCAGCTCGAACGGGTATTGATCGTCGATTTATTGCCCCTTATCTCAACAGTGATCAAATTACAGTTAAGCCCACAAAGGTGGCTAAAGTGTATGCTGATGTATTGGATTTTTGCGATAAGAATGAGACCAAAAAAATATTGAAAAATGATGATAAACGGTCATTTGAAGTACTGTGTCAAAGACATGCCAACGGCAGCTTAACACCCAAAGCAATCTATACTGAATTATGGCGCTTGGGGTTGATGAAAGATGTGGGAACACATTTCAAATTAAAAAAACCAGCGGTTGCTGAGAAAAAAGTGGCCAAAGCCACCAGGCGTATGAAAAAAATGTCTGAAGCCATTGAATCAGCTGTCAAAAAATAAGTTGATTTAAAAAACTGAAACGAGGTCAAATGGCTTCGCTTCAGTTTGTTTTTATTTTTTCTAGATAACGACTCAGATGTCGATCCATTAGGTTATCATTAAATCCTTGAATGTTGGTCGATACCAAATGTCTTGATACGTAATGGTATAATGGAATAACTGGCAGTTTTTCTGCCAAAATGCGTTCGGCTCTGGCCTGCAAGCGATTCAGTTCTTTTGGTGTCTGTGTGCTTCGTATTTGATTGATTATTTGATCGTAATGCGGGTTATTGAAACCATAAAAATTGAAGTGTGATTGGCTTTGAAATAATTCAAGAAAGTTCAATGGATCAAAATAATCAGCAATCCATCCTGACCTGAATACTTGTTTGTTGTTGCTTCTGCGGGTGTTAACAAATACTTTCCACTCTTGGTTTTTGAGTTTGGTTTTTATACCTAAGTTTTGTCGCCACATGGCGGCCACAGCCAAAGCAACTTTTTTTTGGTTGTCGCTGTTGTTATAGAGTATTTCAATTTGATGCGTTTTGGTATTGAATTGGCTTCGTTTCAATAACTCTTTGGCTGCTTTTAAATTAAAATGATTTTGATCATTTTGATTGATTTGTGTAGGAACTATTTGAGTGGCTGGTAATTGACCTGACTTCAATACTTTTGCAACCAAGATATTTCGGTCAATAGCCTTGCTGAGGGCTTGGCGAAGATGCAAATTATTGAGGTTTTTATGGTTCAAGTTCAAACCTAAAAAAAATGTACCATAGTAAGGAGCAATGCGTAACTCTTCAGATAAATTAGTTTTTAACCATTGTATTTTGCTGTCAGGAATGGTTTCGGTTATGTCAAGCTGGGCAGCACGGAACCGCAATAATTCACTGTTTTGATTTTCAGTAACCCAATAGTTGATTTGCTCGGTTTTAACTGTTTGGGCAGCATGGAAATATGGATTTTTTTGTAAAGTAATTCGTTCTTGTATGTCCCATTTTTTTAGCATATACGCACCATTACTGATGTTTTTTTGATCAGTATGTTGAGGTTTTGGGTAAAAGATGGGTAGTACTAATTTATTTAAAAAACCATAGTCAGCTTGATTCAGGTTTATGATAAGTTGGTGTTTTTTCGGACTATAAACTTGTAAAACTTCATTCTTGACTAAGTTATCAAATAGCTGTCTATAAGGTGCAGCAGTGGATGGTTTGATGGCATTTTTCCAACTATTAATAAAGTCATTGGCTGTGACTTCTTGACCATCACTCCACTTTGCTTGAGGGTTGAGGAAGAAAGTCCATACTGTCATTTCATTATTCACTTCATGGTTTACGACAACTCCATATTGTGGTTTACCATGGGCATCGGAGGTCATCAAACCCTCATACAAGTCCATCAAAATATTCTGGCTGTTAAGACCCTGTGCTTGATGAATGTCTAATGAATCGGGTTCTGCGCCGTTACCTCGATTGATGACTGCCGTTAATGGTTGGGCCCAGAGTGGGTAACAGGAAAATAAAAGAATCAATAACTTGAGCTTCATTAACAAATTAAAACATAAAATTTCAGGGATTGGAATTAATTAGATCGTTGACTAAAGAAAAATTGTGCTCATATCAGTTGACTATTTTGGTAAGATTCACTGTATATAAATATTCGAATAATAATCCGCAAATAAAGCATGAATAATCAAAACCCAATTAACGCTAAAGATGACCTGATCCAATACTTGGCTTCTGGTTGCAAACCCAAGGCAGACTGGAAAGTTGGTACCGAGCATGAAAAATTTGGTTTTCATCGTACTGATAAACAGCCATTACACTACTCGGAACCAGGTGGAATAAGAGATATTTTAACGGGATTAGCAGAACAGTTTAATTGGCAACCTGAATATGAGGGTGATGATGTGATTGCCTTAAAACGTGACGGTTGCTCTATCACTCTAGAGCCAGGTGGTCAGTTGGAACTATCTGGTGCTCCACTGAAGGATGTGCATCAAACTTGTACAGAAACTGGTCTGCATTTGAAAGAGGTCAAAGCGGTTGCAGAGCCCTATGGAAGTGCCTTTTTGGGCATGGGATTTCATCCAACAGCAAGTCGTGAACAGATCAGTTACATGCCCAAAGGGCGATATAAAATCATGAGCGAGTATATGCCAAAAGTGGGGACTTTGGGCTTAGATATGATGAAAAGAACCTGTACTATTCAGGCCAATCTTGATTATTCTTCAGAAGCCGATATGATTAAGAAATTCAGAGTTTCATTGGCATTACAGCCCATTGCAACTGCATTATTTGCTAATTCCCCTTTTACTGATGGAGCAGGTAATGGTTTTGTTAGTTATCGATCACATATATGGACAGATACCGATAATGACCGTTGTGGCATCATCCCATTTGTTTTTGAGCCAGAAATGAGTTTCGAACGTTATGTTGATTATATGCTGGATGTGCCCATGTACTTTGTGTATCGTGAAGGTCGATATATTGATGCAACGGGTTTGTCATTCAGAGATTTTATGCAAGGAAAACTTTCAGTCTTACCAGGTGAGTTGCCGAGCTTGAAAGATTGGGAAGATCATTTAACCACAGCTTTTCCAGAAGTTCGGTTGAAGAAGTTTCTTGAAATGCGCGGTGCTGACGGAGGTCCTTGGCGTCGAATTTGTGCGTTACCTGCTTTATGGGTAGGTTTGTTGTATGACAAAGAGCAGTTAGATTTGGCTGCTGATTGGATCAGTGATTGGACGTTGGCTGAGCATGAATATTTGCGCGCACAGGTACCGCGTATGGGTTTAAGTACAGAGTTTCGGGGTCGAAAAGTCAGGGATTTGGCCCTAAAGATGCTTGTCATGTCTAGGAAAGGTTTGGAAAAACGAGGTATCAAATCATCTTGTGGTAAAGACGAAAGTATTTATATAGAGCCTTTACAAGTCATAGCAGATACTTATGCAACTCCAGCTGAACGGAAGCTGGGCAAGTTTCATGGTGTCTGGGATAAACAATTGGATGAATTATTTGATGTGTATGCTTATTAAGCGAGACCCGCGGTGCATTAGGAGTATTTGCTATTAAAAAAGTCATCAAACTACGTCGTTCCAGCCGATCCGGTAGTCCAGTGGCTGGAATCCAGGTATGTAATGGCTTAGTTTAATCGGGTCCCATTATGAACTGAGTGTTTAAAATTTTAAGTTCATTGATCATGATCCATAAGTGAAAGAAATTTTAACTCTATTAGGGTTTTAAAGGTCCTAAATGCTTCACGGGTTAAGGGGGGTTAATAAAACGAACGCATTGATTGATCTGGAATAAACCCAGACTTAAATTATTTAAGTCTGGGTTTTTTTGTTGAGAAGTTTATCTTCTGAATTTAATGCCCTTGGGAAAGAATTTGAATTTTGATGTCATCTCTGAGCCAACGACCGCCTTCTACCCCTTGGTATGTGATATCAACACTGGTGGTGCCGTCAGTATCCAAATCTCTGAGTTGATTGAATAAATTAAGCGTTAAATTTCCAGATGGTGTGAACGTTCTCTCGATCAGTGGTTGTGTTCTGCCATAGCCAAACACATCACTCATTGGAACAGTTATTGGCTCATTAGCTTGGTAACCATTGTTAGTACCGGTAGACCAACGTGGGTTACCCATCGCATCAAAGTAGAATATAAAAGCCACCATAACATCGCCAGTTTGAGCCAATGAATACCCCCAGCCATTGTCGTCAATACCTGCCCACCAATTGGTGCCAAAATCCGGTTCAGGACGGGCTTCATCAGCGATTATAGGTTCAATACACCAGGTTTGTTCTTCATCATTAATTCTCCATGTAGCCAGAGCGGAAAAGTCAAGATTACGTTGTGTCCCATCCTGACAAGCTGGGTGATTGCGAATATCGGCATTATTGAAGTTTATCATCAGTCGACCCTCAAAATCTTCATCAAGTACTGATGGATCGACAACTGCCGGATCCACATCGAAGTTATAAGAGAAACTATTGATGGTGCCAGCTAAGAAATCAGGGTTCAAAACGCCACCATCAAGTGTAGTTAAGGAGGTATACCATTCAGGGTCACCACTGTCGTCATAAGTATAGAACATGGAAAAGAACAGGTTGTTGGCGCCAAAAGATTCGATGATGAAACCGTGACCGTCTCTGGCCGGATCAAACCAAATACCTCTATTAGGAATTACACTGTTATTGTCGCTGATACAAGTATCACAAGATGGGGACGCGTCTGTGTAGACACGACTTACTGAGATGTCATCTAACCAGAAACCTTCTTGTGCCGTGTTGGTATCAGAAACCATGCGGAACCTGATTTGTGCAGTTTTTCCAGTGTATTGTGTGCCTAAATCTACAGTTACTTCTCGCCAATCCAATTGTGTGCCAGACCAAGCGAACTGAGTTTGTGCCGTATTATTGGTACTGAGTTGGCCATCGTATGGTATGGTGCTCAAGTGCCCAATATCAAACCACAGGTCTGAATCTTTAAACCTCATTTCAAGCACCAAACCATCCCAGTATTGAGAGCTGTCACCTTCGGTATCATATGACATGGCGAATTGCAGCACATTGCCCCCAGCATCGAAAGTTAACCACGGCGTGACCAATGACTTATCTGAAAAAGCACCTTCATTGGTTGTGAACCAACTGCTATTACCTGAATTAACGCTGTCTGAGGTGCGAACCCAACCATCGTTACCCAATGCCAACATTGAGGTTAGTTCTGTGTCAACGCTTTCAGCACCGTCACTGAAGGTACCTAATGTGATGTTTTCGTTGGCGGCTGTTGTGATAGTTATTTCGGTATCAAATGAGCGACCACCTGCATTTACAGTTACTGGAACAGTCAGGTCAGACAAACAACTGGCTTGAGCGCTTAAACTGACTGGTAATGCAATGGTTTCACTGCCGAAACCTGGTAAAGAAATGGTTTGGTTGGCGTCAGTGAAATTGATGAAATTGGGTTCGTTAAATGTCACGTTAACTTGATCAAAGTTCTTGGCTGAGTTATTGGTGAGATCTACCATCAGTTGACCAGATTCACCACGGTCCAAAAAGTTATCTATGTCACAACTAGAATTGGTTGCTATGAATTTAATCAGTGAAACGTCAATGGCGTTTTTGCTGGCTTTGTACGTGCCACGACCATGAGTACCAACGTACAGCTCACCATTGTTCCACACCAAATCAACCACTCTGGTTAAAGCCGGACCATAATCAAATTGATCCCAATCATAAGTAGTGCCTGATTTGGTACCAACCCACAACCCCAATTCAGTACCTAAATACAAAATATCAGCATCATCTGGGTCATTTATCACTTGAAATAATGGCATATTCGGTAAATTGTTTGAAATACTTGTCCAGCTGTTACCGCCGTCAGTAGTCCGCAAGATTCGGTTGGAGAAATAGCCACCAAAAGTAGCATAGATGGTATTGCCTGAATTATCAAAAAGGTCAACCTTGATATCAGTCACTACTGATCTTGCAGCACCAAGGCTATTTGGAGGCGCTATATCTACCACTTGGTTTCCACTGCCAAGGTTATCAATTCTGATGATTTGGTTGGTGCCATTGGTATCTGAATTACTCATACCAGCAAATGCAACGGTGCTTTGATGAGGGCTGAATGCCAAAGCAGAAACGCCAGAACCATTAATACTGTCAGATACATCTGTCCAAGTGGCATTATTCAAGTCTCTGGCATTGTTGGTGAAGAAAACATTGTCGGTACCTACTAACATGCGATTACCATTATTGGGATCTAGCACAAACGGTTGGATAAAACGGGCACCATCTGTATCGGGAAGCTCCATGGGTACAGGGGCTTGCATGCTATTGGTGCCGAACATAGCACCATTAGGGTTTGAGCCATAAATAAAATTACCTTGTTGTTGATCCCAAGCACTGTAGCCACCGTCACCACCCCTCCATTCAATCCAAGCTTGTTGGTCACCAAAATAAATTTGTGAGCCATTATCTTGTGTACCTGAAGTGACATTTTGGCCATCTGGGCTGACCGCGATGCCATAAGTCTGAGAAATGTATAAGCCATTATTCAAAGCAAAGTATGTTTGACCGCCATCTTCTGATTTGCTCACCCCACCATCACTCACTGCATAAATATGTTCAGAGTTATGAGGGCTGAAAAAATAGCCGTGGTGATCCGCATGGATATATTGGGGAATAAAGCCAGGAGGTGAAAACCAAAAAGAGACTCTGGAAATACTGCTGCCACCATTGTTGGTTACATATTGGTCAACTGCACCCATCACCACATGA
>CALDFB010000312.1 GCA_937942365.1 uncultured Marinicella sp. | reverse complement strand
TAAGATCAAAAATAATAGTAGAGTCAGATAAATTTCTTGACAAAAATCTAACTCATTAGTTATTCTTTGCGCCACAAAAGGATCCAACCAGAAATGGAATTTTCAAGTATTTTCAATTAATTTAAATTATTTTGACAAGTTTCATCGCTGTTTTACGAATATATCTATAAGCACCATTTTTTTGGGTCGTTTTTTTGCATTCTCAGCTATTGAGAAGCCACTTTATTATGATACTCCCTTGGGTTAATTTAAAGCCCAGCGGGAAATATTAGAAATTGTTTAGGAAGTCATTTATGTTCAAGTCGGTTAGTGGGTTGTTATTATTTATATTTTCATCATTGGTTATCGCTGAGATAGAAATACCTCAGTCGGTCCAAGATCAGATTGTTGCTGATGTGATTGTAGAAGTTGGTTATTATGATGTGGCAGAAATCAATTCAAGGTTGCTGTTATGGCAGTCTGAACAACCCCCAGAAAATTCGTCGGGTGAATTAACCGATTCAGGAAGTTGCGGTGATTCGTGCACTCAGACAGGTGGTAACAATGATTTACCCAAACCAAGAAACGTAAAACTCAAGGGTAAAAAGGTCAACGATGATTTGACTCAAAATTTTGTGGTCAAATGGAAACGACCGGCTGCTTTACCTGATGGCAGTCTGTATAAACTCAAGAATTACCGCGTGATTGTTTCTAAGGATGGTGCGACTTATAAGAAATACAAAGTCAAAGCCAATTTTAAGAACAACGGTAAACCAAAAAAGAAACAAAAGCTTAAGTTAAGAAACTTGGAACCTGGTGATTACTCAGTTCAAGTCAGGGCTAAATATAAAGCCACTTCTGAAAATGAAACAGCAGCAAAGTCAACCAGCGAAGCTAATAACAAATCCTCAGGTTTAAACAGCCAATGGTCTGATCCTAAAGCTAGAAAAGCTGTTAAAGACCCTACCATAGTCAGCGACATATCAGGATCACCGGTTTATCAGTGTCTATTGGACAGCGGTTTAGCAACTGTTGGTGGTATAAGTGGGCAAAATACACCTGTAAACGACAATACTTTACTGGCAGATATATATCACTTGACATGTAGTGAATCAGGTCTGAATGATGCTGATGTGGCAGGTATTGGTGAATTTTTGCCCAGCTTGGTTTATTTAAGCATCAGTAAGAACCCTTTAATTACCAATATTTCACCGATCGTTACTGGTTTGGAGTTCTTAGAGACTCTGAATCTGAATTACAATTCTGGCTTGGATTTAAAAAATGTAAGTAACAACCTAGTCGGTTTGGATGGTTTGCAAACCATACACCTGTCTGGTTTGAATCTGACAATGATCCCAGAGTTACCTGAATCGATCAATTATATTAACTTAAGTAAAAATAAAATAGTTGATAACAGTGGTGGTTTTTGGCCAGCTGATGCCTTAAAAACAGTGGTGATTAATAATAACGCGACTGCCTTTGATGCAGACTGGAAGGTTGATGGTCCTTTCACCTTAATAGATAAATTTGTCGCTAATTTAATAGCTACCAATATGAAAATGGAAACCTTACAAATCAGGAACAGTTTGTTAGTTGAGTTTGATGGTTTTGGTACCTTAACTGATTTAAAAAACTTGGATTTAAAGGGCGATTATATCGACAACACCGTGGATTTCAGCGCTTGGTCAAAAGGTTTGTGCTCATTAGCACTCAGGTCTGATAACATAGAAAACATCAGTGGTTATATCCCAGTTCAATTTTTGAACCTCAGAAAAAATGCAAAACTAAAAACAGCTGACTTGTTAACTGATCCAAATTTTCAACCATTGATAACAACTTTAATACAATCAAACAACCTGCTTTGTAGCGAACATAATAAAATAAGTGATTCCAATGCCACACCTATTTTAGACATGAGCAGCGTACCAAATGCCGAAATATCTTGTCCGTTGACACGCATAGAACCGAGCTTAACTCATGCAACAAAATGCAAGCCAGATCCAGTGGCCACAGTCAGTGCATACAAGGACGATACCATTGGTTCCAGAACAGTCCTGTGGGAAGTAGGGACAGGACGAGAAATCGATTACCCGCGTTGGGGTGTTACTAAGCACAAGGTGGCTTTTTATCAGGGCGATACTTTACTGTCAGAAGTTGATCAACCTTTGGGCCAAAACTGGGTGGTTGAGCAACAACCGGAAGCTACAAAGGTGGAAGTGAGTGCTTGTGTGAATGATGATTGTGGTTATGAAATCAGTTCAACCAACTTCATTGATGGCGGTTTGGGTATCATAGAACCTCAGTCAGAATTTTGGTTAGAGCCGGCGTTGAATGAGTTTAAGGTGAGATTTACCTATGCTGATAACTATTTTACCAGAGCTTTGGGTCGGCCAGACTATTTTGAATTAACACCCATTGTGGCAGGCATTCCATCAGGTCAAGTCGAAAATATTGATGTAGATGACAACAATGAGAGTGTCTGGCAATCAAACTATTTACTCAGGTCAAACTATCCGACAGGTGATTTACAGATTCAAGTGAGGGCATGCCGAAATGATATTGCTTGTGGTCCGGCCAGTCTGATTGCCATTGAAAGTCCATCACCCAGTATCACCACTTTTGAAGTGTATAAGGATGATGATTCAACTCGCAGGTATTTGGTGTGGGATGCTAATTATTTGAGTTCAGTCACTCACTATATGATAGAAGCGAGAAAAGGCTCATTGTTATTAGAAACTTTTCAGGTGAATGCTCCAGAAACTTATCTTACAACAGATTACCAAGGTACTGCCCCAACCAAGTACAGGGTTAAGGCATGTGTGGGTGCAAACTGTGGGCAGTGGAGTGAAAGAGATATTTTTAACTCATTCATTGATGGTGGTCCAGGCACGATAACACCACAAGAAGTAGCATGGCAACAGCCCGAACTGCTGATGTTTAATGTTCGATTTTCATACAGCAATGATTATTTCACCCGGCCGTTGGGTGAGCCTGATTATTTCGTAATGACACCAATGTCTGGTAACAATGTCAGTGGTAGTTCGATCACACAGCAGGTCGGGAGCACCAATTTCTCAGTCTGGGAATCAGGCGAATTGATGAGGTCAGATTATCCCGCCGGTGATTTAAAATTCGAGGTTAAAGCCTGCCGAAATGACATAAGTTGTGGCCCCGCCAGCTATATTTCTGTTGTAACACCTGATTCCACCTTACCTGAAGTGAGTGAATTCAATGTTTATGAAGATCATTATTCGAACCGCAGGTACATGACTTGGGCAGTTGATAATGTTGGGGCAACAACCCATTACATCATTGATGCTCGAAATGGAAATACCCTATTAGATACTTATTATGTCGATGCAACTGATACGTATCTGTCAGCAGATTACCTGGGTGAAACCGCACCCACAAAATACTACATCAGAGCTTGTGTCAATGAATTATGTGGAGATGAAGTAATTAGAGCATTTAATGACGGCATTGGTTTTCATAGAGGCTTAACCACAGTAAAAGACCTCAAAGTTCTGTGGGATACAAGCAGCCCTTTAGACTTAAAAATTAAATTCGAGTTCGCCTATCCTGCGGATGAGTTTAACGCCACAGGTGGCAGGCCCACGAAATTTAAATTGCTGTCGACCTTCCCGCAAGATGACGGTGGCTTTGAAGTAATCAGCGAAACCATTTCACCATCAGCCAATCATCAAGCTCCTTGGGAGATTGGCTTCTTAAACAGAGCCGATGTGGTCGGCAGCAGCTTTGTGGTGCTGGCTTGTAATGACTTAATTGGTTGTTCAAAGCAAGCCTCCATTGCGGTAGGCCAGCCAATCATAGATGAAACACTACCCACACCTGTGTGGGAAGACATTTCCTATGATCAGGGTACCCACACCATGACCTTGAACTGGTCATTTCCGAGTGAGGATGGTTTAGATATCGTTGATTATATTCAAATCACCGAAACCAAACCAAAAGTCAAAGATGATCAAGTTATTAGCGATGACACCAATATTGAAAAACACCCAACGATCCAGTTTTACAGCCATGATATCCTGGGACCACTGAAATTAAATCGATTGGCCAAAGGGGGTTATTCCTATGAAATCGCTGCTTGTCAGCGAGGTGATGATGGCGTAGACAGCTGTTCTCCCACAGCAGCACCCTTGAGCACCAGATCATCGAACTCACTGGATGATATTTATGTGGACAGAACTGATGTGACAGCAGCACAGTTGGATCATTTTACTGATGTGGGTTGGGTTAGGCCTATTGTAAGCGATGAAACGGGTTTGCCAACGAACCACTCACAGTTGTACTGGTCATATAACGGCACTGTAAAGCCTGATTATTTTATACTTAACATGCGAAGTGGAGCAGGTGTTGGACGATATTGTTCAAATTTCAGAGAGGAGTTCAGATATGATGAAAATGATCAATTAATCAGGGATGAAAATGGTGATCCTAAACCTTTCCCTGAAAGAGATAATGTTCAAGCTATTCAAATAATGTATGCAGATAATGTCAATCAACTCCAATGGTCATCTATTAAATTTTGTGAATTTTTATCAGGTGGAACCGGAACTAGTTCTGGTACAGTTGATATTTCAGCATGTAAGCATGGAGTGGGTTGTTCAACAGCAAGGTCTTTTAACATCAATGAAACTCCCCCTACCACTGATTTACCGCCTCCTGTATTAACATTAGCAAATGAATCAACCAGAAACCAAGGCGGCGCAGCTGATTTCAATCCTGGGCTTTGGTGGCATCCTGATTTAACTGGCACCGGCTGGAGCTTCTTCTGGGCCAATGGCCTGAGCCAAACCAACCTACATGGTTTGTATGGTGAAGCTTATGATTTAGTGGGTTACTGGTTGGCATATAAAATGGTTGATCAGGTTTGGACGCCCACTTGGTTTGAGGCACGTCTTAAATTTGTACAGGAAGTTAATGGCGAGAAACTCTATCAAGGCGATATATTCTCACACCAGAGAAATACGACCACGAATGCCATTAATTCGATTGATACCGGCAATATATCGATTAAATTCAATCCGGAATCATCAAGCGAAGCGATCATGTCACTCAGTCTTGATTATTCTCAAGGCATGTTCAGTCAGCCTGGTATCGCTGAAAATATCAAACCTTATAGGCGCTGCACAAATGATACAGAATTCCCAGGCTGTTCAGAACTTGAAAACAACCATTTGATATTAGAATTCAAAGATTTCGCTGTGTATGATGTCAATACCACCCTACCTGGAGAAGAGCATTTCCATTCCCTTAATGATATCGATCATTTTATGGGCCTGTGGCAACACAATGTAAGTAACTATGATTCGCCCTTGAGCAGTGCTGAAGTATCCATTGCGACCTGGATAGTGGGTGGTGTTGAGCTGAATAACATCATGTATTTTGATGCTCAAGGTGATCCTATCTGGTTGCAGGCCTCAGCAGTTTGTAAAAATGAGTCCTATGACATTGGAGCTTGTACCCGTCCTGTTGCTGAATACTTCAATGATTTTGAGGTCCCAAGTGATGAAGATGACAACATCTTTCCAACTGATGGTGAATACAATGTCAGAACCATTCCTGATGGTTTTAACCCCATTGCTCAACGACCAGGTGAATATGAGCCTGAATTTGCTTGGGTGGGCGAAACGGGCAGAACATTTGCTGGAACAGATCCAGACAATGACTTCAGGCATGCAGAATTTTGGTTGGATATACAAGAAAATCTTCAAGTTGGAAACAGAGTCATATCAACCAATGGCAACTACGGTACTGGTCAAGGTACTATGATTCCTTTTGAAAAGCGAGCTAATCTACATGGCATTGAATTTAACATCAATGAATTTGACAGAACGGTAACCGATTGTGACTTGAACGTTCAACCGGCTTGTAACATCTATTTAACTTGGTACACCGATGATAATTTCGGTGCAGAGGATGGTGCAACGCCGCCAGTGAAACCGATGTTTAGTCACGATGGTGGAGCCTTTATGGATTTGGACGAACTGTGTGAAGACGTTATTCCCGCCTCAGCTGATGCCAGATATGCCACCTCCAGGTTTAACTGTAGGTTCAAAGAGGCTTATCAAAACGGTGGTGATTTTATCTTTCAATACTGGAAAGAAAAATACGACATACCAGGGTCTACAGCTGGTTATTTACCCATTGCTCAATCTAAGACTTTAACCATTACCGGCTGTAGTGATCCGGATGACTGTGGTCATCTTCATCCACAGCCAACAGAAGTTGAAGTAGATCCCACCATACTTCCTCATGAAGGTGAACTGATCACTCATAACCCAGGTGAAAGTCCACTGCCAGGTTCTGGTGGCGTTTCGGGTGGAACCGCTACTTATAATTTACCTTTGGTTATTCCACCTGGGATCAATGGTATGGCACCTGATTTGTCAGTGACTTATTCATCCAAAGCTGGTAATGGCATCATGGGTGTGGGTTGGTCAGTTTCTGTCGGCTCAAGTATTTATCGTTGTGGCCAAACTCAGGCCCAAGATGGCGCATTTCATGCGGTGAACTTCACCACAGAAGACAGGCTCTGTATGGATGGTCAAAGGTTAATGGCTGAACCCACCAATGCCAGTTATTGGATCAATGGCACCGAGTACCGAACTGAAACCGATACCTTTGCGCGCATAACACAAGTGAATTTAACTGAATTTAAAGTACAAACCAAATCCGGGCGCACCAACACTTATCAGCAGCTAGGCACCGATCAAGAGTCGAGTTGGCAGATCACCCGGAGTGAAGACAGTTTTGGTAACAACATTATTTATGATTATGATGAATTTGGCGAAAATGAGTTTTTACTGATTAATGTCTATTACACGGGTAAAAACCTCCAACAAGGCGATCGTCGCATCGAATTGGTCTATCAAGACCGGGCAACAGATGCTGAAATGACCGCTGGCCTAACACCACGTTATAACGTCAGTTTCAATGCCGGTGAAAAAACTGAACAAACCAAGTTGCTCAGCAGCATTAACACCTACACCAATCAAAGTACCCTGAATCGCAGTTATGACTTCAGTTATCAAGTCTCGAAATCTAATGATGACCTCTTGCTGTCGCAGGTCACCGAGACTTCAGCGGGCATCGATCGCATTTTATTGGAAACCAATTGGTCAGGTGATGAATGGTCCAATAATACTTGGCTGGATAAAGCAGCCAATAATTATCAATATGACAGCATCATCAACGCGGCTAACACTGAGATTTTAGGTACGCGTCTACAGTCCTTATTGGGCGCCGCAAAAATTGATAACGATTATGACGGCGATGGCATCAAAGAATATTTAGCCGTCAGTGGTGATGGTCGAAGCCGAAGTTTATTCTTTTTTGATCACAACAACGTGATCAAGGCACAAATTAAGCTACCTAATGACAGTTCTGGACCTGACCAAACCAGGTCGCTGGGTGCTGCCGACTTGACCTTCAATGGTTATACCGATTTGATCGATAATCACCATGTGTACAGTTGGAAAGTGAATAAAAAATTACCCACTACAGGGCAATTTACAACATACAACCATGAAGATTATTTTAACCAAATTGCTGTGCCTTTCAGTGATCTGGATGACTTGTATGCTGATGTCGGTAACATACCGGTGATCGTTGATGAAAGTAAAACACAAAGCTATTTCGTCGATTATAACCACGATGGCCTGATGGATTTAATCCAATACATAACGCCCATTGAGCTGTCTGATCAAGCGATCAGTTTATGTTGGCCCTTGAACCCTGCCTCGGCCAATGGTTCATGTGTTCGAGAGGATGCAAAAATTGTTTTACATATTAATAACACCAATCCAGCCAGCTGTGATGCTGACAGTTGTGCTTTATCATTTGCACCCGCTAAGGTGATCGTCGATGGTTTGCGGGCAAATTATGATTTAGAAGGAGAGTCAGATATTTGGTTTTATCTTTGGGATGAAGTGACCGATGTCAGTGATTTTAATGGTGATGGCATTCCTGATATTCACCTCACTCGATGGAGTAAAGTGGCTTTTGATGATGAGTTTGATTACCAACTGAAAGTTTCCAATGATCGGATTGTTTTTACCACCGATGAGAATGAAACTTTGGATGCTGATGACGATGGAATCAGGCTGACTGATTTAGGCCTTTCAAGTTTTACTTGTCAAGTACTCGGCGCGGACGGCTCTGTTGTTAACGAGCCTTGTGATGCGGCTGCCCAAAGTGTGTTGTATAACAAGGCTTATCATTTTACTGATGTGAATGCCGATGGTTTGAAAGATTTTGTTTATTATGACAAAGGCGATCAGTACCTCAAGTCATGGAAGGTTCGCTTAAACCAAGGTGGTGACGTTCCTGATGATAACAGTCCATTTTCGTTATTCGGCGACACCTACCAATCTGACCTTAATGATCCTGCCAATGATTTTTCAATGACTCAACCGGGCGAATGCGTCAGGGATAATACAGGCCGTTACAGTTCATCGACGCTGGCCAGAAAATGTAATCCTTATTTCCGAGCGGCTACTTACATGAATGATCTGGACTCCGATGGCGTTCCAGAACTCATCATGCCTGATCATCGCATCGATGATGCCACACCTAAACCTGAAAACATGGTGTATAACTACTGCAGCATCTTTTCGGTGGGTAATTCAACATACCCTCGAACTGATAACGTAGGTTCTGGCGCCAAGGCTAAAAATACCAACAAGAATTCAGGTTTTGATGTTTATCATCCAAGAAATATCATCCCCAGATACAGTGCCTCGACCGGAAATACAGCGGGCAGTGAGGAGAAGCGACAGTATGATCCTTTGTTGCAGCGCTCAAGCTTTTATCCATATACACCAGAATCTGAACCTGATTTTCAGCCTACGATCGGATTCAGGGATTTTATCGAAAATTATGATGATCAGATTGAGCCAGGTATCAATGGACTTGAGCCCACTCGGATCGCATGGGTGTGTGCCTATAACGACAATGATTACATCAGCTTAAGCGATGGCACTCAAGTGCAAGACATGTACCAGGATTTTGACAGTGCCTCGGCATTGGCAGATCGCAGCTTGTATCGTTATAACGCGATTAAATTTGACTTGAGTGCTGATAATGGTTTGCAACTTACATTATCAGATAAAACCGGTATTTATCGACCCTTGTTTCAAGGCAGTGTCGGTGATTTAAGTGGTGATGGCATCACCGATACCATGAGTACTGTAGGTTGTATCCATGGTTCTGATTTTTGTAAAAGTGTGGTGGATGTCGCCATTAATTTGGATGCCATTGATGCTGGTACCCAATGGCCTTCTGATACCGATAACACCACTGATAATGACTTTGAAAATCAGTTGAAAAATTTTGGGACGCCCATAGTCGGTAACAATCAGGCACAAATGCCTAATATGCTGACTTCGGTGACCAAGCCCAGTACCGGCCAGTGGGTGTCTTGGGATTACCATCCTTTAACCGCTGATATTTCTGATGTCCGTACCTCTGATTTAGCCCTGTATCGATTGCCAGAACGTGACGGTGATAATTGTGAGGTTGTTAATTGTGACAGTTACATTGATGAATCAGGTGGTAAAGGCAGCCACATCCAGTTCAACTCATCGATGTACGTGGTCTCTGAAATGCGCCAGTCTAATGGTCTAGAAACCACCAGTGGTGATTTACAGTACAACACCACCCAATATGGCTATGAAGAAGCGGTTTATAACATCCAAGGGCGTGGTTTCCAGGGTTTTCGAAAGATCACTGTAGATAACTTCCCGATGGTTGATTCCACCTTAAACCAAACTCGAGCTGTTTCAACCTTCACTCAGGTGTTTCCGAAGGCTGGTAAGCTTGATACTGTTGAAAACTTTAATCGAGTAGATGGTGAGTTGAGGTTAACCAGCGAGACTGATTACGAATGGTATGATCATAGCTTTACGGGTGCGAGTAATCCGCAGGTTGTTTATCATCCACCTTTATATATAAGCTCTAAATCATATGACTATGAAGAAAACGGCACTCGAAAATTGTATTCGTCCCAAAGTCAGTTGTTTATAGGCGGTACTGTATGTGCTGAAGGGAATTATGATGATTTTGGTAATATCCTGTGCAGCATACAAAACGTTTATGATCATGTTTCGGTAGAGAAAAAACCAGTCAGCACAGATGGTAACAAAGATGATCTGAAAACCTTAACCAAAACGATCACCATTCATGACTATGAAGCCGATACATCGGGTAATAAATGGTGGGTAGATAAACTGAAATCAACAGAAGTGACTACCAGCATCACTGAAACAGGTGATTTTGAAAGTCCTTACAGTGATTCATCTACATTGAATCACCAATCGAAAAACCTGTTCTTCTGGCAAGAAAATGAGGAAAGAAAACTGGATTGTCAGTTCACCGTTGGCGATGGCACCAATCCGACCAGTTGTAACAGCGTTGTTTCAAGTGATGCTGTCAGTAAAAACACCTTCACTTATGATGATTGGGGTAATGTCAGCGAAGTGAAAGCCTCAGGTATTGCCTCAGACCAAGCCACTGGTCAAGCTCAACAGCGCACCACCGAAACCAAATACGCCTTATCTGGTGGTTATTTTGCGCGCGAAGTGACCAAAAATCTGGCAGCGGTGGATTACACTTCGAAGTTAACTTATGATCCGAAAACGGGCCAAATGCTGACCAGTATCGATGAAGCAGGGATAAAAACCACCCAGAGCTATGATGCCTTTGGTTACCCCATCGGGTCTCATGTGACATTGGTTGCAGATGCCACTGATCAATTGCAAGCACCCAGCACCAGTGCCATGCAGTCATGTGACAGCCATGATTGTAGCACCCAACAGACTTTGGTTAAAAACATCATCACGGGTATTGCTGCTGAAATACCAGCCAATACCGGTTTTTATTTTGGTGCCCAGACCCTGATACCTGAGTTGAAATTCGTTACGCAAAGCGTCAGTCCGGCCAGTCCAATCACCACCTCATGGTTGGATCAAAACGGCCAAGTGGTGTTGACCAAAACTGAACACTCAGGGCCTGATGCTTATGTGTTGACCTTAACCAATCCGCTGGGCCAAAACGAGTTAACCACGCAACCATTTCAAGTCAGCGAATCCAATCCATATTTCACTCATAATGCGTATGATGAGCGTGGTCGCATGAGTGAACAGTTGATTGATGTGGGCGCACTTTCAGGTGCGGCCGATGCTGATAACTGTAAACGTCAGACCACCTACCAGACCCACCGGGGTCAGACCAAAGTCACCGCCAAATACATAGGCAGCGGTTGTGAAGCCGGTCCTAATGATCTGGTGATGTACCGCACCTATGATGCGGCAGGTAAGCTGCGCCAGACGGTCGATGCCAAGAACTACATCACTTCTTATTGGTATGATTCACACGATAACCCAGCCTATTTGGTTGATAATGCTGACAATGCGATTAATACTGTATTTGATGATCTGGGTCGCAAGACTTCGGTAGATGATCCGAATATGGGCCTTAAAACTTTTAAATATAACTCATTTGGTGAAGTGGTATATGAACAGGATGCGGTGCAACGCAGTCGTGTGGGCTCGCCGGCCAATTACACCGTTTATGACCAATGGGGGCGAGTGAAGAACAAATACACCAACGTGGTTATCAATGCAGGTGTGTTTGCACCGGCTGAATCTGGCAGGTCATATCAAGACACTTATGATTACAGTGATACCTGTCGAGCCGATGGTTCAATATCCGGCCACAGTCTGTTGTGTGGCAGTTTCCGCTCGAGTAACTACAATCCTCTGACCGAAAGTCACGTCGATGATTTTTATGAAGCGCATACCAAAGAATATTTATATGATGATTTTAACCGAGTTGTCAGTGAAGTGGTTACCATGCCAGGTGTGCTAGGTACTTATGGATCAGATCAGGGCTTGAATGACCCAAGACTGGAATCCAGGTATTATTACTACGAAAACTATAACCTACCGTTACAAACCATCCACGACAACATCCGTGGCTTGGGCTTATCGGTGGTGAACCATTACGATGCTTATGGGTCGCTGGTTAAACAGGTTGAGAACCCGAGTAATCAGACACTGATGGAAGTGACTGGTTGGACATTACGTGGTCAACCTAAACTTAAACGATTGAACGAGCTTGATGGTGTTTGGTCTTCATATAAATACTATGAAGGGACAGGCCAGGTCAGCGAAATTGCGAACCGCAAAGTTGGTAGTGATCAGATCTTTACGTATGCATATGATGCCTGGGGCAATATTGCCTCACAAAAACTCAATGGTTCAATCACCGAAACCTTCGAGTACGACAAGTTACAGCGTTTAACAGAATCTAAAGTAGGTAATTATGATGCCATCACTTATGGTTATGATGCCACTGGTCTAGGTAATTTAACTTCTAAAAGCGATTACTCCATGAACCAAAGTTACGGAACTGATTCCAGCGCGGGTCCCAATGCGATCACTTCGGCAGTACTGGAATCAGGTGGCACGATGAGCTACTTCTATGATGCCAATGGTAACCGCCATCTGGATTATTTTAACGATAATAACTTGCAGGCTGAGTATGTCTATGATTCTTATAATTTGTTGATCGCAAGTGAAAGGCGAGACGAAGGTCAGTTCATTGATTACCACTATGGTGTTGATAACTTGCGTTATGCGAAGATTGAAGACACCTTTATCGAAGATGCGATGGGTCCAGGCGGTAAAACGCGCAAGGAAATTACCTTATACATGGGGCCGAAGTTCGAGCAGGTGATTAATACGGTGACCAACGAGATTGAAACCAAGTTCCAGCTGACTGATTATTTAACCATCAGCTTGAATAACGTCAACATCCAAAGCCGTCATTTCACGCAGAGAGATCGTTTAGGCTCGACCACGCAGATTTTGGATGAGACAGGTGCAAAAGTTCATTCCAAAGGTTATGATGCCTTTGGTAAACCGAGAAACGGGGATGATTGGTCGAAGTTGGATAAACCCGCCTTACAGTTTGAATCAGATGGTAGCGTAGACATTACCAAACGTGGTTTTACAGACCATGAACATTTGGATGC
>CALDFB010000311.1 GCA_937942365.1 uncultured Marinicella sp. | reverse complement strand
CCACCGCAGGCAATATCAAATATGACATTTGATACATCGCTGCAACTAAATTATGACTGATTCCAGTGTCATTAATGGCTTGAAAAGCGTCACCCCCACCTGAAAACAACAACGACTTACATGTTTCCCAGAATACTCCGTTGGCCTGGACTAAACTGACTACGATAAAGCCAATACATAACTGAATCAACTTTGACCCCAGCTTTAAATTCGGTACAGAAATCACCAATCCAGAAAATACCGCCAAACCATAACCGTACTTCATCGGGTTTACCATAACATCAAGTACCGCTAATTGGGCGTCTTGTTGGTTAAAACTTTGCGGAAATATTAAAGTTTGAACATAAAATAAAAATTGTTTTTGTTCGATGCCATTAAATAGATCATCTTGCCATATGGACATCGCCATCATTGCCAACCATTTTGCAGGCATGACCAATAAAGGTGCCGCATAGAACCATATAAAAAAGCACAAAGGCAAATACAACAATGCACTGATCAATAATTCTTTAATGGGCGATTTCATGGCACTTATCTAATTATCCAACAAACAACCTTACATTATAAAACATTCTCATCCATGGTGAGTTCTCACCCCAATCACTCGGTGCATAAGACATTTGCGCACTTCGAAAAACTCGTTCTGGATGTGGCATCATGGCCAGCACCCTACCACCTGCTCCACTGACAGCAGCAACTGATTGTTCGGAACCATTGGGGTTATAGGGGTACTGCATTGTTTTAACCCCATTATTGTCTATGTATTGTGCCGCCACTTGACTGCTTACTACATTGGATTCTTGATACTTGGCACGCCCTTCCCCATGGGCAATCGCAACCGGAATACTTGAGCCAGCCATGCCTTGAAAAAATATGCTGTTGGTTTCATTGATGGTTAATTGAGAAAAACGCGCTTCAAACTGCTCACTCTCATTGTGTAAAAAGTCTGGCCAATGAGTAGCATCTGGAATAATCGAACGCAAACCTGACAACATTTGGCAGCCATTACAGACACCCAAAGCAAATTTTCTTGAATTTGCAAAAAAATCAGAAAACTGTTGCCTCAATTTCGGGTTAAATAAAATGGTTTTAGCCCAACCCAATCCAGCTCCTAATACATCACCATATGAGAAACCACCGCATGCCACCAAACCACTGAAATCCGTCAGATTAACATGCTGATCGATCAAATCTTGCATATGCACATCAACACACTCAAAACCCGCACGCATGAAAGCCGCAGCCATTTCATTTTGGCCATTAACACCTTGTTCTCGCAAGATCGCCACTCGAGGCCGAGGCTGCTGGTGAAAATCACTGATCAAATCCGGTCCATATTCAAAATTGATGACTGGTTGAATCCCTGGATTAATTTGTGAAACCTGGGTAAATTCTTGAATCACTGCTTGCGGGTTATCACGTTCCATAGCCATTAAATGGCTGGTTTGGGCCCAAATTACTTCTAACTGATCACATGACCAACTTTCATTAAAGCCTTCACCACTGATCACAAAGTCTCGCGGTTTAATCAACTCAGCCACTTTATGGGTTAATTGCAGGAGACCTAAAGACTCTGCCAACGCCAAAAACTCTGTCTGCTTAGTTTGATCCACTTCAACAACCATGCCCGGCTCTTCGTTAAACAACCAAGCATCAAGATCAACCGAAGGCGTCAGGAGATTAACACCACAGTGACCTGCAAAACTCATTTCAGCAACTGTCGCCAGTAAACCACCATCTGAACGATCATGACATGCATTAACTAAATCACTGTGCACCGCCACTCTCATCAACTCAAATAAAGCTGTCAGGTGTGATGCATGATCCAAATCCGGACTTTCTTGACCTAACTGGTTCTGAATTTGATACAAAACCGATCCACCCATGCGATTTTTGCCAGCTGACAAATCGATCAAATATAAGGCATTGCCCACTTTACCTGATAGCTGAGGAGTTTTATGAAGCCTGACATTGGCAACCGGAGCAAACGCTGAAATAATTAATGACATGGGTGATACCACAGATTTACTGACTTGGCCCTCTTGCCAACTGGTTTGCATAGACATCGAATCCTTCCCGACAGGTATGCCAATATCAAGGTCAGGGCACAACTCAACACCAATGGCTTTCACAGCTTCAAACAAAGCTTGAAACTCACCTGGAGATGAACTGGCAGCCATCCAGTTTGCTGAAAGTTTCAACTCGCTCAAACTGCTGATTCCAGCTCCCATCAAATTGGTTATGGCTTCTGTAACCGCCATCCGAGCAGAAGCAGCTGGGTTAAGCAACGCCAAAGGTGTGCGTTCTCCGACGGCCATGGCCTCACCTGCCAAAGATTCATAATCACGTAATGTGATACCACAATCTGCAACCGGCACTTGCCAAGGGCCAACCATTTGATCCCTGTGCACCAAACCTGAAACAGTTCTGTCACCAATCGTAATTAAATATTTTTTACTGGCAACAGTTGGAAATGTTAGCACCTGTTCAACTTGTTGTCTGAGCGTTAAGCCTGAAGAGTTGAATACCTTTGTAAATGGCTCTTCACGAACAATATCAATGGCAGTCTTGGGCGTATTACCGAACAACAAGTCCATTGATATATCAACTGGCGAATTGTTAAAAACCTCATCATTTACACGCAGCTTTTGTGCTGTTGTGGCGCATCCCATTACTGCATATGGACAACGCTCTCTGTGACAAATGGCCTCAAATTCAGATAATTTTTCGGGCTTGATTGATAAAACATAACGCTCTTGCGATTCATTACACCAAATCTCCATGGGCGACATCGATACATGATCAATCTGCAATCTTCGAAGTTCAATCTCCCCCCCTAATTGCGCATCCTCTAATATTTCTGGAATGGCATTAGATAAACCACCTGCACCCACATCATGGATGGACCTGATTGGGCTTTCACCTTCCTGAAACCAACAGCGATCGATGACTTCTTGACACCGCCTCTGCATTTCAGGATTACCACGTTGTACTGATGCAAAATCAAGCTCTTCTTGCCCATCTGCACTGCTGATTGAGCTTGCTGCTCCACCACCTAAGCCTATCAACATAGCTGGACCACCCAACACTATAATGTGATCACCAGCTTGAGTATCTTGTTTTTTGGTATGAACATGATTGATACAACCCATACCTCCAGCCAGCATAATCGGTTTGTGATAGCCGCTCCATTGGCTCACTTGGTCGTTTTTAATCTCAAAACTTCTGAAATAACCGCATATATTCGGACGCCCAAATTCATTGTTAAAGGCGGCTGCGCCAATGGGTCCTTTTTGCATAATCTCAAATGAATTGGCCATTCGAGAAGGCGTGCCTGGCGAACTCAACTCCCATGGTTGTTGATGGCCTGGAATATGCAAATGGCTGACTGAAAAACCACACAATCCAGCTTTAGGCCTCGCACCTTGACCGGTTGCAGCTTCATCACGAATTTCTCCACCAGCTCCTGTAGCAGCTCCAGCAAAAGGTTCAATTCCAGTTGGATGATTATGTGTTTCAACCTTAATCAATACATCTATATTTTGTTCTACTTCTTTATAAAGGTGACATTCATCTGTAATAATACGCTTACCTAACCCACCTGAGAAAACGGCTGCATTGTCTTTATAAGCTGACAAGGCTGGCTGAGAGCATTTTGCTTCCGTATTTTTAATCATTTTAAACAATGATAAAGGCTGACCCTCACCGTCAATCTTCCAGTCGGCATTAAATATTTTATGGCGACAATGCTCAGAATTCGCTTGTGCAAACATCATCAACTCTACATCGGTGGGTTGTTTATCAATTGACTGATACTGATCATATAAATATTCAATCTCATCATCTGACAATGCCAAACCTAAAGATTGATTTAAATCTATCAATGCCGACTTGCCCAATTCTTTAGTTTTTACATTGACTACAGGTTTAGGCTCATGATGATCAAACAAAGCTTGCAGTGATGCAACACTTGGATAAATCTCCTCAACCATACAATCATGAATCAATTGTCCACTGGCATCACATTGATCATCGACACTGAGTAACCTACCGGCCTCAACTCGCTGAATTTGTTCTAAGCCACAATGATGAAATATGTCTGTTGATTTGGTTGACCATGGTGAAATCGTTCCGGTTCTAGGTAACACCAACACTTCTTTTTCAGTGACTTCATCTTGCACCCGTTGAGCAGAAAGCAGCTGTTCTACTTGTTTAATTTGACCAGGCCTCAGATCCCCATCTGATTCGAGGACATAATAATATCGCGCACCTTGTACTTGCTGTGTACTTTTATTGGCAGCCAATGTTTGATTGATTTTGTTGAGCCTGAATGGTGAAAAAACTGTTGACCCTAAGAATGTATACAGTTGAAATTTCATGTTGACGGGTGTAAAAAAAAGGCTA
The DNA here is from genome assembly GCA_937942365.1 of uncultured Marinicella sp. Classification (GTDB taxonomy): domain Bacteria; phylum Pseudomonadota; class Gammaproteobacteria; order Xanthomonadales; family Marinicellaceae; genus Marinicella. The sequence goes on along the minus strand of CALDFB010000311.1, from coordinate 34 downwards.
TTTTACATGATGTAATGCTGTTGCGCGAAGTACC
>CALDFB010000310.1 GCA_937942365.1 uncultured Marinicella sp. | reverse complement strand
GCCTACAAAGATTTTCTGCTGAATTTAGCTAAATCGCCCTCGTTGATCAGTAAAACATTAATTAAGTGGGCAAAAAACCCGATGAAAACCAGTGTAGTAGATTTACTTGAGATGACTGGAAAAATATTACCAGCCGGTGTTTTCAACAATGAAAAACTTGAACATTTCCTCAAAACCATTTTATCAAAGCATGGGCAAACCAACGATTTCAGAAAACTTAAGAAAGAACTTTATATTGTGGCATGCGAGTTAAACAGTGGCACCATCGCAGGTTTTGGCAACCAAGACAATAATCAAGTACCCATTTCTAAAGCAGTGCAAGCTTCATCCGCATTACCTGGCCTGTACTCACCGGTAAAAATAGATGGTAAGTTTTATGTAGATGGGGCTTTACGCAGGACAATGAATGCCTCAGCCGCTCTGAAAAAAGACACCCATCTTTTGTTTGCTGTTAATCCAATTGTGCCTTTTGAAAGAACATTAAATATGGATGAAAAAGGTTTAATCAGCGGTGGGTTACCATTGGTCCTGTCTCAAACCTTCAGGTCAATTGTACAATCGCGACTTAAATCAGGCTTAGATAAATATGAAAGCCTCTTTCCACATTCTGATATCATCCTGGCTGAACCTAATCCCAATGATGAAACTTTATTCAAATCCAATTTATTCAGCTACTCTAACCGCGACCAATTATGCGACTATGCTTATCGTTCAACGCGCCAGCATCTAATAAATCAACAAGACCAAATCACTCCAATTCTCGCCAGACACGGCTTAAAACTCAAACAAAACAATTTAGAACAAAAGAACCGCTCTATCAAACATTTCATCAACCAAAAGAACCCTCATGCCAAGTGGTCAGAAAACTTAGCAGAGTCCCTCGATGCTTTAGAACGCTCAATTCGAGCCGTATAAATATACACATACCTAAAACAAAAAAAGCCACCTGAAAAGATGGCTTTTAAATCACTGTGTAACAATTATTTTTTTGTAACCTTCTTTTTACTGGCTTTTTTGGCAACGGTTTTCTTAGTTGTTGCAGCTTTCTTTACAGGTGCTTTCTTAACAGGTGCTTTCTTAACTGGTGCTTTCTTAACAGGTGCTTTCTTAACTGGTGCTTTCTTAACCGGTTTAACGCCAGTCGCAGCTTTTTTGACCGCTTTCTTAGCTGCCACAGAAGCTTTATTCACTTTCTTTGTAGCTGACTTTTTTGCTTTAGACACAACTGCTTTGACTTTTTTCTCAGCTTCAGAGGTGGTTTTTTTCACTTGCTTTGTAGCTGGCTTACTGCCACCTTTGGCTAACTTTGAAACTTCTTTGGTTAAGCTGTCGATACGTTTCATCAAGTCGCCCAATTCATTGTTCGTAGGAACACCTAAACTTTTCAATGATTTTTCAACACGTTTTTCAAACACGTCTTCTAATTTATCCCAGCTTTCAGAAGCCCTTTTCTTGGCTGAACTTACTGTTGTGCTGACGGATGATTTCACATCTTTAACTGCTTTTTGGGGCACAGACTTAAATAGTTTTTCAAAGTCTTTACCTTCATCAATCAATCTATCATATATTTTTTTACCCTCTGATTGAGCTTTAGCAAAAGCGCCTAAACCAGCCAACCAAATTTCATTGGCTGAACCCACCAATGTTTCAGCTAATTTAGCTGGTTTTTTCTCAGTCGATGCTGATTTTTTTAAAGTTTTTTTCTTAGCCATAAATTCCTCACAATTATTTTACTCTGTCAATTATCCTCAATATTATAGAGCAAACACACTAACCAAATACCCTGAATATCTTTTTAACTTTCAACAATGACTTCTCAGTAAAATCTAATAAAAATTATTTATCGCTTCAACCAGCCAATTAACCTATAAAAATCACTTAATCCAATATGATCTTAACAACCAAAATCAAACCCTCTTATAACTTTAAAGAGGGTTTAAATATCAAAGATCAATTATTCTATTAATTAATGGGAGGTTGCTCAAAACCATTGGCAAAAATCACATCTGACATTATTGTCCCACCTAGACAAACAGGATAATCCCAAGCTTGTGGTGTGAAAACGTCTGAACCTGAAGTGTCATCACTCGTAACCCCAGTATCATCAAAACTACCTGCCTGTTCTTCATCCACTACCAGTGCCAAACATTGGTTTCCTGTAGCAGTGCCTTCCCCAATCTGGCGTACAAAACTGACATGCACTGCACCATCAACGGCAACTGGTGTATCCAATTCCATTTCCACCTCTTGTATAGAAGTAAATGCAAATGGTATGGCTGTATCAACATGACTAGTGATAGTAGCAGATGATGTTCCAATCACATTTCCTGGGTTACCTGCATTGTTGTCATAAAAAGTAACCGTGTAGGGTGTTGCATTATCTTCAGTACAAGTTGCAACAAAACCAACTGCAGGATCAAACTCAATAGAAAGTACCCAAATCCTGGCCTTATCGACCACAGACCCTGCTGGAAACGTGGTCAACACACCCCCACCATCAACCGCACCTTCATAAAATTTAAAGGTAGTTTCTTCATCTGTTGTATTTGCATTGTTGAAATTTATGTCATCAAACGGTTGGGCATAAATATCATCATAACCATCACAATTTAATACCCCCCCTCCGACAGCTTCATTAGTCACTGGATTAATCAAAGAAGAATTGTTTCGCAAGCTACTTGGGTTAATAGCATGAACTAATGAAATAGATAAACATAAAGATGATGTAATAAAAATGGCTTTGCTGATCATATAATAACCTCATTGAATTAAAACGATTCATTATAATGATATACTAATTATGAAAACAGCAAAGAATCACATTACCTGACAAATTTCAGTTTAACTCATTTATGGTTAACCCGTAGCGCACTTGGAACAAATTCAGTCATATTTGACTTTGGACCAATACTATCATGATAAAAACACGGAATATTCAGATGTTTTCAATTGTTTAGGCGAAAATCCTTATTAGTCGTTGTTTATACCTATAAATATCAATAAAATACAAATCCCGTAAGGATGCCATTTGGCCATTCAAAACCAACCACTTAAATTAAATCATGACAGACGAAACCTTGAATGAAAGAAAAGCGCTGGCCAATGCCATCAGGTTCCTCGCAATGGACGCCGTTCAGCAAGCCAATTCAGGTCACCCAGGAGCCCCCATGGGTATGGCTGATATTGCCGAAGTTCTTTTTAATGACTTCCTACAACACAACCCTAATAATCCTCAATGGTTTAACCGTGACCGGTTTGTGATGTCAAATGGTCATGGCTCCATGCTGCCTTATTCAGCCCTGCATCTTTCTGGTTATGATTTAAGTATTGAAGACTTAAAAAATTTCAGACAGTTACATTCAAAAACGCCTGGACACCCCGAATACGGCTATACACCTGGCATAGAAACAACCACAGGCCCACTGGGACAAGGCATCGCAAATGCGGTTGGTATGGCTTTGTCAGAAAAATTACTCAGCACTCAATTTAATCGAACTGATTATCAAATTATTAACCATCATACATATGTGTTTTTGGGTGATGGCTGCTTGATGGAAGGTATTTCTCACGAAGCCTGTTCGCTGGCTGGTACTTTGAAGCTTGGTAAGTTGATTGCTATTTACGATGACAATAACATCTCAATTGATGGTGAAGTTGATGGTTGGTTTACTGATGACACACCTGCCAGATTCGAAGCCTATGGCTGGCATGTTATCAGTGATGTTGATGGGCACAATGCAACGGCAATCAATGAGGCCATTCAAGCTGCCCAAGAAAACAGTACACAACCAACTTTGATTTGTGCCAAAACCATCATTGGTGACGGCGCTCCTAATAAAGCAGGTTCACATGACTGTCATGGTGCACCCTTGGGTGAAGATGAAATACGGGCTTCACGCCAAGCCTTGAATTGGCCTTATGCACCATTTGAAATTCCAGCTGAAATTTACAGCGCCTGGGATGCCAAACCAAAGGGACAAAAAATCGAGGCTGATTGGCTACAGCAATTTGCAGCCTATCAATCCAAACACCCAGAATTGGCCAGTGAATTAACACGCAGGATCAATGGAGAATTGCCTAAAAAGTGGACTGAAACAGTCCAGGCATATATTCAAAACACGGCTGCACAGGCTCCTCAAATGGCCACCCGAAAAGCCTCAAAACATGCCTTAGAAGGTCTGGGACCTCTATTACCTGAGTTTTTTGGTGGTTCTGCAGACTTAACTCCTTCTAACAATACATTTTGGTCTGGTTCTCAATCAATCAATGACGGTGATTTTTCCGGGAACTATATGTCTTATGGTGTTCGAGAATTCGCCATGAGTGCCATAACCAATGGTATGACTTTACATGGTGGAATCCTTCCATACAGTGCCACATTTTTGATGTTTTCTGAGTATGCCAGAAACGCTCTGCGAATGGCCGCTTTGATGAAAATACGCAATATTTTTGTTTATACACATGACTCTATTGGCGTCGGTGAAGATGGGCCAACGCACCAGCCTGTTGAGCAAACGCCCACCTTAAGATTGATACCAAACATGCATGTTTGGCGCCCTTGCGACGCAGTTGAGTCTGTTGTTGCGTGGCAATGTGCAGTAGAAAAACTGGACGGACCATCATGCTTACTTTTCACCCGACAGGGCGTGGACCATCAACCACGAAATGCTGCACAAATCAATGACATTTATAAAGGTGCTTATACGCTCATCGATTCCGAACAAACACCTGAGATCATTATCATCGCCACCGGCTCAGAAGTAGGCATTGCTGCAAAAGCCACCAATCAGCTCAACCAGCAAGGACATGCCACACGTTTGGTGTCCATGCCATGTGCCGAATCATTTGAACAACAAGATCAAGCATACAAAGACTCTGTTTTGCTTCCGAGTGTCAACAAACGAGTCGCTGTAGAGGCTGCACAAGGTGATTTTTGGTATAAATATGTTGGCTTGAATGGTCGCATCATTGCGCAAAATACGTTTGGTGAATCAGCACCCGGTGCTGTTCTATTTGAACACTTTGGGTTTACAGTTGATCAGATAGTTGAAACGGCTAAAAGCCTTTGACCAATATGTTCAGGTACATTGAATAAAGCATTCATTGTGCCTTTTCTTTATTTGGTTTTTTGTGATTACTGGGAAGATCTGTCTTTTAAATTTTCTCTTATATTAGCCTTGGTAATACTTTTTTTAGCCGCTTTCTTAGCTGCCTTTCTGGCCAATTTAATGACTTGCTGATTCATTTCCTCCTGTTGGGCCGCCAACAATTGATTCTGCAGTTGATTATTTTGCTCAATTAAGTCCAACATGTGACTGTACATTTTTTCAATTGAGGATGCATGACTTTCTACTTGACGTAATATAGTCTCGCATTTGCCCACCAGTTCATTTATATTTTTATCCGTCATTTCCCGTTGCCTTTAAAGTGGTATGAGGGTATATCTTATTCACCGAACCTACGATATTTAAGTCGTGCTCTTTGATGATACCTTTATTTTTATTTGGATAATCTAAGTTGTTTAAGAAGTAACGCATGCAGTTAATCCTTGCACGTTTTTTATCATCTGATCTGATCACTGTCCAGGGCGTTACCGGATTATGCGTATGAAAAAACATGTCTTTTCGTGCTTGGGTATAATCATCCCATCTATCCAATGAGTCAACATCTACTTGACTCAGCTTCCAATGTTTCAAAGGGTCATTTTTACGACTGTGAAATCGTCGCAGTTGTTCTTGACGAGTGACCGAAAACCAAAATTTAAATAAAATAATGCCTGAGTTAACTAACATTTGCTCAAAAGGAAATACTTGTCTGATGAATTCTTGATATTCATCTACAGTACAAAATTTCATCACTCGCTCAACACCTGCTCTGTTGTACCAAGATCGATCAAAAAAAACCATCTCACCTCTGGTAGGCAACTGTGATATATACCTTTGAAAATACCACTGTCCCTTTTCTCGTTCATTGGGCTTTTCCAGTGCCACCACATGTGCAGTCCTGGGGTTCAAGTGCTCCATAAACCTTTTAATAGCCCCCCCTTTTCCAGCTGCATCTCTGCCCTCAAATAAACAAACAATTCTTTGACCGGTCTCTTTAACCCAGCTTTGTACTTTTAACAACTCTGTTTGTAATAAGTGTTTCTCAGTTTCATACTCAATTAACTCCATTTTTTCATCGTATGGGTATTCCCCTGCCGCATGAGAAAGTTTCAATAATTTCTTACTTGAAAAACTGTTTTTAGTTTTCATCACAAACTTGTGATCAGTGTGTTTCTTTAATAATTTTTTGGCCTGCTCAGGTTTCAAGCTCGAATTGTTTGTCATGAGTCTGTCTAATGATAAGGTTAAGTAAAGTAGCATCCAGCCGGTACCGCAGTCATAAATTTGATTATCGGTAATTTCAATTACATTTTACCCTGAAGCGCTTACTGGTGGGGAGTTTTACTGTGACAATTTTGTGACAAGGTGTCAAATAAAAGTGTTGTTTCATTTATTTTCTTTCAGAACCCAAAAAGGCGCATATAGCGCCTTTTTAAATATTTCAAACTATTGTCAGTCAACGACATCAACATTAACTCGGAGTCTGACACGGTCTCCGGGGTGCTCTTGCATCTGAGTGTGGTACAAATTCCCTTTATAATCGTAGGTTACATCATAACCCATAAAGCGATTTTCTTCACGGTAATGAGTTTCAATGTAACAATTACGCCTGTTGTGGTGATGACCTTTGTTTGCCCCCACTCCAGCGCCAATTAAAACACCCAATGCAGTTGAAGCATCTCTCCCTCTGCCTTTACCAAATCGGTTACCAATCGCACCACCAATAATACCTCCTAAAATAGCGCGTCCAGCATGGTTTCCATGTCTTCTATTTTGATCATAACGATGATTGCGGCGGCGATCACATACTTGTCGCTCTTCTGGTATTGAGATTGACTGATAAATTGGTTCAACTTCAACCACTTGGCCATAATTGATATTACCACTGTTATATCTAGTGGCCGAAACCAATAAAGGTAAACCAACCATAAATGCTGTTATCATTAATTTATTCATCATATTCTCCAATTCTTGGTGTTATGAAGAATCTTATACACCAATCAATGAACGCAATCTGAACACGCAGATCCCGTTCAGTTTGAGTTTAACTTGGATAGGATTGATGGTTTGAGTCAGGCTGTTAGCTGAAAAGGTTGGCCGAGTTAAACAACCCGGCCAACAAAGGCATCATCATTCGAAATGAATCAGCCTAATGTCGCTACAGGACTTTGACCAAATCCCATGAAAGTAGCGACTTCTTACCCACATATATATTGTAAGCAATATGGCAATAAAAATGAAGCTATTTTTTGCTTGAGGCATACAGAAAGATAGAAACTTGAAATAACTTGCAATAGCACAACTCTGGATGCATTAAATGGGTTGATTAGGTTATATTAAAATTGAAGGTTGAGTGCATCTTTCTCTGACATGGGTTTGCCAAAATAATAACCTTGTCCAAAATCAAAATTCAATGATTTGAGGAACTCATACTCCTGCTCACCTTCTACGCCCTCTGCCACCAACTTCGCCCCCAGATTAATAGCCATTTGGGCAATGGTTTTTAAAATGGTTTGATAGCGATCATTTTTAAACATATTGCGAATAAACACTTGATCAACTTTTAAAACATCAAAATCTAATTCAACTAATTGTTCCATACCAGAATGCCCTGTACCAAAATCATCTGCACAAACAGGAAAGCCAATTTTTCGACATTTATCCAACCATTTTCTGGCCAAATTAAAATCTACCACCAAAGTTTCAGTTATCTCCAGTTTTAATCTTTTCGGATTGACACCATTGGTTTGAGCTTTTTTTAACACCCGATTAAGAAATTGTTTATCATCCAGCTGTTTGGCTGAAACATTGATATTAATGAATACGTGTTCAGGCAGCTTGGTAAGCATTTCTATGGCCCGATTGAACACCAAATCACCCACTTCGATGATAAGGTCAGTTTCTTCAGCCAATGCTATGAACTCAGCTGGTGACATAAAGCCTCGTTCTGGGTGCGTCCAACGGCTTAAAGCTTCAAAACCGGCTATACATTTTTTTTGAATGTCACTTATGGGCTGAAAAACTGTTTGCACTTCCTTACCATTGATGGCGTTTCTTAATTCATTTTCGAGTTTAAATTTAGAAAAACCAGACTGTTCAATCACCGAAGTCACTTGATTTAATAACTGATTATTTACTGAACTGAGCTGTTGATCCGGCAACATTGATCTGAATCTTTTCAATAAAACACCAACCAATGCTTTAACTATGGGGTCACTTTCTGCCAATCGATTGGTAATTTGTTGAGTTTTCACCTCCAACAAAGTTACAGAAGTTAACGCACGAGCAGATGTGGATCGGGGTGACTGATCTAAGACGCCCATTTCACCGAACAACTCTCCTTCATTAAGAATATCAATGATGGCTTGATTAGATTCTACAAAAATTTCAACCTGTCCTTCTTCAATAATGTATGCACAGTCGGATTGATCTCCACCGTGAAAAATAATATCTCCAGGCTGATATTTCTTATTTTGATGATTCATTATTGCAATTATTTAAAATATGATAATTCTAGCGCAAACCAATAATTATGGCGATAAAAAAGCCCCTTTCGAGGCTTTTTTCATACATAAAACACATATTCCTTAACTGAAAAGTCCATATGGCATTTCAGCTAACAAGGGTGCAATCACCAAAGAAACGATTGCCATGACGTTAATCAAGATGTTCATGGCAGGTCCCGATGTGTCCTTAAATGGATCACCCACCGTATCACCTACCACAACAGCTTTATGCACACTCGATCCTTTACCCCCTAAATTCCCTTTTTCAACATATTTTTTGGCATTATCCCAAGCACCACCTGCATTGGCCATCATTAAAGCCAATAAGACACATGTGATGAGCGCCCCACCCAACATACCACCCAGTGCCGCAGCACCCAGTCCAAAGCCAACTACCACAGGTGCCAATACAGCCAGAGCACCAGGAGCCATCATTCGTTTCAAAGCAGCTTGGGTGGCGATATCCACACATTTTTTACTGTCAGGCTTGGCTGTACCTTCCATCAAACCTGGAATGTCTTTAAATTGACGTCTGATTTCTTTGATCATATCAAAAGCCGCATCTCCCACAGCTCTCATGGTCATGGCTGAAACAATGAAAGGAAAGATCCCTCCCAGGAACATTCCCATCAACACTTGAGGGTTGGCAATATCTAATGCAAAACCTTCAACTTGACTGGAAATCACTTGTATAAATGCTGCAATAATTGCCAGCGCTGCCAAACCTGCAGCACCAATCGCAAAACCTTTACCAATGGCAGCTGTGGTATTACCTACTTCATCTAAACCGTCGGTAATTTCACGGGTTTCAGCACCTAAACCTGCCATTTCAGCAATGCCACCAGCATTATCAGCAACTGGCCCATAAGCATCTATAGCCATGGTAATACCCACAGTGGCTAACATACCTACTGCTGCAATTCCAACACCATAAACACCGGCTCCTGCAGGTAAAATTAAAGAAGTCCCAAAAATGATGGCTGCCAGAGTTATTACAGGCACAACAACTGATTCCATACCAACAGCAAGGCCAGAAATCATAACTGTAGCTGATCCAGTTTCACCACCTTTGGCAATTTCTCTGACTGGTTTACCGCCAGTGTAATATTCTGTCACCAATCCAATCAACATACCACCAACGGCACCCATTACCACACATAACCACACATGACTTTGTATCGATAAAGCTGAAGTGGTTAAATATGCTGCGATAATAAATAAAATGGTCGCACCAATGGTTCCAAAACGCAAAGCCACATCAGGCTTTTTGCTTGAAAATACTTTTACAAGAAAAATACCCAACACTGAGCATATCAACCCAGTAGATGCCAATGCCAGTGGTAAAAACATCAAATCTTGTTGTCGCGCTGCAATTTGGGAAAACAAACCAACAGACATGGTAGATGCGATAGCTATACATGCAATCATTGATCCACAATAAGATTCAAAGATATCAGACCCCATGCCTGCCACATCACCTACATTATCACCAACATTATCGGCGATCACACCAGGATTTCGTGGGTCATCCTCTGGAATTCCAGCCTCAACTTTACCCACCAGATCCGCACCCACGTCAGCGCTTTTGGTGAAAATTCCACCACCGACTCGAGAAAACAAAGCAACTACAGATCCACCCATACCAAAACCATGGATGGATTCCACTGTATGAGGATCTCCACCAAATAGTAAGTACAGTGCACCAATACCCAGTAAACCCATGGCTGCTACAGTCAAACCCATGATTGATCCGCCGTAAAAGGCCACAGACAATGCTTTAGCAGCACCATGCTCATTGGCAGCAACGGTGGTTCTGACATTCGCTTTAGTGGCGGAAAACATACCGAAATACCCTGCCACGCCTGAACAAAATGCGCCCAACACGAATGCAAAAGGTGTATGCCAGTCACCAAAACCTATATACAGGCCAACTAATATGACTGCCACGAAGATCAGTAATAAGGTGTATTCCCTGCGCATAAAAACCATTGCGCCTTCATGGATTTCTTGAGCGATTTCTCTGACTTTACCTTCGCCTGCTGGCATTTTACTGACCATCGCATAAATAACCAATGCCATGAACAGCCCAAATCCGCCCACTATCAGCGGGATTAATTCTTGCTTCATAAATTTTCCTCTATTCTTTGTATGACCAGACTTTTAATAAGTCTTTAATATACTAGCGTCATTAATAATTGACACTGCATCATAAAATTTCAACGTGCCTTAATAGTCCCCAAGCACGTCTCTCTTTTATCATAACATATTGAGGCATCCTTGAGTGCCTACTCACATAGCTTCTTAGCCTCTTTTATAACTACATTTAACAGCCAAATACAATTTACTGGCGACAATCATGCAGCTGGAGAATATAATGTGGTATTTAATTATGATCACTGCCTTAAACTTATGCTTAATCGATTTCCCGTCATAGATTTTGACCCAGTTTTTCTGAGCATCGGTCCAGTCAGCATTCATTGGTATGGAATCACCTATTTAATTGGCTTTGCTTTTTACTATTTACTCGGAAAATATCGACTTAAGCATTATCCCAGTTCTTGGAACAGTGAACAACTTTCTGACTTTTTATTTTATGCAGCCATCGGCATCATTGCTGGTGGTCGTGTTGGCTGGGTAGTATTTTACAATGACACATCATTATTAGAAGACCCACTATTACCTTTCAGGGTGTGGGAAGGTGGCATGTCTTTCCATGGTGGCTTAGCAGGTGTGTTATTGGCCATGCTGTATTTTAAAAAGAAGAGTCAAAAGACATTTTTCGAAATCAGTGATTTTATAGCACCTTTGGTACCCACTGGAATTTTATCCGTAAGGCTGGGTAATTTCATTAATGGTGAACTGTGGGGCCGGCTTACTCAACAACCCTGGGCCATGCTATTTCCTGATTCACTACCAGTTCACTTACAACCGGACAACATGGAAACTAAGCAATGGCAAGAGCTATACCAACAAGGGCACTTAGATGCATTTGCGCGTCACCCATCAGCTTTATATGAAGCTTTTGGAGAAGGTTTAGTCACATTCATCATTGTCTGGTATGTGGCTAAATGGGCTAAAAGTCGCGGCACAGTTTCTGCTGCTTTTTTACTCAGTTATGGTACCGCAAGATTCATCGTTGAATTTTTCAGAGAACCTGACGCCAATCGTGGCTTTATTGCTTTTGATTGGATGACTATGGGTCATATATTATCTCTTCCCTTGATAGGATTTGGTCTGTGGATATTACTGCGTAGACAAAAACAGTCTATAGATACGTAGATATATCAATAAAACCCAGCTAATTTCAACCTGCGTCCACCGCCTCGCCTGGCTTCGCCGACAGAATTCAGCACTGCATCTAATTCAAAATGTCCTGCTTTAGGAATGATGTCTAAGTTTAATTGCCAACGGCGCGGCTGTATTACCAATGTACCAGAAACATTCAAAACCTGAGACTGGCTGCTGAAATTACCCACAATCATACCAGTGCTTTTGGTATTAAAGTCTAAAGTAACCAGACCCAAATCTTTATTGGCAGGTGTGATTAGCTTAAAATCTTGTAAAGTGATATGACCCTCGATACGATCAAAGCCATTGGATTTGCTGTATTCAACTTGTTGTAAGTTAAGTTGTGCATAGCCTTCAAATTGACCGTAGCGCATTTGAAGGAACGGCTTGATCAACATCCAATCTAAAAAACCAGTTATTTGATTGAACGACTGAGTATCTGCGGTTATTTTTCGCAAATCAAAAGTTAAATCATAATTGGGCTTATACACCCTGACTTTACCACCCACACCTTTGAGAGAGTTTGGATATAACAACCATTCTGCCTGTCCTAATGGAGCAGACAAATAACTTAATGATTGTGCACTGCCTTTCACAGCACTGCCACTGATACCCTTTAAAGCAATTGGTTTTGTATGCTTTTCAATGTATTCATAGTATAAATTCAAAGGAGTGACCGCTGCTGCAATAACTGCCAGTATCAGTAGAATAAAAATAAATTTAATCAACTTCCCAAATCTATTACTTGAACTTAACATTACTTTACTAACCTCATTCTTATATTGGTCAATCCCAAAGATGAATCTACCACGTTGATATCTATCTGATCTGCTTGAACTGCATAAGTTCTTGCTATGTCTTGTAACCAATCAATGACTAGATCAAACTGAACACCTTGCAACCAAACAGATATACTGTTTTCATCAATAGGCTCTGTTCGATTCACCATTTGTTGTAATTTTACCACCCTGAGTTGTTGATCAACCCAAGAAGAAAAAGTCATCCCATCAGGGATAGGTTGTACTGCAACAAACTCATTTTTCGTGGTGGTACGCACTAAATTTTGCATTTGGACCAATTGACTGTGCAATCTATTTTTTATATTCACTTGATTGTCAATGTGTGTAACCACCGGTTTATATACCAATGCCCAAAGCAAAGCCGCAGTAACCAGGAACGTACCAACCAACATTAACTTTTGTTCACTTTGTCTTAGGCCACTGAACCAACTCAATAGCTTGTTTGAAGCCGCTTGATTAGAATCAGAATAATTCATCTGGGGACCATGGTTAAAATTGATTTAAAAGTATTGTCATCACTCAGTTCATTCACACCTATGCGCACTGTATAGTCATTCGCATGCTGTTGTAACAATTGATGAAAATCGTTAATTACTGTCATATTAGGCGCCATAATTTGTAATTCCATTTTTTGATCAATGAGGCGCATACCATTGAGCTTAACTGCATTTTGTTGTTTAAGGGTTTGACCTAATTTATCAATCACAGTTATTAACATATTTTTATTTTGAGGTGATTGTATGTTGTTAGTTTTCAACCTAGATTGTAAACCTGCAAATGGGTCAACCAGCTCTGATGAAACCACATCTGGATAACTTTGCAACAATAGGTTTCTTTGTTGTTCCTTAAGTTCATTGATAGATTGATTTAAACTGTACCATTGAAACCCTTGAATTAAACACCAGCTGATTACCAGTAATCCTGACAAAATAAGGACACTTTTCCATGTAGAAGATGTGGTTTCTGATTGAGCTGTTTTTATTTCATCTATGTATATGTTAATGGCGTCATTGGTCAATAAATACTGGCAACAGTTAGCAGCTGTTAGTTGTTTTTTAATGGGCAAATCATCATAGCTCAATTCTGTAGCTGCATTACAAATGACCTGTTGTTTTTCCAGCGCAAAAACTGGTAACAGTTGATTTATTTGCAAGTGAGGCACTCTCATGGCATGGTTATCTTCAAATTTCAATAAAGCAGTTTCTGAATCGCTCCACATACTGACCGAAGATGACTCAATAGGTAACCAATCTACTTCACTGTGAATCGCTTTTACATTTAATTGATTAGATTCTATCTTTCCATTAAGTATATTAAGGTGGGTTCTCTCAATTGCAATCACCGATTGAGAATTATCTTCATTGAGCCTGAATGCATAGTAATTATCTTCCACCTCATTGCTTAATTCCTCTTCAACAGCAAATGGAATAGATTTTATCAACAACTCTGAATTTTTTGATGCCACCTGTGTTCGTGTATGATAAACCCAGGTGGCAGGCACCAAAATGTAAAGCTCCAACCCAAACAATCTTTTATCAGACCACTCCGTTACCGAGCTGATCTTACATTCATTGCTTTGCGCATCATAAGCCAATAAACACAAAGGCATACCTGCATGATCGATGCGTAAAATTGAAAATTGAGCCATAAAGGAGTCTTTATATAAAACCCAATATTATATCCCTTTTCGATATTTTGGCATCAACCAATACGCCAAAGCAGGTAATAATATGAGTGCCCCTACCATATTCAGGATAAACATGAAGGCCAATAAGATTCCCATATCAGCTTGAAATTGTAAATCACTGAACATCCAAGTGCCTACACCAATACCCAGTGTTAATGCAGTAAACAGTACCGCTTTACCGGTCAGCTTTAATGTCTCTCGATACGCATCAAACAAACTGAATCCAGTATTTAGCAACGACTGAAGCCTACTGAATATATAGATACCATAATCCACACCAATACCAACACCCAATGCCACCACTGGCAAGGTATTAACTTTCAAGCCAATTCCTAAGAAAGCCATCAATGCATAAGCCAATAATGAAACCAATGCCAATGGCAACACGATACTGATGGTCCCGGTGATAGATTTGAATGTAATTAAACACAACAAAATGATCGCTCCATAAACCATGATGAGCATTGGCATTTGTGCACCTTTAACCACATCATTGGTTGATGCCATAACACCCGCGTTCCCGGTCGCAAGTCTAAACTTCACCTCACCTTCTAATAACTCGCCTGTATCGTCTACTTTAAATGGCGTATTTGTTTGAAAAGACTTCACTGCTGCCACCACTTTATTGATGGTCGCCGCTTTATGATCTTCTGTGAAGATAGTAATTGGAATGACGCTACAGTCTTGATTCAATAAACCTGTATCTGTCTCTATACCAGACAAGGACTGACGCATGACATAATTATTTCTCGATAACTCATTCCACTTGATATTTCCCTCGTTCCACCCTGCTGTAATCATTTTGGCAAATTGTGGCAACGTAATTACTTTTTGCACGCCTTCTACGTTTGACATATGCCAAGCGAATCGATCTATGTTACTCATGGCTTGATAACTTTCGGTACAAGCGTTCGAAGAAGTTTCTGCAATGACGTTAATCATATCTACACCCAGCGAAAATTCATTGCTGATTTTCATGGCATCCTGATTATACCGAGCATCTGGCCTTAACTCAGGAACACCGGCTTGTGAGTCACCAATCTGCATATCTTGACTTTTTAAATAACCAAATACAAACAAAGCTAAAGTGACCAAAACAGCCACAGACGCTAAAGGGTTTTTAGCAAAACCAGCTATGGTATTCCAAATATCCGAATTCTTTTTATCTGCTCCAAATTTATCACAAAATGCATCATAGTCTTTCATTTTGACACCTGATAATAACAACGGCAGTAGGATCAAATTGGTGATGATGATTAATGCCACACCAACTGTTGCAGTGATGGCCAATTCTTGAATAATTTCGATGTTGATGAAATAAATAGTGGCAAAACCAATGGTATCAGATAACAACGCGATGGCACCCGGCGCCAATAAAGCACAAAATGCCGCCCTTGCTGCCGAGTCTGAAGATTTGTTTTTAGCCGGTTGCTGTATCATTTGATCTGTCCAGCCTGAGATCATTTGAACCCCATGACTCACACCTATGGCAAAAACCAGAAACGGAGTCAGTATATTCATCGGATCAATGCCCATACCCATCAGCTTTAATAAGCCCATTTGCCATATCACAGCCACCAATGAGCATAAAATTGGGTACAAAGTCAGTTTCCAATTTTTTGAATACCAGAATAATAAAATGGCTGTTATAAAAATCGCCAAGGCGAAGAAGTAAAGCACTGATTTAGCGCCTTCAGCAATATCACCAACAATTTTAGCAAAACCAATGATGTGTACGGTTTGTCCATCAGCCTCAAAATCCGTACGTATGGCTTCTAATTGTTTGGCAATTGTTTGATAGTCTACCTTCTCTCCTGTCTGAGGGTCTCTTTCTTGTAGATCAGCCCACACCATCGCACCATTAAAGTCTTCTGCAACCAAACGTCCTAATACACCAGCTTTTACAATATTACCTCGAACTGTTTCAAACATTTTGTCAGATGGGCTGAAATCAGCCGGAATCACATTCCCTCCAGCAAAACCATCCTCTACCACCTCGACAAACCTTACATTAGGAGTAAAGATTGATTTAACACTGGCTCTATTCACACCAGGTATAAAAACCACTGCGTCTGTCATCCGCTCCAGTTTATCGAAAAATTGAGCATTGAACATATCACCACTGTCATCCATCAAGGAAACCAGAATTCTGTTCGCTCCACGAAATTGTTCATGTTCCATGAATGTCTTCATGTATTCATGATCCAGTGGTAACTGCTTCTCAAAACCAGCATCAACTTTAAGTTGGCTGGCAAAATATGCCATCACAAAAGTGATGAGAATTAATAACAACAAAATAACTTTTTTACCGCTAAATAAAATCCCTTCGCAAGCAGCTGCAAACCTGGTTTTTTCTGTAATATGATTCATGCTCGATCCCCTTATTGTTGTATGGCTTGAATTTTAAAACCAGTCTCACCGACTAAAATCGCTTGTTTGCCAGCGATCAACACATCGGCATAATCATCACCTGAGTCTAAATCTGTCAGCTGATTTAAAGATTTGTTTTTGTAGATAAGACGTGAACCATTGGCGCCAACAAGTAAAACGCTTTGATCCGATAACTTAGCAGCACCGAATAAGTTATTCGGATTGTCAGCATTTATTTCCAACCAATTTTCACCCAGATCTTCTGTCACTAAAACATGACCTCGTAATCCGTATAGAAGAACACTGTTTTCTAAGGCGACCACACCGAACATTGAGCCCATGTAGGGCAACTCTATCGCTTCCCAAGTATTTCCCTGATCGGTACTTTTAAAGAAATAGCCGGCTTCAGCAGCAATATAGAAATCACCATTAGGTCCTCGAGTGATGTCATTGAGATGATAATCCAGTTCTTCATCAATCAACCCTTCACTCCAATTTTCACCGCCATCGGAAGTTGCAAAAATAGTTCCATATGCACCAATCACATACCCTGAATTTTCATTGATAAAATAGGCGGATAAAAAAGGAACTTCACGTGCCGCATCATAAAATTGTAACTCCCAAGTTTCCCCAGCATCGCTACTGTGAATAATCGCGGCGTCATGACCAACAGCCCAAACATGATCATTGACTGAGAATACTTTAGTTAAGGCTATATTAACCGGAACATTTTCAATTTGCCGCCAACTTTTTCCGTTATCATCGCTTTTCAGAACATGTCCTCTTGCTCCAACCATCAGTAATGAATTACGATCCTTACCCACTTGAGTAATTGATAATACCAAAGATTGATCAGCCAATGGTAAAACTTCAGCAGTTTGCTGTGACCATGATGTCACATAAAACAATGACAGCGACCAACAAATTAAAACTTTTAAATGCATCTTCTTCATAAATTAACCCACAAAAAAAGCCATGAGTAGAACTCCACCCATGGCTTTGGTATTAAAACTTCATATGACTTTCACAGATCAGCGTCTTCCTCTTTTTCGCAATGCGCTTGGTGTGTAGTTATTTTCATTCAATGGTGTATCAAAAGTATTCACTTGATCTTGATTATCTAAACCAACAGACACGTAGCGACCTGATTGCAAATCATGATGTGATTCAATGGTAGACCAAAAAGTTGGCACCTCATAGTAATTGATGCTGTGCGCTTCTGAAAAACGCCACAACTCACCTCTTTTATCGTAATGATCAGTTAACAAAATTTGATAGCTGTCTTCATCTAAGTAGAAAGTTCTTTTACTGTTAATGTGCCTGAAACCTTCACGTAAATTTGCCTCAATCACATGAACTCGGTGCAATTCATAGCGCATATAACTGGGGTCTAAATGGCCAGGCTTAACCATGTCTTCAACTTTTGAATCAAAGCTATGGGCTTTATATGAGTTATATGGCACGTACATTTCTTTGGTACCAGTCCAGTCCCATGTGAAACGATCCATAGCCCCATTAAACATGTCTGTCATGTCATTGGTTCTTAAACCATCAGATGCTGTTCCTGGGTTGTCATAAGCCACATTAGGAGCACGCCTGACACGTCGTTGGCCAGGGTTATAAATCCATGCTTGACGTGGTGTCTCTTTTTGGTTCATGGTTTCATGAACCAATAGAACACGTCCTGCTAAACGAGCTGGCGACTCAACCACTTGGTAGAAATACAATAAAATATTATTGATGTCTTCAATGGTATTTCCTGGAACATAGTATTTCCCATATAACTCCTCACGTAAACGAACCAAGGTGTATTTACCGCTGTTATTTGGGGCCACTTGATTGTTGTAACGAACTCCACCTGTGCCTTTATACTTTAGCTTGTGGTTAAGTATCAACTCATAAGCATTTTCAGGAAATGGAAACGGGAAACCTTGAGACACATTAGCAACCCCTTCTCCGTCTGCAACTAAAGTTCCTGTTTTTCCATTCTCAATGGTCGTTTCATAAACTTTTTGCGGAAAAGATGCCGATCTTCGGGTAGGGTAAATATCCATTTTAAACGTATCTGGATACCTTTCAAACATGGCCATTTGACCCACTGAAAGGTTCTCAGCATGTTCTTTGTAGTTGGAAGCATCAATAGTGAATGACACTTTATCAGCTGCAAAAGGATCTTGGTGATGATCACCTACTTGGTAACCGGCTGGTGGAGAAGTTATACCTCCAGTCCAAGCAGGAATGGTACCAGCAGCATTACCAGCTCTTACAGCACCAACTGGAGTCAGATCGTTAGACAAGCGGTCTATTTCGCCTGGTTTTGGGCCGGCTTGGGCCGAACCTGCCACGAAGGTGATCCCTACTAGCGTGGTAAAGATTGTTTTTTTGAATAATTTCATATGTTTATTCCTCTGTTATTAAAACGAGTATTTAACGTTGAACGCCACAAAGTCACGGTCAAATATTTGATTTTGGATTCCGGCTCCTGAGTAACCAGTGTAGCTTAAATCAGCACTCCACTTCTCAAGATAAATACCGTTCACCCCTATAGTATACGACTTGCGGCCTTCTATAAAGTTCCCACCTGGCCCCGGCGTGGTGCCATTAACATCATGGTTAAAGGCCAGCCTGGGTGATAAGTTCCAAGATGAACCAAATACTGAATTATAATCAAACCGAGTAACTAAACGATAACCCCAAGAAAATGGCGTAGCAAAAAAATCAGAACTTGTGGTTACAGGATTTCTACTGGTACCGCCTGTTTCTGTACTCACACCACCGCCAGTATCTGTTCCTGGACCATTATATCTTAACGTACCTTGATCAGGTAAGTCCCAAACATTGGTGAATCCAACTTCGCCCAATAGTACAATTTGATCGGTTCCAAAAAAATCATTGGGACCAAATAGTTTAGTGGCAGTGAACTGCAGTTGTGAAACTTCATGCCTTTCCCAACCTTGAATGTATTCACCTGCTTCAAAGTTACCCAGTTGCGATAGGAACTGATCAAATGGTGCAGGAATGGCTCCATTCAATGGAGATAATGCAGCAAACAACACTTCAACATCATCAATTTGTAGAGGTACGTTATCACGATAAGATAATTCGCCCTGCAATGACACCCCTAAAGAATTAATCGTGGTGTTAAAACTTAATCCAAGCAAATCAATGTCTTCAGGAAACTCGGTAAAGTAAGAACCAGAACTTGGAGAAGTTGGACCTAAACCCACACCTGGCTGACCCAGTGCGAAACCACTGATCAATGGTAACCTTGAATGATAATTGAGGTAATATAAGCCAAATTCTGTGTTGTTGAGTTTTTCAGAATAGTAACGCAATGCAACCCCAAATTGACCATCATCATCAGTGGCAGGTGTCGCTCTACGTCCTATTGTAAAGTTACAAACATTTTGGGTAACTGGATCCAGCGTTGGAAATACTTGCGGCGAGCAGGTTCCATCAGGTAAGGCACTGAACTCGGGCACAATACCAAAACCCAAAGCCACATATTCACCGCCAGGTGTTGCAAAGTCATTGGTGGAAAAATAAGTGCCCGCTGGGTCTGGGTCTGTTTGTTCAAACTCAAACATATAAACCGCTTCTAAAGACAGATTATCCGTAATACTGGTTGAAAATGAAATCATATCTATAGGCAAAAATGCTTCTTTCAATTCTGCACCCGCAACACGAATCTTAGAAACATCGATTGGATTTATGACATTGATGCCTTGTTGAATAAAAGTAGACTCACCCCAACTGACCACTTGCCTACCTAACCTAACGGAAGCAAACTGATTACCAATATTGAAGTCTTTGTATACATAGGCATCTAACAAACGAAAGTCTTCACCAACAAATTCTCTGGCAGTTCTGGATAAATTATCATTGTCTGCATTTTCAAAGTCATGAAAACCTGTCACTCGCACGAAAGCACCCCAAGTAGGCCCTGAAAAAGCCAAATCAGAAGTAAATTTCAAGGCATTTGAGATCAAATCACCTTGATCATAATTCAAGTTACCGTCATCAGAGTTGATAGACCATCTACCAGGAGCAGCAATTCTTTGATCCAAAGTTGAAGAAGTGCCAGTACTTAAGTCAACACCGACCAATGGATTGATATTCGCCTTGCCAATCAACCTGTTATCACGATCAGCCAAACGCCAAGAAGCACCATATGAAACTGTGGTGTCTATATTGAAAGAATAGTCTCCATTGTTAAATATTTCTGCCGAAATAGCAGAACCAGAAACACCCAGTGACGCTGCCATTAAAGCGATTTTTAATGGTTTCAGTGTCAATGCCCTTTTGCTTAGAATCTTAGAGCCAATTATTTTATTTGTATTTTTCATTACCATCTCCTTATTGAACCACATCGGTGTTAGTCACATTCAAGGTGGTTCCTCCAGTTGCCTGGAAGGCTGCCATCTGAGATTGCATTTCTACGGTTGCTGCTACAGAGGCTGCAGGACTCAACAAGCTCCCATGATCACCTTCGGTGAATCTAACAGCTCCATCCAAACCCTCTGGATTAAACGCTGAAGCTGAATAAGAAGTTAAACCCATAACGGAAATCAGAGGCTCTGTTCCTGAAAGTGGTGCACCAGGCACAGTATTAGTCACCACTTGGTCTCCTAAAATCTCATGCACCAAGATGTTATTTTGTAACACCGCAAAAGCCCCCAAGTTAATTGGGTCAGCTGCATCAACAGCCGTTTGCGTAGCCAAGACAAATAGATTAAAGGCGGTACTGCCCTGTTCGACACCTGATGCGGCGAGACCAGCAATGATTCTGGGGCCAAATGTAGGAGAACCTATCAATAAGTTTGCAATCCCACCCCCCGGCGCAGACAGTACAGCACTTTGCACATTAGGACCAAAAGCCAAGAAACCAGTTCCTGTTATAGCACCTAATGAATGACCAGTGAATGTAATATTGGCTTCGTTAAAATCGCCAGCCCCATCACCGTCAATATCCATAAAAGGCACTGTTTCGGTTAAGGTGAATAAATCGGCCATACCTTGCCTGCTGTTATCGCGTGAGACCAGCAGGTTTGCTAAATTGATAAAATGCGCTCCTGAGCTATCAGGAATACCATCTGGGCCGGGAGCGCCCGTGGCATTATCAACATAATCTACATCAAAGGTTCTTTCCGATGCGATGGCACCAAAAGGCGAGTTTTCGATGTACAGAGGGTTAGTAGGATCTGTTATGCCATGTAAAGCAAGATCTATAGCCACAACCGCAAACCCAATCGAAGCCATGGTGTCAGCTACTGCCAACATGTCTGTCCTGTCTCGAGTTATGCCATGTTGAAAAATCATAATCGGCCAGCCTGCTGCCGGTTTAGTTTGCCCTGAACCCGCATTCGGCACTGTCATCAAAACAGGTAAGTTCTGCATGCTGGTAGCTACTGGTATAGGGTTAGCCAAAGTCAGATTGGTTGAAGTTGGGTCTAAAGGCAAAGCATTAAATGGTGCCACATAAGCACCAGGTGCAGCTTGCCAAAACTGGTTCAGTGGCGCCACTGGATTGGCTGCACTTGGGGCAGATAAATAATAAGGAGATGTCATTGTACCAATATAGATATCAGCTATGCCCGCTCCACCGACTGCAGCAGTTGATAAACCCGTTGGCGCCAGTGTCGAGGCACCCGCCGAACTGATGTCTTTAACGGCAGAGAGTACCGGCGTAATAGATTGTGTGCTTAAAGTCCAAGACAACACAATGCTGCTGGGATCAACACCTTGAGATGCCGCTGCTGCTTCTTGAGAATTGGTCAACTGACGCAACGGTTCTAAAGCATTGGCAGTGGCATTGTCTAACAGAGGGTCGGTGCTGTTTCCACTGGCATCTACCAATGGAGACGTTCTCTTTGAAAGGAAATAAGTTTGTGAAGGGGTTGCTGGATTACCACTGGCATCTTGAACGCCATTGGTGATCACAGCCATATAAGATGTTAACTGTTTCAATGGTTTAAGCGGCACAATGCCGATACTGCTGTCATTAGCTGCCGCAAAGTAATCAACTCCAAAAGTTAATTCAGCATTCACAGCAACAACACCACCACCTGGACCACTGAGTGCGACTTCATATACTTTAACACTGCTGGGACCTACCGATTCAGCAGCCACTGGCACAGAAAAATTGGTTGCCCATGGAGCCACCGTACTGAAACCGTCCAAGCCATTTAATGCCACCAAAGGATCTGAAAAATCTGTTGGGTCAGCCACTGGAATATTCAAGGTTAAATCAGTGGTGCCAGATAAAAACAAATTAGTTGGAATGGGCACTTGGGTAGGATCACCTGATGCCGGATTAAAAATGGCTTCAATAACACCGGTCACCGGATCACCACCTGGGGTAACCACTGGCGGCACTTCGACTGCCCTGGGTGAATCATTGCTACTACTACAGGCTTGCAGCAATACAAACGATGTTAAAGTAAGTAGGATTGGTTTTAGCTTCATTTGTGTCCCCGAATTAATAAACCCTAACATCATAAATTTTATTGCGGTAAGATTACAAGCTTAAATATTAAAAAATCATTAATTTCAACCACAAAACATACGCAACAGTATCGAAACAATGCCAATCAAAAAAATCAACACATTTCTCATTGTTTATCTATTAATTTTCACCTTGAAGTTTCAAGGCTTCATTGATACCCCTCAATTCATCACCTTAATAATCACCAGCACCACAGCTATTTTTTGGATCACTGAATGGTTACCCATACCTGTGGCCTCATTGTTACCCATAGCATTGTTTCCATTATTAAGTATCATCAGTCCTACTGAGGTAGCACAGGCTTATGGTAGCCCTTTAATCATCTTGCTATTAGGCGGCTTTTTACTCTCCACCGCCATGGCTCAAAGCAATACACATCAATACTTGGCACATAAGATATTACGTACCATAGGCACTGATGAACCGAGAAAAATCATCTTAGGCTTTATGCTCACTGCATTTTTGTTGAGTATGTGGATCTCAAACACAGCCACCACATTGATGCTATTGCCTATTGCTTTAGCGGTCATTGGCAACAACCCAGATAAACAGTTTGCAACCTTGCTGCTGCTAGGCATCGCGTATGCAGCCAGTATTGGTGGCACCATGACGCCAATTGGCACACCTCCTAACTTAATTATGATTCAGAACTACCAAGCTGGGACAGGTAATGAACTGGGCTTTGTTACCTGGATTCAACAGGTTTATCCAATGGTACTGTTATTTTTTCCAATCATGGTTGCTGTTTTGGTTTCACAGGTTAATTCAAGACAAACAAACAGTCATGACTTAAGCCAACAATCAGCTTTAACCAACGCACAAAAACGCACCCTTTGGGTATTTGCCATCACTGCTTTATTTTGGGTAACCAGAACAGCTCCCTTTGGCGGCTGGAAAAACTGGCTCAACCTACCCTATGCCAATGATGCTTCGGTGGCATTACTGGCTGTGGTCGCTTTGTTTTTGATACCCAACGGCAATAAAAACAAAACAGAAAAATTATTGACATGGCAAACCGCAAACACCATCCCTTGGGGGGTGTTGTTGCTATTTTCCGGCGGCATGGTTATAGCCACTGCTTTCAAAAGTACTGGACTGAGCGCCTTATTGGCTGAACAATTAACATTTTTACATGGTGTGCACTTATTTGTATTGATATTTACTGTTTGTGTGGCCATTACTTTTTTGACCGAAGTGACCAGTAATACGGCCACCACTGCTATTTTAATGCCTGTTTTGATGTCCGCGGCAGATGCCATGGGTATTGACCCATTGAAAATCATGATTCCAGCTGCCATCAGTGCCAGCTGTGCCTTTATGCTACCGGTAGCAACAGCACCGAATGCCATCGTATTTGGCTCAGAACGGGTACCGATTAAAAGCATGATGAAACAAGGTTTTAAACTCAACCTAATTGGCGCATTGGTGATATCAACCGTGGCGACTTGGTGGTTATGAAACAGAATTATCACAGGGCTCTTCTCAAGTAAAAAGGCCATCTCAATCAACACAAATCATAAATTGGATTCGCAGTTTCAAGATAGGAATATTCAACGTCAAACTTTTGATTCCTATATCAAACTAACACCAAGAGCAATCTTGCCTGCTAAAAACGAAAGTTACACTTGTAGGCAAAAGATCAAAACTTCTTTTAAAAATATTGGCTTGTTATCATATATGGGCTGAGCACCCCTAACAGACTGACTATCGTTTAGGTGTATACACCTTGAATTTCACGCAATGTTCATCTTTTAACAATAGCTGAACTGATTCAGGATATTCCCATTGAATACCGTAAAAAAACCTCAGAAGTGATGGAATATCAAGGTGGTTCTGAGCAGCCATAAAGACATCACATTGCATCGCCTTTCCACCACCTGCACGACCATCCACTTGAACCAAAACACCACTGCCATGATTGATTTGAAAATAATGATTCAAAATATCGACATTCGGATGCATGCCATCTTGGCTTGCACCATCATCGATGGCTGTAGTTAGAATTATATCTGTAATGTGACTCACAAGCCTTCCCCAAAAATTCATCAGCCTTTTCAGCAATCATCACAACAGCAAGTCAAGACAAATTTATTTGGGGTATTATCTCATACCTTGCTAACTATTTTGTTGCTAAGCCATATTTTAAAATACATGGAAAAAAGACAAACTTCAGTGATTACAGCAAGTAAAATTCCAACACCCGCAAAACCACGTAGATATTCAAAAATACCAAGAATAGCCAACGCCAGCATTGATGTAGCCAAGCCCAAACAAATCGCCTGCCTAGACTCTGAATGGGAAGCGTTTCGACCAACCCAACTCAGCACAGCAATCCCCAGAAACAACATGGCAGCTCTTCTGCCAAAAAAGAAGGCCGAGCTATTATCATCAACATTAAACAGCTCAAATATGACTTCAGGAACAGATAAAAGAATCACACATAAAACCAAAGCAGCCACTGCTGTAACCATACTGACTGTTTTGAATTTAAACATACTCACCCATAGCTCATTTTTTGGAGTCTTGCCGTGAGATTTCAATCTTCCGGTAACTACTTATCATACGCCATATGTTTAACATTTTATTTACAACATCAATGGCTTTTTTGATCATTAACTTTTACCAGCATCAAACGCCAAAACTTGCGAAATCTGATCTTTGCCTAATAAACACATTAAAAGTCGATCAACACCAACAGCCACACCGGAGCAATCTGGTAAGCCATCAGTCAAAGCACCTATCAAATGAACATCAATCGGCAATTCTGATTTTCCCATAGCGAGACGGTTTTGATTGTCTTGCTCGAACCGTTTTCTCTGTTCATCGGCATCTGTTAATTCTTGATAACCATTAGCCAATTCTACCCCACCCCACAAAAATTCGAAACGCAAGCACCGATTCGAATGCTTTGGATGGACTTGAGACAATGCCGCTTGTTCGACTGGAAAATCATGAATCAAGTAACCTTGATCTTTTATCAGCAATGGCTCCAGTTGAATAGCAAACATAAAGTCAAGTGCTGCTGTTCGTCCTAAAGCATCACCATAATAACCAGCTTTTCTGGCCAGTTCGTTTAAATCGTTATCGCTACAATTAAATGGGTCGAATGATAGTTTATCAAGAAATATTTGCTGATAGGAATAGGTATTCACTGTCATTGTTTCGAGGCCAAAGCCAGCTCTTAAATATTGCACTAAATCAATCACTTCAGTCATCAACTGTTGCATCTTGAAATCAAGCCGATACCATTCAAGCAGCGTAAATTCAGGGTTATGCAAATGAGTGGATTCACCCAAACGAAATACTTTAGCTATTTCAAAGATGTCACCACTGCCGCTGCTTAATAGCCTTTTGTGAAAAAACTCAGGTGAAGTTCTTAAATATGCATTCTGGCCTTTGGCTTTAATGGCTTGGGTTTGAAACACATCAATGTTTAAATCTGTATTGGCTGCTGATGACAAGACCGGTGTTTCAACTTCAAGCACTTGCCTAGATTCAAAGAAATCACGAATTTCAGACATTAAAAAAGCCCGTTGACGCAACATGCTAAACGGGCCATTTAAACGCCAACTTTCTGGTTTATTTTTTGACACGGCTCACGTATTCACCAGAACGTGTATCTACCTTTATCACTTCTCCTTGAGGCACGAACAAAGGTACGTTGACCACAGCTCCAGTTTCCAAAGTAGCGGGTTTACTGCCACCTCCAGAAGTATCGCCCCTCACACCAGGGTCAGTTTCGGTGATGGTCAGCTCAACAAAATTCGGTGGTTCAATAGTCAGAGGTACATTATTCCACAGTGTCACCATACAAATGTCTTCCTCTTTGAGCCATTTCGCATTTTCACCAACAGCAGTATCATCGGCTTCGAACTGTTCAAAAGAATTGGGATCCATAAAATGGTAAAACTCACCATCATTGTATAAATACTGCATTTCAGTATCAATAACGTCAGCAGAATCAACTTTTTCATTTGACTTGAATGTCTTTTCTATCACTCTTCCGGTCTTTAAGTTACGCATTTTAACTCTATTGAAAGCCTGACCCTTTCCCGGCTTAACTTCTTGGTTTTCGACGATACTGAATGGATCGCCATCAAACATAATTTTCAAACCGTTTTTAAACTGTGATGTACTGTAAACCGACATGAATATTCCTCAATGGTTGTCTTCAAATCGGCGAATTATATCACAGCAGTTGAGAAACACTGATAAATAGAAACGTCCATCCAGGTGGATTGTGCATGTTAGAATGCACAACCAGTAAACAAGCTAAATTGATTTAAGTTCAAGTCCCCTAAGATGGCCCATTCAAAACATACTAAAAACTGGCAACAACAATTACAACAAGCCCTGCTCAATCAACACCCAAATCACACCAGCCAGCCCCCCGAGTATTCTCAAGCCGCATCAGGACTATTTCCTCACGTGGTTACAGCACAAATGATGAACTTAGTCGACCATTCAAAAGGTTTATCTGATCCAATATTGGCGCAATTTACACCTGCTGCTGCAGAAAACATAAACACAACTGACTATTTAAATGACCCAGTTGGAGATCATGAAGCCACTCAAGTTCCTGGCTTAATTCATAAATACCACGGTCGTGTTTTGTTGATAGCCAGCGGTAGTTGTGCCGTCAACTGTCGCTATTGTTTTCGCCGTCATTTTCCATACAGTCAAAGCTTTGCGCCGCGAAAACATTGGCAAGCATGCTTAGAATATATTGAAAACAACAGCAGCATACATGAGGTGATACTCAGTGGTGGCGACCCATTAACGCTAGATACTAAAACCTTACGCGTTTTGAGCGACGCTTTACAAAACCTATCACACATCAGAACCTTACGAATTCACAGTCGCATACCCGTGGTATTACCACAAAGAATCGACCCAGAATTCCTTAACTGGGCCGCCCAGCTCACTTTCAACAAGGTCATGGTTTTGCATGTGAATCACAGCCAAGAAATCGACTCTCTGGCTCGCAAAAAAATAGCTGGGTTAAAACAAGCTGGATTCATACTATTAAACCAAAGTGTTTTACTGAAAAACGTCAATGACAGCGTAGAAGTATTGACAGATTTATCGCAAAAGCTATTCGACCTTGGCGTGCTACCTTACTACTTACACCAAATGGATGCAGTACAAAATGCAGCACACTTTACAGTACCAGAACCTCAAGCCATTAAAATTCACCAACAACTACAAGCTCAATTACCAGGATACCTGGTACCCAAGCTAGTTAAAGAAGAAGCTGGCCAAAGCAATAAAACCAGTTTATTTTAAGGGGACTCTGATCAAATACCAAGCCCCCCCTGTTCAGCATCATACAATGGCATTATAATACAGTGCTGTGTCGTAATTAAATGACATATTGGTTTGGAGTCTAATAACCCGACTACCAACATAAAAACTTACTATAAATCAATAGAAGGAAAAATACATTGGCTGCTGAAAAATCAATCAATTTACTGATCATTCACCAATCTGAAGAAGAAGCAGAACGCATCCTCTCGTTACTCAGAAACTATCAAATAGCGGTCAGACCTGTTCGGTGTACCAACGAAGATGACCTGGTTGGTATTTTAGAAAGAAAACCTCTGGACTTGGTGCTGTGCCAGCAACTACAAAATGAATTGCCTTGCCAGATTGTCGTCGATCACATCAAACGCATGGGCGTCGATTTACCTGTCATCGCACTGCTTGATAATTTTGATACAGACTTAATAACCGAAGCGATCGATGTAGGCGCCACTTCTTACTGTACTCCGAAATTACCAGACCATATGAGACACGTCATCCTGCGAGATGTAAGAGCACTGCACGATAGACGGAAGAATATAACCATGGCTTTGGAGTTAAAAAATACTGAAAAACGCTGTAATTTATTGTTAGATTCATCCAAACAGGCCATTGCATACATTCATGATGGCATGCATGTCTATTCCAATCAATCATACCAAGAGCTATTTAAGTATGACGATTTTGAAGAACTTGAAGTCACACCATTCCTGAACATGATCGCCAAGGATGACATTGCTCGAGCCAAGCAAATATTACGCGACATCAATAAAAACATCATGCCTGATAGCGATTTGGAATTTAAAATGATCACCTCAGGTGGTGAAGATTTTGATGGCATAGTCAATGTTTCTAAAGCCACCATAAATGGTGAAAAATGCGCTCAATTCATCATTAACATTCCTTCTGCTGACCCGGAAGTAGAAAAAGAACTGTTTGAAATCAAGAACAAAGATTTATTAACCAAGTTCTATAATCGCACATACTTTCACCAGCTGCTTTCAGAATCTGTTGACGCCGCTAAAAACAAAGCTGGTGACAGTCTATTGATGGTGGGCATAGACGATGCTGACCGTCATGAAAAAGAATTAGGCATAGGTAGTTTAGATCTTTTTATTATCAGTCTTGCGGAGTTTCTGGAAACCAAACTTGGTAAAGACGTGGTTTATTGCAGATATTCTGACACAACTTTCATATTGAAACTGAAAACCTCAATAGAAAATGCAGAAAAAGTGGCCGAAAAACTACGCACCATAATCTCTGATCAAATCTTCAGTGCCGGCAATACATCAGTCAACTGCACGGTGAGTTTATCTGTCACTCAATTGACGCCACAAGTAGAGTCCGGTAGAGAAGTCATCAAGACTTTAAGTGACAACTTGAATGCTTTGATTGAATCTGGTGGAAACCAGGTTAAAATATTCGACCCAGCAGAAGAGGAAAAACAAGCACGCGCTGCATCAAAAGCGTGGATTGACCGCATTACCGATGGTTTAGAAAATGATAAATTTGTTATTCATTATCAACCTGTAGTCAATATAGATGGTGATGAAAAAGAATATTATGAAATATTGATTCGCCTCAAAGCTGAGGAAGATCAATTAATTTTTCCCCAACAATTTATTCCAGTTGCCATTAAATATGGTTTTATCACTGAAATTGATCATTGGGTGATTAGAAAGGCACTACAGTCAATCAAATCAGCCAACAGAGATGTGATGCTGTTTGTTAAGCTATCTCACCAAACCTTAACAGACGCAGCCTTTCCAAATTGGTTGGCCGAACAATTCAAAAAATCTGGGGTTTCAGGAGACCAAATTGCTTTTGAAGTCAGAGAAAGCGAGTTAGTCACCTATGCAACTCAAATGAAACCGATCATCAAATCCATCAAAGCCACGCATTGTAAAATAGTTGTTGAAAAGTTTGGTTCCGGTTTAAATTCATTCAGCATTTTGAAACATTTTCCAGTGGACCTACTTAAAGTTGACTCAAGTTTTATGGATGACTTAGGTAACAACAAAGAAAACCAGGATAAGGTGAAAAGCATTGTTGACAAAGCCCACAACCAAGGCAAGCAAGTCATTTGTGAATTTATTGAAGATGCCTCAACCATGAGTATTATGTGGAAAATGGCAGTAAATTTTGTCCAAGGTAATTTCATCGCAGAACCTGGTGAAAAAATGGAGCAAGTTGAGTAAAAGCCATTATCGTGGACGCTTTGCCCCCTCTCCAACTGGAGATTTGCATTTGGGCTCTTTGACTGCGGCCATCGTAAGCTACTTACAAGCCAAAGTTAACAATGGCCACTGGTTATTAAGAATTGAGGACATTGATGAAACGCGCAACATTGCAGGCGCTCACCAACAAATCATCAAAACGCTGGATCGTTACGGCTTACATTCTGATGAAACCGTCATTCATCAAACCAGCAAATACAGACAGCTGGCTTACCAACAAGCCTATCAAAAACTTAAAGAAAAAAAACTGACCTATCGTTGTGTTTGTACACGCAAACAATTATCCGGGGTCAACACTTATCCAAATACCTGTAGAAACCAGATATATCCTACAGACTCAATGCACTCAATCAGGGTCAAAACCACACATCAATACTTTAAGTTTAAGGATTTTTTTCAAGGGCATCAAGTTCAAAATATTGCTGAACAATCAGGAGACTTTAACATCATACGCAAAGACGGCTTATTTTGTTATCAATTGGCTGTGGTGATTGACGATGCTGATCAAGGCATAACAGAAGTGGTTCGAGGTACTGATATCATGGACTCCACATCCAGGCAAATGTATTTGATTGAGCAACTGAATTTAGCCCAACCAAACTATGCTCATTTCCCAGTCCTCACCGATTCCAATGGTGCCAAACTCAGCAAACAAAATCACAGCAAAGCCATTACCCATGAAAACCCCTATGAAACAACTTGGGCAGTTTTACAATTACTGAGACAAAAGCCGCCGCAGCTCAAACAAAAAACCCAGTCAGCATTGCTAGACTGGGCCATTAAAAATTGGCAGCCTGAAAATCTATTCAAGCAAACTGAAATCAATTCACTGTGTTGAAACACCCTGATTGGCTTCATTAGCCAGTTGCTCACAAAAATCAACATTGGCACCTGATATTCTTTGAATATTGATGGTATTGCTTAACTCCCCTTGATTCAAAGTATACGACAACACTGCTGTTGAACAGTTATTAAAAGTAATGGTTACCTCTCCTACTGGTGTAGTAGATACAGGAGTGGAATCATCAAACAAACCACCACTGCTTTTAAAGACGTCACCAACAAATTGGTTACCTTGAAAAGAACCTGATGCCGTTAACCACCGATTTCCAGCATCACTCACAGAAGATGGAATTGCTGGATCTGGAAGTGTTGAATCATAAGTAAACCAGGCCATTACCAGAGTATCAAGACTGGGTAAAGCTTCAAAATAAAAGCCTTGCCCATCTGTACTAGGATCAAACCATGCACCAGAAATGCCCGCATTGATTTGAAACTCATCTGATAGCACAAAAGCCCTGTTAATTTTCACAATATTCTCTTCTAAAATACCACTGGTGCCATCAGAATCAAACCTAAACAAAGGAAACTGTCCAAACGCACCGGCTGGTGTGGCATTAAAATAGTTGACCCGTAAAAAAGACTCAATGATGTAGAGTGTTTCCAGACCACTTGTCACTTCACCAAATACTGCAAAACCACCTGATTCGCTGCCTAAGTCCAAGCCTGTATTATTGTTCATGTTAAAGAACCATTGGCTGGTTGCTGAATTCAGCTCAGATGTTCTGGCCATCGCGATGGTACCTATTGTATTTGATATTTGTGACTCATTAACTATGGGTGCATCAGTGGTAACATTTTGGAACGCATTATTCCCAAGAAAAGTATATCCACCACCTTGAATAATAAATCCTGGATCTGTTCTATGAATGACGGTGTCATCATAATCGCCTCGA